>JANNJZ010000096.1:0-18471 GCA_031396065.1 Pyrinomonadaceae bacterium | reverse complement strand
CAGGGCCAGCACGCCGGAGAGCTTGTCGGGGATCGAGCGCAGGATCGAATAGTACGGCAGGAAGTACCACTCGGGCACGATCTCGGGCGGCGTCCAGTGCTGCCGATGTCATTGCCTTGATCCCGGTTCTGAGGGTTGGTTCCGGAATTGGCGCAAACAAAGCCGAATGTAACGAAGGCAAAGGTGTTCCCGTCTCCCTGCTTTGTTTGACCTTTGCCGGATCAACCGCCCCCAGGGTGAAAAGCGAGGATGGAATCTTCTGATCCAAGCTGAGGTAACCGAAGTCTTCGCTCATCATCACCGGCGGCAACTTGACGACGTTGTCCGCTCCCAGAACCTTTACAAAAACTGCTCCCAATCGTTCTGATAACTGCGGCTCATTGTAGGTAGCGGCAGTAACCTGAGTCTCACTAAACTTAACTATCGGAGCCCGGTCCTCGGGTATTCCCGCCGCCAGCGCGACGCCCCTGGTTATCCGTTCAATCGATGCAAGCACTCGCTTCCTGACCTCTTCCTTGTAAGCACGCACGGTCAACTGCAGATCAACCTCACCCGGAATGATGTTGTGTTTAGTGCCGCCATGAATAGAACCCACGGTCACAACGGCCGGATCCAGGGGAGAGTTTTCACGACTGACGATGGTTTGCAGGGCCAATACAATTTGGGCCGCAACCACAATCGGATCCTTGGTTGTCTCCGGCCTCGCCCCGTGACCACCCAGCCCGCGAATTTTGATGTCCACCGAAGTAGAACTGGCCATGGCGTAACCGGGCGTGTAACCGACCTTACCGGCCTCCAGGTCAGCGCTATCATGGAGGGCGATTACATAATCAGGTCTGGGAAACCGCTCGTAGAGGCCGGCGCGCACCATACTTCTCGCGCCGTCGATCACCTCCTCCGCAGGTTGGCCTATTACGACCAGCGTACCACTCCACTGATCCTTCAACGCGGCCAGCAGCTTCGCGGTCCCCAGCATTGAGGTTATGTGAATGTCGTGGCCGCAGGCATGCATCACACTCACTTCCAGACCGGCATCGTTTTTGGTTTTTACTTTGCTCGCGTAGGCCAACCCGGTATTTTCATCAACCGGTAAAGCGTCGAGTTCGGTTCGCAACAGGACGGTCGGGCCGGCGCCGTTCTTCATCACGGCAACCACCCCGTAGTTGGTCCACGCGGGATTTTCATATTTGCCAACTCGCTCAGTCACTGTGTAACCGAGCGCGCGCAGCTGACCGGCGAAGAAGGATGCCGTTTTCTCTTCGTAGTGCGACAGCTCGGGCGCGGCATGCAGCGTCTTGTAGGTGTCCACGAGCGAGGAAATGTTGCTATCGATCATAGCGTCGAGCGATTGTTGCCCGCGACTACTGACGGGCAGGACAAGCACGCAAAAGATAATGAGTAAGCAGGTTTTATTATTCATTGATCTCCAGGTAACGGTCATCATTCAGCAAATTGAACTCGGCTCCATGGGAGCCAGGTGTTTGTGGTTTCGATTAATGAGTAGATCCGCGCTTCGCCGGAGCAAGGACCTGGTATCTTACAGAACCGAGCGCGTTAGCGCCGGGTCCTCGACTCAAGTTGTGATGATTAGGAATTCACCTGGCATTTCGGCGTTGACCTTAGTATCCGGCCGCGCTCGGTTCTGTAGCTTCTCGCTCCTAAGGAGCCCGGAAGCCTTGCCAAGCCCAGGAACCCAACCCCACTGAAGATGACAAGAGACAGCCGGTTTCAATGAGAACGGCTGTCTCTTGGAAGCTAAATCTGGTCTGCTCTACTGGCCTACGTCTATGCCTTTTTTGACCTGGTCAATCGCCTCATTTACAAAACCAATGGCGTTCTTGCGGTGGCCGCCCTTATCTGAGGAGGCTGCCTCAAGATTGTTTTTTGCCTGTCGCAAATATTCCAGCGCCTGCTGCATGTGCGGCTGATCGATTGCTGAGCCGACTGTCAGTTCTTCCCCAAGCTGTGCTCAGGCATGATTGTTTCGGCGATCGAAAGCAATTCCGCGGTTGATTTCCACAATGGCGGCATTGATGAGGTCAATTGCTTTTGCGCGATGGCCGCCTTTGTTGGCCGCGGCTGCCTGAAGTTGCGCTCTGGCCCGCTGCAGGTCGTTGCGAGCCGCAACCATTCTGGGCTGATCCGCGAAAGCAACCACGACGGAAGTAAAGAGCAGGACGAAAACTCCCAGAGCCGTTTTTCGATCGGACATAACTGTGAAATCTCCTTGTTAAGTCATTCGGAAGAGCACACTTAGTTGAGATCTTGTTGGCAGATTGGTAATCGTACACGTTCTCTGATGAGGCAACAAGGGTTTCGCCGGTCTTGTTTTCTTTCACCTTACTTGTCTCGCATTATCGCGAGCGTCTATCATAATCCACAGTCCATGTTCGAAGCCCTCAACGTTATTATCGTTTTCCTGCTGGTTCTCGCGAACGGGTTCTTCGTCGCGTCGGAATTTGCGCTTGTGGGTGTGCGCCGTTCTCGTATCGCCGCTTTGGCTGATGCCGGCAATCGCAGGGCGACGTTGTTGTTAGGGCTGGTGGATAACCTAAACGCGTACATTTCCGCTACCCAACTTGGCATTACGCTGGCTTCACTTGCGCTTGGATGGATTGGCGAACCGGCAATTGCTCACTTGCTTGAGATTCCTCTCAAAGGTCGTGTTTCTGACACAGTCCTGCATACCATTGCTTTCATCGTCGCCTTTATCATCATCACCTTTCTTCATATCGTCCTTGGCGAACTCGCGCCGAAAACAATTGCGCTCGAACGCGCAGAAAAGACGGCTCTGGCCATCGCCCTGCCGATGCAGATTTTCTACAAAACCTTTCATTATCCGATCCGACTGCTTGATTGGGCGGGCACACGAACTGTACGGCTGCTCGGGCTTCATCCCTCAAGTGAACACGCATCCGTGTACACCGAACAAGAGTTGCGCCAATTGATAGACGTCTCTCGTCGAAGCGGTCATGTTGGCATAGAAGAACAAGAGCTCATCAACAGCGTCTTCGAGTTTTCAGATTCTCAGGTCCGAGAAGCGATGATTCCCCGGACGGCTGTGGATGCGATCCCAGTCACTGCCACCCTGGAAGAAACCAAGCATGCTTTTCGCAGCTTGGGCTATTCACGTTTGCCCGTTTATCGTGAGCGGTTGGATGACATTGTCGGCACCCTGTTCAGAAGGGACTTAGAGCCTTATCTGGAACAGCCACCGCCGGACGCTTTCGAGATGGAAAAGCTACTTCACTCTCCGCAGTTTATTCCAGCCACGGCACGGCTTGGCGCAGCACTTCGACTCATGCAGTCGTCGCGCACACATTTAGCCATTGTGATCGATGAGCATGGCGGCATGGAAGGAATCGTCACACTCGAAGATTTACTGGAAGAAATCGTTGGCGAGATCAACGATGAATATGATGAAGAAGTGCGTTCTCAAATATCGAAAGAAGAAAATGGCAGCTATTTGTTGAGTGGGATGCTCGCTGTACGCGATGCAAACAGACGTCTTCATCTGCGTCTGCCGGAAGATGGCGGTTATATTACCCTGGCCGGCTTTCTTCTAGCGCAGGCTGGTCGTCTGTTGCAGGAAGGCGAAACAGTCGAATTTGAAGGCCTGCGCTTTATGGTTGAGCGTGTGGAAAAACGCCGCATACGTCGTATTCGCTTTACGCCTGCCACGCACGACAAGCCAGTGTCGGCCATCGCCATGGTCACTCTTGTTAGCTCATCCTTAGTGGATTATTCACAAATCGCCCCCACTCTTATTTGAGAAGTTTTGGGTACCAGGGGGCTCTATAATCGTCAACTGTTTACCTACGTCCCTCGGACCTCCGAGCTTAAGAATTCCCGGTCTCTTTGGTGAAGGAAACACCCGGTTCCCACAACTCAATCCGGTTTCCCTCGGGATCCATGATCCAGCCGAATTTCCCGTAATCAAATTCCTCAAGGCGATCCTCAACCTGCACGCCCTCGCTTCTCAATAGCTGCAAGAGTTCAGTGAGATTCTCCACCCGATAGTTGATCATGAAGGGTACAGTGCTGGGATCGAAATACTTGGTATCGCTGGGGAACAACGACCACACTGTTTGGGCGGCTTTATCTGTTCCCTCGCTGTCGCGACAATCAAAAACGACACTGCCATATTCATCCGGTTCAAGCCCGAGATGCTTCTGGTACCAGGCCCGTAATTTCTCCGGATCTTTCGACTTGAAAAAAATTCCGCCAATGCCGATTACTCGCTTCATTTTGTTACTCTCCCTACTTAGGATTCCTCAATATCTTGCCGTTTGAACTGTAAGGTATGAACGACGGCAGCAGGTGCTCTCAGATATGTGGATAGCCTTACCGCACGGAAGGCGGCCGAACCGCAAAGCAAACTCAAAGCGGGGACCGACGAAAAATTATGGACGGCGACCGGGCACAGCCACAACCACCGTTCGAGTCGTGGCCCTAAACCCGTAACTAATGACACCTTCCACCTTCACGCCGCGACCGTCAACAATGGTGGGCCGCAATTTGACCTTGCGTGCTGCCTTCTCCGCCACTGATCTGAACGCCGGGTCGCCGCCAACCAACTTGGCCGAAGTGATGTTGCCCACTTCGTCGCTTTCTACCGCAACATCCATCTTTACCGTGCCGGAGAATCTCTGCATCCTGGCGACAGATGCAAAATCAGGAGGCGGATTATTAATCACCTTGCAAGCAAAAACCTGGAACGGCAGCTCAATTGGATCCGGCATGGGTGCGAGGGCGCTATAGAGAATGTGATTAGCGCGAGCCTCAACCTTTTCCGCTTCGGCGTTCTGCTTGTTCTTAAACATCAAACAAGCCATTCGTTCGAGTAGCCTGCCTACCTGCGTATCCGAGTCGCCCAGCTTCCGTTCTTTTATGGAAATGATTCGCTGCAGCATTTCGTTCGCTGCCGCATAGTCCTTATTGGTGACATGAAAATCGACCAGGGTGTTCAGCGAGTAGAGAATCTCTTCGTGATCCGGGCTGAAGGCCTTCTCCTTTTCCGATAGCGCGCGCCGGTAATACTTTTCCGCCGCTCGGATATCGGTTTTGAAAAGGCTGACATGGGCCAGACTGTCGAGAGTTTTTGCTAACACCAGCGCATTCGTTCCGGGAGTCTGCTCATAGATCACGAGCGCCCGCAGCAGCCGCGACTCAGCATCGTCAAACTTCTTCCTGGCCATGTAAAGCATGGCCAGGTTACCGAGGCTGTCGGCCAGGAGTGGGTCGTTTGCCGGCAATAGTTGCTCCCTAATCTTGAGCACCTGTTTGGCAATAGGAATCGCTTCCTCGAATTTACCCTCTTTATAGAGCTTCACCACTTCAATCTCGAGCTTGGCCGCATGCGTCAATTCCTGACTCGACGAACTTTCCTGCTGCTCGATGGCGGTGGACGGGTGGACTTGCCCTCGAGAGGGTACCTTTGCCGGCGTGGCTGCGGATAAGAATGTCGCGAGTAGTGGAACCAGAAACAAACGCGGAAATCTTGAAGTCATTGGTATTGCTCCCTCAAGGCCTTGGTAAACTCTGTTCTTTTTGTCACCTGCGAGGATATTAAGCACCAGTGTCTCCCATTTCAAATCTCGTAGGCTACTCAAACTCTGACCAACCGCAGATTTCGCCGATGACAACGGTGAAGTCAACCAAGTTGTTCCGATTTGAATCTGCGTAATCTGCGGATGCGCTTGCCGTTCGAGCGTTTCGGATTCGTATGGTTATAATGCTTCCTTAGTTTGATGCATTATTCTTTCCCAGGGAGCTTTAATGACCGTTGACATGACCACTCTTCCGGACCAACTGACATTCACCGGCCGGATACTTTTTCTGACCGACAACACCACTCTTATTCGTCAGCAACTTCAAGCCGTCGGCGACGAGCGGGAGCGGCTTGAAGCAGAGTTGGCAGGGCGTTTGATGAACGACGACCTGCCCTTGATGAGCAATATCTCCACCGACGAAATCACGCCTGGATGGGTTTGCTTCTACTACGACGAAACGCTCGGACAATACGTTTACGTGGGCATGCGCGAGGGCGCGGTGCAAAAAGACGAAGTCAAAAACGGCGGTTTCGCGGTCGTGGTTTCTGGCTTGTCGAAAGGCTGTGGTTCGTCTCGCGAAACCGCGCCCTTTGCTGAAAAAGCAGCCGGAGTTCAGCTGGTAATCGCGAAAAGTATTGAAAAGATTTACGGCCAGAATTCCCAGAATATCGGTCTGCTCACCTCGACAGATCTGGGTCTGGTGCAACGAATTCGAGGCGGTGAGGAAATCCCGGTCACGGAATTTACTGAGGGTCTCGACCCAATCTCGAAAGACATCGTCAAACACGGCGGACTCTTCAACTACAACAAGGCGCGCCTGGCGGGCAGAGTCACTCCTCCACGATTGGAAACCACCAAACGGCCCATGACGATCGTGGAGAAGATTATCGCCAGCCGCGCTTTTGTCTCGGCGGGAAAGATCGGGGTTGAAGCCGTGAAGCCCGGCGATGCTTTGTTTGCCGCGGCTGATGTGCGCTTCTCTCATGAGTATGTCACGCCCATGGCCGAGTCGCTGTTCCGTCTCGCCCTCGGGTCCGAGGCACGGGTCTCCGAACCTGAATCGGTGTTCGCGTTTCGTGATCACCTGACGTTCTTAAGCAAGGTCATGTCGCCGAAGCATCGCGAGATGGGTCTGCTGGAAAAGGCTGACGGCCTGGCCATCACCCAGGAAGAGTTCACGAAGAAACAAGGGATTCGGCTTTACGGTGAAAACCCGGAAGGCGGGTCCGAAGCCATCTGCCACAACGCCGTGGTCGAAGACCTGGCCTTGCCCGGCCAGATCGTCATCGGGACTGATTCGCATACATGTATGGCAGGCGTGCTCGGCTGCTTCGCTTTTGGGGTCGGCTCCACTGACATGGCCAATGCCTGGTACACCAAGGACATTCGTATCCGGGTTCCCGAGACTGTCCGTTATGTTCTCAATGGCAAAAAGCGCGCGGATGTGGCGGCGAAAGACGTGATGCTCTTTATCCTGGCATCCGATTACATGAAGACGAGCAAAGGCATCGGCAAGGTGTTGGAGTTTGCCGGAGAAGATCTCAGGAACTGGTCGATGGATGAACGCGCGACCCTGACCAACATGTCGGTAGAGGCGGGCGGCACGACGGGAGTTATCGAGCCTGACGAACACACGCTCGAGTACATCGTGAAGACCCGCGGGCTCGATGCGGAAGAGGTTCGCCAGGGATTCACCTTTAGCGACCCGGATGCTGAATATGCGGCGGTGTTTGAAATTGACCTCGACGAGATTCGGCCGATGGTGGCGCTGCCGGGAGACCCGCGCAACGGTATTACCATCGATTCGCTGAAGGAAGAGGTTCGCATTGATGCGGCCTACGGCGGATCATGCACCGGCGGCAAGATGGCCGACATGGACATGTATGCGGAAGTTTTGCAGAACGCTTTGGACCAGGGGAAACGCGTTGCACCCGGGGTTCACCTTTACCTGCAGTTCGGATCGCAGAAGATCAAGCAATACGCGCGCTCAAAAGGCTACATCGAAATCTTCGAACGCGTCGGCGCGGAGTTAATCGATCCATCATGTGGCGCTTGCATCAACGCCGGCCCCGGCGCATCACCATCTGCGGAGACCGTCACAGTCAGTGCCCAAAACCGAAACTTCCCCGGCCGCTCCGGCCCCGGCAAACTCTACCTCGCGTCTCCCTACGTCGTAGCTGCTTCTGCAATCGCCGGCAAGATCGTAGAGCCGGAGGGGTTTTTGGTCTCAAAAGATATGGAGACTATCGGGCTGGATTTGTTATAGTTCAGGTACAGCGGGAAGACATAAGGAATTGAGTTTATGGCAAAGAATCAGCACGTAGTTCCCTACGGAAGTGAGTGGGCCGTCAGAGGCGAAGGCAATGGACGCGCAACGAGCATTCACCGCACTCAAGCAGAAGCAATAGATGCCGCTAGGGAGATTGCAAGGAACCAACGATCCGAACTAGTCATTCACCGATCGGATGGCCGCATCCGGGATAGGGACAGCTACGGTGCTGACCCGCTTCCACCAAAATCTCCTCGCAAAGTGCTCTTCCCGCCTACGCCGGGTGTAACCGATCCTGACAAGATAAGAACGGCTGTCAGAGAAGTCCTCAGCGAACGCGGCGATAAGGGTAGTCGTGGAAGTGATCCGTTTCCCCCGCGTGACCGGAGGCATTGATTGTCCGAATAAGCCTTAGACGGATTCCAGGTGAACCCTCCTACACCTCTTACATGGCCAAAACTCCAGCAAACTTCCTGCGGAATGTATTTATTAACTGTCCATTTGATGAAACATACACTCCTTTCTTCAATGCAATAGTTTTTACAGTCCATGATATTGGGTTCAGGCCAAGGTGCGCTCTCGAAGCGAGTAATGCCGGGCAGTTTAGACTTGAAAAGATTATGGATATTATTTCGGAATGCAAATACAGCATTCACGATTTATCCCATACGGTGTTAGATGCGGCAACGGGTCTACCACGTTTCAACATGCCATTCGAATTAGGTCTTGATTTAGGTTGCCAGAGATTTGGCAATTCACTTCAGAAGGGAAAAATCTCATTGGTGTTGGATACCGAAGCGCACAGATATGAGACCTTCATTTCCGATGTAAAAGGACAGGACATTACGGCGCGAGGAAACAGCGTGCCGGAGGTGATCGAAGTCGTGCGAGACTGGTTGAGGAATGAACTCGACCCTCGAATTGTAATAGTACCCAGTGGGGAAAACATATCAACCCGGTATGCGGACTTCCAAACGGAGTTGCCATCGATATGCGCAAAGCTCAAGTGGAATCCGAACAAACTCAACTTCGCAGATTTCTCATTTGCTGTCGCCGCTTGGATCGAAGCAAATCCTATAGTATGAAATTCCCGTATTTTGGCTGCCCACGGCGACTACCGCACGGCGACTACCGCATCTTGTTCGACGTTGAAGAAGGCGTTATCGTGGTGCGACGAATCGGGCACCGAGAGAGCATTTATGAGTAAGACCTTGGAAAAAGAGCTGACGAAGACAATTCGTGATAAGCGCGAACAACTCGTGGCGATTCGCGATGAAGTAGAAGACCTGATTGACTACCTTGAGGTCATTGAGGCTCGAACTCGTGATCAAAAGAAACCTCGCCTCTCACAAGCCGACGTAATGAAACGCTTCAATCTCAAGTGACGCGACCCTGGGGGATTGTCCCAGGACTGGCGCCCCCGCAGCCCACCGGAATACTCGACAGTAGGGAATAGCGTGTTAGATTCCTCCTGTCTAATCTTCCTACAACTCCAGGTTTACTATGGCAATCAGACCGATCGTTGAATATCCCTCCACCGTGCTGATGAGTCCGGGTGACGAAGTGGCGACTTTTGATCGCGACCTGGAAGTGTTGGTCCAGGACATGTTCGACACGATGTACGCTGAAGGCGGTGTGGGGCTGGCCGCTCAGCAGATTGGTGTATCACTGCGTCTGTTCGTGATGGACTGCGCCGGAATAAAGCTGGTCGCCGCGAATCCCGAAATAATATTCGCCGAGGGCGAACAAGGCGGCGAGGAAGGCTGTCTGTCAGTCGGCAAAGTACACGCCGAACTCAAGCGGCCCAACCGGGCAATTCTTCAGGCGCAGGACATTCAAGGAAAAACCTTCGAACGCGAGGCCAGCGGGCTGGCGGCACGTTGCTTCCAGCATGAGACTGATCACTGCGACGGCATGTTGTTTATTCGTCGCCTGAGTCCAGTAAGTCGGGATATCGTTACGCGGAGATTTCGGAAGATGAAGAAGTAAAAGTAAAGCAAACTGTTAGTTTGCTGTTGCTTCGTTAGAGGCTTCCTCGGCTACTCACCGCATTGCCGGAATTTCACATCCTATTCCGCTCCCTAATGAACCGGGTTTCCGGTTTATGTAGACATGCTTTGGCGGCTCGCGGCTCTGCCGCCCGATGTGCGGGAGGTCTATGACCTCCCGGAAAGTACGCATATTTCTTGGGGCTCCGCCCCTCGTAAATCAGGGGTATAGCCCCACTCACCTAGAAACTTGTCGGGAGGTCAGAGACCTCCCGCACATCAGGCGGCATAGCCGCTTGGCATAAGCGGCGGGCTCCTCAGGAAGCAGCCGCCGACACATCAAGCGGCCGGAGCCGCGAAGCCCATCGACGGATTTGCTGAATTAGCCAGGCACAAACAAAACGATCCGCGGAAGGTGAAAACCCTCCGCGGACTTTTTTACGAACCATGGAAGACCGAAGACTTCTAAAGGGTTGTCGTTATCGATTCGGGCTCGCCTGCGACGCCGGCATCCCCGGCATGGGCATCGGCAGCTTGCCATCAGCGTAGCGGGTTAACGCCAGGAAGGCAGAATCCTCCCGCAACGAATCAAACACTGTATCCACGCGTGCCTCCATCATCTCCTTCTCACGCACCGCATGGAAGCGTTCGTATTGGAAGAAGTGGCGCTTGAGCAAGGCCAGCGCTTTCTCGCGTTGACCGTTTTGCGCGTAGATGCCGGCAAGATTATAGGAGGCCGGCAACAGGTTGATGTTCTCGCGGGCGATTTTCAAAGCCTCTGCACCGCGTCCGGCAGATGACATGAAAACGGCGGCGAAGACGATGTTGTAAGGATCCTGTGGGTCCAGGGCGAGGGCTTTCTGCGTATACTCACTGCCCTTCGCCATCTCATGCTCCGAGTTCCAATACACAGCCAGGTTGCGATACGTCAATGCCAGCGGAAACTCATCCGCAGACCGTTCCATCAGGCCCAGGCCTTTTTTGAACTCGCCATCGTGGATGGTCATCTTACCCAGACCATGAAGTGCGACTGCACGTGATAGCGGATCCGCCTTCATCCTAAGTATCCTTTCGAAGGTGGTTCGAGCCTTCACCCAGTCGCCGATGTTATGGCGATAGTTTTCGCCGAGGTAGCGAAGTGGGGCCGGATCAGCCGGGTCCATTTGATGCGCCTGGTTGTAAAGCTTTTCCGCGAGCATGTATCTGGCGCTGTTTTCGGCCACCAATCCGCGTTCCATAACTCGCTGAATTCGTAGACTCTGGACGGCTTCGAATATCGGGGAAGGCGCGTCAGCCGCATCAGCTACAGTCGCCTCGCTGGCGCCCAACTTCTTCAGTTCCTTGGCTGCTTCTTTCGCCTTCTTAGGGAACATGCATTTCTGTTGTGCCACAGCCTGGTAGAGCTTGATCGCTGCAGGGTTATCGCCGGACGCTGCTTTGGCTTTCGCGTCGGCCAACTGCGCCTCGAGAGAGCTCTCACGCTGCTTCACTTCCGTCGAGACCACCTTTTCCACGTCAGCAACCTTGAGCTTTCCACCCTGGTTCTCAACCTTGGTAACGGGCGTACCGTCAGGCGTCGCCAGGACCACCACCGGAAGCTTTGAGTCGCCGATCAATTTTTCCGCGTTGGGAATGCGAGTATCCGTATACTCCATCGATATGCATTGCGCGGCGTAAAGCGACAAGGGACGCGAGGTGCGCAGGCTCGATTTTTGTAACTCGTCATTCGAGGCCGGGAACCAATAGACCACTAATCCTTTGGCTGGCGGGGCCTGTGCTTTATGCTCTTTCCACGGCACGAAGTAAACCTCTGGTTTCGAGGCACCCCCACCGCCTCCGCTCGGCATACCGCCACCACCACCGCCGCCGCCGCCACCGCAGGTGGCCCACGCGGGAGAAACAGCGAAAAACAGAATCAGCAAGGTTGCCAAAGAGCGAGCGAACGGGGACTCAAGTGACGTTTTCATAGTGTGATCCTCATTGCAGAAGAATGTGGTAACCGGAGCGCGTCATTCACGAAGAACGCTTCACTCCGGGGCAGTCCGGGAATCCTGGACTCAATTCCGGGTCCGCACAATTGGTCGAGGCGGTGCTCATAGGACGCTGACAGTAAGTATCAGACTACCAGGACGTGTTTGCGGTTGTCTAAGCCCTGGTATTTTAGGTAGTGCCCTAATTTGAGCTTTTCTCTGTGCAACCTTTGTGGTCTCTGTGTCTCGGTGGTGAATTTACTGGGCAAACACCACCACAGAGGCACAGAGTACACAGAGGACGCACAGAGATTTTCAAACCAGGTCACCACCGTATTTTATCATTTTCATCTTATATTGGAGGCCTTTAGAAGATCGAGCACCACCAGCTCAGAATCGCAAAAACACGTAACTTAGATCAGACCAGTCGAAAGTGTACAATCTTAAGTGCACCACAGAAAACAATAGCAGCCGATCAGGCACCAGGGACTTTACGCCCGCACCAAGGACCACTTAGTCAAAAAACTAATTATGAAATACTTCATACTGCTCGCCGCCCTCCTGTTTCCAATTCATTCGACGGCACAAACAGCCCCGCCCAGAGTTTCCGAGCCGCAACACGTGGTAGTGGATAGCAAGGACAATGTGTTCGCCACCCTCAAATATGGCATCATCAAAATAACCCCGGACGGAACACTCATAAACATTACCAAAGTACCTGGAGTCATCGGACCTTTGGACCGCATCTGGCGCAACCTCATCATTGATTCAAAAGACAATCTTTATGCTAATGACGGCAACCTAATCTACAAAATCACGGTTACAGCGGATAACAAAGCTATCGCAAAAATACATGCCGGGCAGCAGTACACTTACAGGCTGGAAGACGGTCCTATTAGCACTGCTGGATTCAATATCATCGATCTAATGACGATCGATAAGCACGACAATATTTATTTAGTCGACAGCTACGACAAAATAAAAGCCACTATTGGCGATAACTTTGTCACCGATAGCTATTACAAAAACGATCCGGCGAAGAAATTTCTAAAATATTCGGCGCATTACAGTGTCATCAGGAAGATCAGTGCCAATGGCATGGTGTCTACGCTTAAGACACCCGATGGGAAGTATATTCTCCCAAATGATATCGACGGCATAGCCATAGACGACCACGGGGATATAGTTTACGCCGCAAACGGTTTTGCCCGCTTTATCGGAAAAATAGATTTGACCACCGGGTCCTTCAGCAGTATTGCCGGCCAACCCTATAAAAGAGAATGGTGCCCGGTTTATACCCAGGGCGCGATCAGCCAAGCGGAGTTTGTAAGTCCCGAAACCATTATCACCAATAAGGGCGGGGAAATAATCTTTACCGATCAGCGGCTGCACCGGGTTATCAAAATCGCCAACGGGAAAGTATCAACGCTGGCAGGAAATAATATTATTGACCCCTGTGGACAAAACATCGGCGGCCGAGCACAGGAAGGTTATAAGGACGGGAAGGCATTAACGGCTCTATTCAATTTTCCGAAAGGCATTGCCTATGACAGCAAAGGAACTTTATTCATCGCCGACATGAGTAACCATTGCATCCGCAAATTATCGCCTGACGGAATAGTGAGCACTTTTGCGAAATAGCTTTTCCCAGCGCCAACGGCGCGAAATAGTCTTGGAGGTAAACGCACTCACTGCGAACTTCGGTTGACCCTGCCTATTTCGCGCCTTCAGCGCTTCGAGATTTGATGGATCCTTACCTGGGGCGTTGCCCCAGGCCATTGCATTTCGCGCCTTTGGCGCTGGGAACCCTTTAACGGTTATCACTTTCGCATTAGGATCTTTTACTTCTGCTTTGCTTTCCACTCACCGAGGTCTTTTTCCAGGCCGGAAGTATTTGCCTTGGCTGCTTTGCCAATCACCAATGCTTTTTCGCCGAAGGCAATAGCCTCTTGAGTGTTGCCTTGTCCAGCCAAAAGCCGCGCCTTGCGAGCCAGGTTCTGATAGGTCTCTTTAGCTTTGATTGACTGGTCGAGCCAGCCGGCGCCTTCAGCTGCGATTGACTTATCAGGATTCGACAAGGCGAAGTTTGCAGCCTGGTATGGAGTGTTCCAGTCTTCGGGCTTCGCCGCAGCAACGGCGGCTCGTGCTTTCGCCACGGCCATACCCATCACATCCTTCACTTCAACCGTGAAAGGGACGACGATCTTCTCCCAGCGAATGGAGATCTTTGCCGTACTGTCGTTTACAGGTTCAATTCCGAATTCCAACCATTCCTTATTTTCACTACTCCACTCGGGCTTCACTTTCACTCGCAGCGTGTCTTTGGCGGCGTCATAGCGGAAGCTGCCCCATTGGTTCGCCACGCTATTGAAGATGAGGGTCCACTCATCTTTGGTCGGGATAGTGTGCAGGCTGTAACTCCCCGCCGGCAGTTTCTGGCCATTGATCCAGACGTCGTCAGTAACTACAAACTGGGTTGCCTCATTGGCGCCGGTGCGCCACGCATGACCCCAGGGCACAATCGGCGCGTCTTTGGGCCGCGCACTCTGATCGTCGAGCGTCGCCTCGCCTGCTGCGGTTTGCGTGGCTAACGCCTCACCCCAAATCTTCCGACCCTTAACGCCGGGCCGACTGTAAGTGATGGTCACATCCGTGACCCCGATCGTTTGCATGACACTGGCCTTCTGACTAGGGCGGGGTATGAACGGAGGGGGCTGTGCCGACGCCTGTTCCGCCGCGCCGAGCACGAGCAACAAGAGCGCAAAGGAAGAAATGTAAAGACGTTTTGCCGAAATCATGATGTATCTCCTAGGGTAGATTTGATTGATATTATCCATTGTGGGGAGGTTGACAGCAACGCGTAAGCAACGCGTATAGGACTTATAGGACGGATCGGTCCTATATGTTGTTTCCTCCTGCGCGCCGCTACATTTTCATTTGGACTTAGCATCCTTCTGTCGAATCTCTCGCTTTTCGGGGTGCAAGTTATCCATGAACAGCTTAAGAATTCGTTTGTATTCATCAACCCAGCTCGCTTCCCGATCGAATCCGTGGTCTTCTGCCGGATAGGGCGCTACCTGCCAGTTGTCTTTCCGCAACTCGATCAGTCTTTCCACCAGCCGCACCGTGTCCTGAAAGTTGACGTTGGTGTCCACCATCCCATGACAGATCAGCAACGCACCCTTTAAGCCGCCGGCAAAATAGATTGGTGAACTCCGCTTGTAGGCCTCCGCATCGTGCTGCGGCAGATTGAGAATGTTTGAGGTGTAACTATTGTTGTAGTGGGCCCAGTCGGTGACCGGCCGCAACGCAGCGCCGGCGGCAAACACATCGGGCTCAGTGAACATTCCCATCAAGGTGATGAAGCCCCCATAACTGCCGCCGTAAATCCCAATCCGCTTCCGGTCGACGCCATGCTCCTTCGCCAGGTAGTCGACGGCATCAACGTGATCCGATAGGTCCTTCCCTCCCATATGGCGATAGATGCCGGTGCGCCAGTCGCGGCCATAGCCGGCGCTGCCGCGATAGTCAATGTCGAGCACGACAAACCCACGCTCCATCAGCAGGTGATGAAACATGAATTCGCGGTAATAAGAACTCCACCAGCGGTGAACGTTCTGCAGGTAGCCCGCGCCGTGGACAAAGAGCACGGCTGGGCCACCACCCTTCCAATTCGGCGGTTTGTACATGCGCGCATGGACGGTGGCGCCATCGCGCGCCTTGAAGCTGATAATCTTGGGGTCAATCCAATCATGACTGGAGAACTCCGCAATGGGTGACGTTGTTACTGGCTTGGCTGCGGCCGTCGCTTCTGGCTGTCCCGGCTTGTTTGTTAGCAGATACAACTCCGGCGGCTGATTACTGTAAGAGCGCACATCGGCCAGCATCGTATCGTCCGGCGAGACCTCGACCTGATTGTTTCCCGGCATCGTGGTAAGGCGCATGCGCGTCCCGCCCGTGAGCGGCATTGAATAGAGATGTCGTTCAAAAAAGCTGACTTCGCTCGACGTAAAGTAAAACTTCGTCTTGTCGTTTGACAGGCGGACCCCAGAAACCTCAAACGGCCCTGAAGTTAGTTGGACCGGTTCGCCACCTTTAATCGCAACGGTATAAAGGTGGGCGAAGCCGTCGCGCTCGGACTCGAAGTAGACGTGCTCATTGTCCGGCAGCCAACCGAGAGTAAATGCGCCTGGTCCACCAACCCAGGCGTCGTCATGAAGCTTGGTAAGCACGCTGGTTTTGCCGGTGGCAGGATCGAGCAACAACACCCAGCGGTCTTTGTTATCAGCCGAGCGGGCCATCAGCACTGCGTTCTTGCCATCTTCCGACCATTGCAGTTGAAATAACTGGACGTCTCGATCGCGCGGTTGGCCACGTTCAGATTCGCCGCGTCTTCCTTGTTGCCCGCCGCCTTCCTGTTGTGGTTCGGTCCTGGCTGTAGGTTCGCCGCGCTCTCGCTGCGCTGGTTCAGTAGAATTCAATTCGGTGCGGGTGCGTGGCGGGGGCGCTACTTCGCGCTGGCCATGATCGACGTTCTTAAGTTCGCCGGTTTCAACGTTAAGAATTGACAGGCGGGTGCGGGCCTGGGCATCGCCAACCTTGGTGCCCTGGGGAATGTCTTCGGTGTAGCCTGACTCGGTAACAAAATTGGGCACGATGATATTCTTCGCGCCGGTAGCCGGCTGGCTCAGGGTTGCGATCACATATTTCCCGTCGGGCGAAAGGGTGAGGCCGACAACGGTATTTCCGGTGGGTAGATTGTAGGGCTTGCGCTTCTCTCTTTCCTTGCGTTTCTTTTCCTGCTCTTCGCGTTGCTCGGCGCGTTCGCGCACTGATTCAAGCAAGGCGCGCTCTTCCTTCTTCAGATACTCCTGACTGTCGGTGCCGCGTTGCGGTTCGTCAGCGGTGCCGGTTTGCCTGGGTGGTCCACCCTGGCCCTGGGTACCGCCACCGCGACCAGCTCCTGCCGTTGGCGTGTTACCGATAGGTGTAGCTGCCGTTCGTATGTCGGTGAGTTGTTCGAGCAGACCGTTATCAAGCGCCATCACATACAAGTTGTTTTGACGCGTGAAGTAGATGCGCTTTTGATCGAAAGTAAAATGAGGATTTGTTTCGGCGTCCGTGGTGCGCGTCACCCGACGGCGCTGATTCTTCGCATGATCGTAGATAAAGATGTCTCCATCTTCCGTGAAGACAGTCATCGTCTTATCTTTGGACAACTCGCCGCCGGCTGGTGGAGCCTCACGCGCTTCCTCATCCGACAGCCGACGCAATCCAGTGCCGTCGCGGTTTACCACGTAGAGACTCATCTCTTTCAAGCGAGGCTCTTCGGGAGTTTTCCAGCGAAAGTAAACGCGTTGGCTGTTCTGTGACCAATACACCCTCTCCGGCGGATAGCCCACCAGTCGCGGGCCGCGCATGATGCTATCGATGGTTAACTCAAATTTCTTAGGTGGGACCGGGGTCTGTGCCAGGACCAAAAGCGGCGCGAGCAGAGACAGGAGACAGATCACGAAGGCCGCCGGTCGAAGATATTTCTTCTTCATATTTGTTTTCGCGTGTGGCGGAGAAGTGTTGAAAGACTAAGAACGATCCACGCTGGGTTCCACGTTTGGCAGCCGCGTGGGTTGCCAGGAATCACAAGAACCTCACGGAAAAAGAAGCCTTACTTCAAAGGGCGTTTCGTGTGATGCGCGTGCGTCGTAACTATGTGTCGGAGGATATCATCGTCCGTGGTCCAATTCCAGCGTGGTACGCCGCCGACCAGCCGGCCTTCATAGGGCAATGGCATAGGTGACGAGTACTCATTCCGGCGCTTCGATTATGGGGTCCTTTAAACGGACTCCGATAAGAAATTTGTTGGAGTTTGCCAGAAACTCATCCTGTTCCTTTGTAAATTCAGGACCGCGCGAAACTTCCTTCCCCTTCTCGTCAAGCCATTTTATTAATTGATCATTATGGAAGTAGAAGCGGGTCTCGCTGGTCCTGATCACTTTTCCAGATAAAGGCCGGCTATACGTGGAATCTTTTCGGTAAACAAAGATCAGCTTGCCAGCTTGATAATAGTATTCCTCGGCGGCTCTGCCAGTTTCGCCATAGTAAGTAGCAGCTATCTTGACGATCGCCGGGCCATCAAGATAGGCGATCAACTCGCCACCTTCAGCCGAGAAGCCGGTCAGTTCTTTCTTGACCTTCTGGTATCGAGCCCCGCGCTTGTTGATGGCGGTATATTGTTGCCGAATCGATTGAATGGGGTCGCTGGTCTGCGCACGACCGGTGGCTACCCAAGGCATCGAGGCAACTAAAGACGCGACTAGGACTGCGAGAATTCGTTTCATATGTGGCGTGGTCATGAGAATAAAGTAACTGTGGCGGGGCACAACTTACAACCGATTGGGTGGGTATTCAGTTGAAACGGTTGGCCTGCTGTCCCAGTGCCCCCTTGAGGTCGGTACCACTATGCGGTGCTGGTGAAAAACCTGGCGACCCTGCTTCAGCCTGAAGGGCTGTCAGATAGTAGCCGGTGGTCGCAGCGAAGCTTAGACCACCGGAGAGTAAGAAAACATTAACCATACCCCGGAGGGGTGCCAGCTTTTCTTGCACCCGTTCCGGGTGGAAATTCTTCATGACTTGTTGTCCGGTGGTCTGCGCTACGCTGCGACCACCGGCTACTATCTGGCAGCCCACCAGGC
>JANNJZ010000084.1:0-12279 GCA_031396065.1 Pyrinomonadaceae bacterium | reverse complement strand
TCCAGTTATGCGGTCGCGGTGCCGCTCCAGAAAACGCTTCATGGCTCGCCTCCGGCTCTTCGTCTGTTGCTTCAAACGATCATGCCAGATTCTGAGTCATGGAGCGTTCTTATTTTGGTTGCGGCCTAAGCCGCGCTATGTACTCTGTGCCTCTGTGGTGGTGTTTGCCGAGTAAATTCACCACTGAGACACAGAGACCACAAAGGTTGCACAGAGAAAAGCTCAAATTAGGTCACTACCAAAGGTGGGGACGTTGCGAGTTCTGGTAAATCGTGTTAATCCCTTTCGAAAATTACTTAGCCGTTGCATTAAGGGCATTAGAAAGCTATGTACTTCAAACAGTTCTATCTCGCTTGTCTGGCGCACGCTTCCTACCTGATCGGTTCTGAAGGAGAGGCGGCGGTTGTCGATCCCCAACGCGACGTGGACCAATACATCGCGGAAGCGGAGGCGCAGGGTCTCACCATCAAGTATGTGATTGAGACGCATCTGCATGCTGATTTTGTCAGTGGCCATGGCGAACTGGCGGAACGCACCGGCGCAGAGATTGTCATTGGCGCGAAAGCCGGCGCCACCTTTCCGCACCGCGGAGTGAAGGATGGAGACGAACTCAGGATTGGTGAGGTTGTGTTGCGGATCATGGAGACGCCAGGCCACACGCCGGAAAGTATCTGCGTGCTCGTCTCCGAGACCAGCGGTGGGGAAAAAGGCGAAAGGGGAAAGGGGGAACAGGGAGCGAACGGAGACGAGGATTCCGGCGCTGGTAGTCTACAGAAGGTACTAAAAGTTTTGACGGGAGACACGCTCTTCATCGGCGATGTTGGCCGCCCCGATCTTGCCGGTGGCAAAGGCTACACACCGCAGATGATGGCTGCGATGATGTACGATTCCCTCCACGAAAAACTGTTGAAGCTTCCGGACGAGGTTGAGGTTTACCCGGCACACGGCGCGGGCTCGATGTGCGGGCGCAGTCTTTCAAAGGAGAGTTCCTCAACAATCGGTGAGCAGAAAAAGACAAACTATGCACTCAAGCCGATGCCGAAAGATGCCTTTGTGAGGATGATGACCGCGGACCTGCCGGATGCGCCCGCTTATTTTCCGAGAGATGCTGAAATCAATCGCGGCGGGGCCCAGGCCCTTGCCGAGGTCTCGCGTCCAGCCTCGCTCTCGCCGCCAGCAGTCAATGAACTGGCCACCCAGGGTCACCTTATTCTTGATGTTCGCTCGGCTTACGAGTTTGGCGCCGGTCATGTGCCGGGTTCGCTGAACATCGGACTCGGCGGACAGTTTGCGAGTTGGGCCGGGACGTTGATTTCCATGGGAACGTCGATCGTCATGGTAGCGCAATCAGATGAGCAGGTAGACGAAGCCGTCATGCGTCTGGCCCGCGTGGGAATTGAGACTGTCACCGGATATTTGCACGGCGGGATCGAGGCCTGGCGCGAGGCAGGATTGGGTATGGCCCACCTGGCCCAAATCTCCGTTGCTGACCTGCGCCATCTCATCGAGAAGGATACCGACTTGCAGGTGGTGGATGTGCGCCGTTCAGCTGAATACGCGAGCGGGCATGTGCCCCAAGCCATGCACGCACCGCTGTCAACGCTCCACTCCACGGTTGCAAATCTTGCCCTCGATCCTACCAAACCGACGGCCGTGATCTGTGCCGGTGGTTATCGTTCAAGCGCCGCCAGCAGCATCCTGGAACAGCACGACTTTAAGAAACTTCTCAATGTCAGTGGAGGAACCGGTGCCTGGGTTGAGGCCGGTTACCCGACGGCAAAGCCGTAACGAGGTTTGTATTACCGTTCGTTTAGAGGTGGGCACCGCCCACCGGTAGCCTTCGCGATAGACCGTAACTCGCGCCGGGGGGCGGTGCCCCCCTCTAAACGAACGGTGTATTCGTTCTCTAACAACAGAAGTCGCACGAGTGTTGCTTCATTGCGTTTGACGCAATGGTCGCCTCCGTCTAGCATCTCAAGGTACCCCCAAAACAACATACTTATTCCCAGCAGAGGTTAAAGTCATCGATCCGTTTACCTTCAAACTCGTAATCAGCCTCGCCATCGTGGTCGTGGCCACAGTTCACGGCTTTGGCGCGGCCTGGATGGCAATCTGGATGTTGTTTCATCCGTACCAGCCGGTGAAACTTTGGGGCTTTACCATTTGGCCACAAGGGATGATTCCCCGACATCGCGAGAAACTGGCTGGTTCCATCGGCAAAGCTGTTGGCAACGAGCTGGTCTCACAAGAGACAGTCTTCAACGCCTTGTTTGAAGCCAGTTTCTTTCAACGCAAAGTTGAGGATTTTGTAGAAGCGTACACCAACGATCTGCTGTCGACGGTTTATCCTTCTTTTATCGACGCCCTGCCCTCGCAGGCGCGGGCGCCCATTCTCGACACCATCTCCGCGCTCCAATACCGTCTGGCGGAATACATCGCCGCCATGTTGAAAAGCGACGAGACCGCTGAAGCCATCTCCCGTTTCGTTGACCGGCAGACTGACGAACTGCTCGCGCGCAAAGTAGGCGACCTTCTGAGTGAAGAAGCCTTTGACGGGGTAATTCACTTCGTTGAGGACCGCCTTCATCGCCTGGTTACCGAAGAAAACTTCGAGGTCAAGATCCGAAACTTTGTTTCCGGACGTCTGGACGATCTGGCCCACAGCAACGCCACCCTGGCTGAAATGTTTACGCCCGAAACGATCGCTTTCATAAAGGAGCGTATCGACCAGCAGGTGCCACCGATCGTCCAGCACCTGGCGGACATTGCTACCAGCCCGAACACGCGCAAACAAATCGGGGCGCTTATCAAGCTCGAGGTTGACGAGTATTACGAACACCTTTCCCTCATCAAAAAGATCTTCATCTCCCGGGAACGCATTCATCGCGAAGTTGACGAGTTGGTTAACAAGACACTACCAAAGAAGATCGAGGAATACCTGCGCGGGCAGGCGTTTGAACAGGAGGCCGAGACCTTCCTCAATGCCACTATCGATAATGTGATGGCGCGGCCATTGAATGAGCTAATTGGCCAGATCGAAGGAGAGAAGTTTGACTCGATAAAACTCCAGCTAACCAATCGCTTGCTGGAGTTTGCCAAGAGTGACGAACTCGCCGCCTCGGTTTCTACCTACATCCGCGATGGCATCGAACGGTTTCGTCCGCAGACTCTTTCATCGGCGCTCCAACACGTCGATCCCGAGGCGATCCAGCACGCTAAGGAGTTTCTCATCCGTAGTTTGATTGCGCTCTTATCGCGCGATGACACTGCCCGCACGATTAACGCAATCCTGAGCTCGCAAATAGAACGGTTGCTCATCCAGCCCATTGGCCGGCTTGGAGATCACATCTCCGAGAATTCAATGAAACGGGCACGGGAGGCCCTGGTCGAACGAATAACCGCCACAGCTCGCGAGCGACTGCCCACAGCGATAGCAGAGTTTGATGTCGGTGGACTGGTCCGCAAGAAGGTTTCGGATTATCCGATTGCAAAACTTGAGGAGCTGGTGCTGTCAGTCGCGCAGCATCACCTGAAAACAATCGAACTCTTTGGGGCGGTAATTGGATTCTTCATTGGTGTGGTGCAGGCAGTCTATTTTTGGTTGACCTACACTCCGGGCCGATGAAAAGAAACAAGGGTCCCATAGGACGTATTGGACTTATCACGTCATGATAATTCGATGGGTTCACCGAATACTCAAAGTTAACATTAGCATCTGGCGTTACCGCGCTCAGTTTTGTAGGCCTCCGCGAGGTCAGCAAAGTCCAAACTGACTCGCCGCCCTCTCACTCGGCTTTGTGGCGATTCATTCGGTTATTGGGGGTGACTCTGGGATCCGGCGCATCCCCACCCCAGCGGGGCTGCCCCGCCTGGGACCCCGGTCCGCGCTCGGTTATGTAAAGCCACGTCAGAGCCAGCCAAACAAACTGACTACCAAAACGCCCATCAACTCTCAGGTTGCCCCTGAGAAAACGCGTCCATACGCTTCTGCATCTCCTCAGGCGAGACGTCCTCAACATGAGTCGAAACCAGCCAGACGTGGCCAAACGGATCCTCTAATCTACCGGCGCGGTCCCCATAAAACTGATTCGCCACCGGGACCAAAACTTTAGCGCCGGCAGCAACTGCCTTCTCGAAAAACGAATCAACGTCCTCAACATACATGTGCAACTTTACTGTCGAGGCTCCGAGTGTTGAGGGACTCACGTGACCTGCGTCGGGATGTTCATCGGCAAGCATGACGATCGCGTTACCAATCTTTACCTCGGCATGGCCGATTTTCCCGTCTGGACCGGGCAGGCGCATCAACTCAATCGCGCCAAATCCGGTCTGGTAAAACTCGATCGCCGCGGCGGCATCGTTGACCGCGAGATAAGGCGTCACGCCTGGATACTCTGCTGGAATCGGTTCGACCTTCTTTTGAGGGGTACTCATTTTCATTCTCCTTTGGTTTATGCCAGGCGTTTAGAGTACAAGCTTTAGCTTGCGTGGTTGGGCAGGAGCAACCTCAAGGTTGTACTCTAAACGCCTGCATGTTCGATCAAATTCTTAGGCCGTCGGCGAGGCCAGATACCAAATGTTGCCCCATGCATCCTGAACCCAGGCGGTGCGATCGCCGTATCCTTGATCCTTAGGCGGTTGCAACGAAGTAGCACCGGCCTGGAGTGCTCGTTCGTAGGTCTCCTCGAGGTTTTCGACGTACATGTAAAGCGCGGGTGGCATCGGCTGCGCATCGCCATGGGCCTCGCCCATTTCGATCATTGAGTCGCCGATGCGTACCATAGCGTGATGGATCATGCCCTCCGGCGACTGCTCACGCGAAATCTCTTCTGCTTGAAAAGCTTGCTTCATGAACTCAATGAGGCCACCAGCCCCGACCGGATGCAGGAATGGCGTGACCGGGTGCAGCCCCTCCGGAATATAGGTGCCCGCAGGACCAAGCTTGTGCGTCGCTATCCACCAGATGTTGCCGGTGGGGTCTTTGATACCTGCCTCGCGATCGCCATAGAACTGATCGACCGGCTCTTCGACCGACGTGCCTCCGGCTTCCAGGGCGCGCCGGTAGACCTCATCCGCGTCGGCCACGTAAAGGTGCAGCGCCGTCGGTATCTCTACAACATTCTCGTAGCCGCCAATCATCAGCTTGGAGTCGCCGATAGTGACTTCGGCGTGCAAGCCGCCGGCTGATCCGGTGGTACGGAATACCTCGACTCCAGCAAACGCAGTTTTGACAAATTCGACTAATTGCTCCGCGCCCCTGA
The DNA here is from genome assembly GCA_031396065.1 of Pyrinomonadaceae bacterium. GTDB lineage: Bacteria > Acidobacteriota > Blastocatellia > Pyrinomonadales > Pyrinomonadaceae > PSRF01. Next base: position 7,018 of record JANNJZ010000084.1, on the reverse strand, counting down.
CTGTCAGGTAAGGCGTGATGGTTTGGTAACCGGCTCGTACGTGTTCAGTTGGTGGTGTCTGAATTCCAGTTGAAGTCCCGGTAGTCATTATTGCGCTCCTTCTTAGGGTCCCTTTCAGATTCGATTTGAAACTCTCTCGCGGAAGCAAACTCAGATCGAGTGCCAACGCCGCGAGGTCGGTTAGAACCTGATTCTCCGTCGTGAACGGGGTCAGGTTGCGGCCAGCGATGATCGCGTCGACAGCTTCGTCCAGTTGATCGATTAAGAACTGCTCAGACATATTCTTCACTCATACGCGCTCGCAGGCTTTCCAACGCGCGAAACTGCAACTGCTTTATGGCGCCTTCGCTTCTGCTCAACTGCTGAGCAATCTCGCGAATGCTCTTTTCTTCGGCGAACCGCAAGCGAATTACATGGCGTTGGTCCCAGGGGAGTTTGTCTATGAGTTGGTAAATTCGCGAGATTCGCTCGATGTGCTCAAGGTCGGGCTCAGGCGCAAATTCGGGTGATCCGTAGGTAGTCTCCGGCGCTGATTCTCGCTGTAGCCGTTGGGCTCGATCGGCTATAGAGTTTCGGGCTATGCGATAAAGCCACGAAGCGAACGGCGCACCGCGCCACTTGAATTTTCCCAGGTTCGCGAGGGCCTGGTGAAAAACGTGCGAAGTTAACTCTTCAGTCGCCGAACGGTCGCGCACTCGCCTGGCTATGTATGCATACACGCGTTCGAAGTGGAGTTCATACAGTTCGGCAAAACGGCTCGAATCCTCCTGCGCCGCCTCGATCAAGGCTCGTTCATCGTGCTGATTTTCAGCAGCCTTCAAGCTGATCCTCACTCCGCCTCGCCACTCGAAATCGCAATTGGGGATCTCAGCCCAATTGTCTTCCTATTATATAAACTGTGACGGAACGAAAAGGTTACGGCAGAAAGAGGAAAATCGTAAGTACGGGGGGCATTGCGAGGAAAGGTTGGCACAATCGTATGGGTGCCAGTGGTACGACTGGATCAGCGGGTGGAGAGCCGCGGCAGGACAGCGGCTTTGCCGCATTCCGTGCGGTAAGGCTATTGCCTTACCGCAATGGCGTTTTGATTTCGAGGCTATGCCTCCGTTTGGCGGCGGAGGCGCAGCCTCGTCATCAGGATAAGGGAACGGTAAGGCGCAGCCTTACCGCACGGAGGGCGGCTGAGCCGCAAACGAAAGCAGAAAGCAAAAAAGGGCGGCCACCGAGTGCCGCCCTTACAATCCTGTATGGACTGCTTTAGTTCCCTGGCGCAATGAGTTCCGCCGATTGAGAAGCCTTCGGATCGAATGGTGTAGCCAGAAACTTCTTAGCCACCGTGAGCGCATTGTCGTAGTTGATACCAGAGGTCACCGCCTTATTGTATTCAGAAACCGCCCGGTTGCGTTCGCCCTTGGCATCGTAGGCGTTGCCCCGCTTGATGCGCGCCCAAACCTCTATCCACGAGGGCTTCAATGTACCATTGAGCGCGGCTTCAAAGTTATCCAGCGCCTGCTGCCAATTGCGTTGCTCAAGAAAGAGCAAACCGAGATTGTAGTAGACCCATGAGTTTGAACGATCGAGCTTCAGGGCCGCTTCAAACTGCTGCTGGGCCTCGGCGTAGAGCCCTTCCTTCATCTGTTCGATCCCGCGGCGCGCAATTATTGAGACGCGCAAATCTTCTGACATGCGCAGGATTTTATAGTTTGGATCTACCACGACTTCAAGCGGCTGGCCATTTGATTCAAAATCAAAGTCCTCGCTCTTGCCTTCCACCCTGGTAATAATTGTCTGGTTATCTCCCTCGGCACGCAACATCAATTGCACGGGCATGCGGAGCGTCTCCAGAGATTGTTTCACCGTTCCGCGGGTGCGAAATTTTCCGGCGCGGGTGCGAATGATCTGGTAGTCGACGGTAAACTCGGGCACGCCGGTTCCTTCGATCCACTGCGCAAAGAAGTAGCGCATGTTTTCCCCGGCGACCTGCGTAGTCAACTTCTCGAAATTGTCGATGTCCGCGTTCTTGCCGCGATACTGTTCAACGTAAGTCCGCAGCAGCCGGTCAAACTTATCTTTGCCCAGCGACTCGCGCAGCATCCGGAAGACCATTGCACCCTTATGAAAAACTATCGACTGATACGCCGCCGATTGATCGTCGAGCGCACCGGGGGCTCTGGCGATCGACGCGGTTTGCTCAAACGTGAGTGCCCGTTCCTGTTGCTCGCGTTGGGCTGCCTCGAGCGGGCCGCCGCTCAGACGTGACTCACGAAATGCGAAGGCGCTCCACTCAGCCAGGCCCTGCGAGAGCCAGGAATCGTCAAAGGATTTCAATCCAACCGTCTGTCCCCACCATTGATACGCCACTTCCCGGGCGAGCTTTTCCTCGGGTATCTGGCGCGAAGAGTCGAAGAGCTTTGAAGCTAGAAAAATTATGCCAGGTCCTGAATAGGTATCCAGGCTGTCATCGTCAACCTGGGCCACCACCAGGCGCGAAGCGCCGAGTGGCGCCCCGTATTGCTTTGAGTAAAAATCCAGCACCTGGCCCATCAGCTCGGCATAGCCGTCGATGCGTCCTTCGCTACCCGGCTTGGCGTAAAACTGAATTTCATGATTTCCAAAACGCCTGGGCCGGCTGATGTATTGGCCGGCAGCAAAGTTTCCGATTAGCACGGGTTGACGATGCACAAAATGGAAGCGCGTCGCGCCATCTTTTGGCGAAGGCTGTGCGGTCACCGGGTCATCGCTAGTACCCGCCACTTGTATTCCGGTGGGAACGACCAGGGTGATGTCAGAGGTTGCCCGATCTACTGCGTAGTCATGAAACGGAAACCAACGCGAGGCATACATTAAGTAAGAGCCTTCAGGACCCACATAGGCCAACCGCTTGGTCGCCAATGGCCCACCTTCAGGTGACTGCAAAGCCCCACTCCAACGAAAACGAAGGGTGATAGGTTGGTTGGCAGGCACAACCTGGCCGAGATCTACCCTGACACTCGGGCCCAGTGAACCAACGCCGACTGGATCTTGAACGAAGCCTGTCAGCGGACGGCCGTCGCGTTCGATCGTCTCCACCCGCAACGAACCATTAAGCTCAAACAACAGTGAACGCGTGGCTTCCAACGGTATCAGCGTGACATCGGCGCCGGCACGCAACATGTGCTGATCCGGAATGAGTTGGGCTTCGATGCGGTAGTTGGTGATGTCAAAACGCGACGCGCTCTGTTGCGGCGCTGGCTGCTGAGCGCCGGCGAAGGACGCAAAAGTCAAAAGCGCAGCCGGCAACAAAATCATTCGGGAAAACTGTTGGGGAAATGTTGGCCTGGATATCTTCATATTCTCTCTGCTTTTATTGCACCGATTATACAACCGCGACGATATTGCCGAACAGCACGATGGAGTTTTCAGGCCTGCGCGTGTGTGACCCGGGCAGGAGCGTCCGAAATACTGGGTGCTTTACAGTGTCGGGCTTTTGGATGGTGAGAAGGTGCGGGCGGTTGGCTGATTCTGAAGCTAATGACAAGAATTAAGGCACGGGCTGGTGCCTCGCGGTGAAATCCATCCTCTTCCAATCATTGGTCACGCCGATCAGGACTCGGTCAACCGGCTCGAAAATAAACCCGTCCTTTGAAGGAATCAGTCTATAACCCTGTGTCGAGGGCGCCACTGTAAAGGAATAGTTACCCTCACGATCCGTAGTTGAAGTAAGCACAGCGCCTTGGGCGCTGATCAGAACCACCACCACATTGGCAATCGGATTCTTGCCCGCGTCTTTCATCTGGCCGCTAATCCTGACCGACTGGTTGGTACTTTCCACTGAACGTTCCGGACCTGGAGCGGCGACGGCAGGCGTTTTCAACGGAGGCGCGGCAGCGGGTGCGGACGTGGACTCGGGCGCCGGCGTGGCGGCAGGAGTTGAACCACTCCCGGCCCCTCCGGATACTGGAATCGACGTCAATGCTGGTTGGCTCTCTGGCGATGAAGCAGGCGGTGAAACAGGTTGGGAAACAGGCCGGGCGGGAACGCTGACTGGGTCGGTCCTGACATCGTTGCGCACGGATGACTGTCCATTAGTCGCGGCAATTGCAGCCGGACCGATTTGTTCGTCGAGCCCGGTAAGTGAACCATTCACCTTTCGGTAGAGACTCTCGATCACTGAGCGGTGAATGGAATCTGGTTCCCCCGCGTTATAGCTTTTGATGTAGTTCGCAAGTGCTTCCTCTTTTTTGTCCTGCCGCTCAAGCGCTGATCCGAGATGCCACAAAGAATTGCGCGCTGCCGGAGTTCCTTCGGGCAGAATGTTCACCGAGCGCTTCAAGTGGTCCACGGCCTCGTCGAGTCTGTCCTGATTGAAACGCGCCCAACCAGAAATATCTTCGATGCGGCCACGCAAGAGATTTGAGAGAACATTCCGTGGGGCCTCGGGAATGTCGGGCGTGCCCCCTGAGACTATTGCCTGGGCGCGAATGTCCCGATACTCATCGGCCTGTACGGCCACCGTTAACGCGGGCACGGTCATCCCCGCGTCTGCACTGCTGCGGGCCGCCTCGGCGAGTTCGAAAGCTGTTTGAAAACCAACCCTTCGTTGCAAGAGCAGGCTGGCTGCATAGAGTTGGCGAAAGACGCGCGCGGAATCGTTACCAGCGGCAAACTCCCTGGCCGCGGCAATCGCAGCTTCCTCGTTAATCGATCTACTGTCGTTGGATAGCGAGGTAGTAAACGTCAATAGCGCCTTAAGCATCTTCGCATTGGGCTCAGTGTCCGCTGGGGCAAACTGGAAAATGCTTCCGCGCCGCTCGGGTGCAAGTAAGTCGATAAAGTTGGCGCCCCGTGCAGAATCCTGCCCCCCAGGCTGCGACTCGATCTGACCGTCTTTCACGCTGAAAAATTTCACCAGAACCTCCGAGGCTTCACCGTATAGCCCCGCTGCTGCCAGCGCGTTTGCTAACTCATAATCAAGTGTCGGAAAGTTTCCAAACTGTCGAGCAAAGCGAATCGCACGTTCCGCTTCCAGCGGCTTCTTCTGCGCGATTAATCCACGAGCCACCGCCACGTACGACCACGTGTAGCGCGGTTCAATTTCGATAGCCTTGCGTCCATGCACAAGACCGGTGTCGCTATCATTGTGAGCTACAAACCAGTAGGCGGCGCCAGTCAGCAGAGCGAGGTTTCGTGGGTCGGTCTTGAGGGCGGCAGCTAGTTCAGATTGCGCCTCAGTCATTCGGCCGAGATCGAAAAGCGAAAGCACCAGGCCCGCTCGGGCAGCTTTGTCATTCGGATCAGCAGTGAGTTGTTGGCGGTAGAGAGCAAGCGCCTCCTCAGGCTTGCCCAGAGCGCGGCTGAGATCGGCGAGTCCACGCCGGGCCGTTTTCGAGTTTGAATCGAGTTCAAGCGCACGTTTATATTCGGCGGTCGCTTCATCGAGGCGAAGCGAAATGTGCAATGCCAGCCCCAATCCCTGGTGCGCTTCGGCAAGGTCGGGAGCCAGGCTAACCGCCTTTGTTGCTGTTCGCGTAGCTTCACCACGCTGCTCGATGGCAACATAAAAGGCAGACATGGCCAGCAACCGCTTCGGATCGCCTCCAAACTTTGCTTCCACATCCTGGGCGGCCTTGATGGCGGCGGCACGCTCGCCACGCATATAAAGATTTAAAGGAATCTGGGAAATAACTCCCGAAAACAGGCTCTCGGAAGCAGTGGCGGGAACCTCGGTAATTGCCAGCATTAGCTGTTGAAGACCGCCCGTGCTGTCGCCCTTTTTCAACTTTTGATCGCCCTGGGCCGCATACGCACTTATGAGTATTTCAATTGCGCGGGGCTTCGACTTGGAATCAGGGTGTTCACCGATAAACGTTTTCAGCTTCGCGACCCGCTCGTCTAGCGGGAGGGTGAGTGTGAGTTCCACTTCTTCAGATTCATCTTCATCGGCCAGCAAGGCATCTGCCTCGCTTATTTTTGCCGGAGTTTTTTCGACGCGAGGCGGAGAGGTTTTAACCGTAGCGGGGGCGGCATCGACGATCAGAGGCTTGGGTTCGACAGGTGCTGGCTTAGCGTCAATGGCCGCTGGCTTAGGCTCGGTGGCCGCCGGCCTGACCGTGGTGGTCCCGGTTACCGTAGTCTTCGCTATCCTCGGCCGTGTCTCATTACCGGGCTTGATCGCAGGGGGATCGGTTGCGGAAGGCGTGGCGGCGGCTGTTTCCGGGCTCGGATTAAAGACGGCTGGATCGAGCGCCAGCTTCTGGGCCACTACACTCACGAATCTTTCGACGCCTGCGCTCAGACCGTCAGTAAATTCCCCGGCATTAATCAGCGTGCGCATGCGTTGACTCATCGCCCCTAAAACACCTTCGGGCAAGTCGGCCTGCGCTGCTTTGCTAAACAAGGCGAACGACTGCTTTTCCCTGGCTGCCACCACCAGCAATAAACTCCTCTTGGTGCTGGTCCGGACACCGACGTCCCAGTCCGACGCTAGTTGCCGGGAGAAAACGAAAATCTCCTGGCCGGCGGTTGATTCGAAGGTGGCGATGACCAGTTCAATTCCGGTCTTCTGATGCACGTTTTTCAGGACTTCGTCCAGCTGTCGTCGCGTCTTTCCGTCAACCACTCCGGCAAAGTCGTTCATGTACCCAGTTCGCGCCGGCATTTGGCTCGTGGTCTGGGCCAACTGAACTACCCCAACGGATAGGAAAAACACCGCGCTAAGGCTCCAGAGTAATAGCCACTTCGCTTTCCGTTGATCAGATAATTTCATGCTTTCGACTCTCAGATTTATTAATGTAGGGTGAAGCGCCCGCTTCTCGATGATTTCAAGCCAATCCAATGGGAGACGTTGCGGGCATGATAACATTGCATGCTTTTCACAGCGAGAGGGCTTAGGTCAAGTTGGTGATGAGTTTGACCTCGACTTGTAAAAAGCGACTAGAATCGAAACGAGATTATGTAAAGCGCGGCTGCCGTGTCATGAGGTCAGTACCACCTCGCGGTAGCGGGTGGGTTCCGCTCGCGATCCAGCAGCCAGTAATCC
>JANNJZ010000068.1:0-16795 GCA_031396065.1 Pyrinomonadaceae bacterium | reverse complement strand
AGGCGACCGTCGCTGCCAAGGCCTACGGTCAGCTCCGATGGCTGAAGAAGATCCCTTGCTTTCACATGACGCGTTGTGTTGGACAACAACGAATCCATGAGCGCCAAAGTTACGAGAGCCAACACGAGAGCTAGTAATTTCTTCATCACGGTACCTCTATTCTTCAGCTTGAGTAAGTCACGCCAGGTTGGCAGGACGCCGAGCCTCATTCGTCAACGCAGCATCTTGCTGTGCTCGGACAACGATCCAACCGCTTCAAAGTGGTTCAGTTTGAAATCTGATCCTCTTCTTGTCTGTGAGTGACATTACCGAGAAGAAACGTAACGCTGCCCGGGATCTTTTTTTCAGGTCTCTGGCATTTAGGTTGAGTGTTGGGGGTGTTCAAGTATGCATTGGGCTGAAGACCTGGAGACCTGATTGGGACAGAAAGATCGAAGTCGGTCGAGGTTCACCTGTCTAAGAAACAGGCTGTGATTCACCTAGATCCAGATGAAAAAATGAGGCATGCGGAAACTTTCATGTTATGCACGAAAACTGTAGGAAATCTTCACGTTATGCCCGAAGAAAATTTCACTTAATGATCGAACGGCGCTCGCAAGTTGTTGATATAACGTGGGGGACGTTTTCACTCAATGCGCGGCCCCACGATCGCGGGTGAAATGGATCGTTCCCCGTTTCCCTGTAAACAATCAGGCGGTTAATTCAATTCATCGTCCGTTTAGCGGGCGCACTTGTGCCCTGCCTGGCGTTACCAAAACCGATGATTGAGCGTGGCCTCCGAGGGGCACACAAGTGTGCTCTCTAAACAATCGAATCGATTAATTGAATCTGTATGCTTGCGCAGCACGGAAACGAATTGCAGAATTGGCCACATGAGCGTTAACCAAACTCTGCGGGCAATCGTGATCGCGTTCTGTCTTGTTTCGATCACGGCGGCTGATGGACCATCCAGTTTCGGTAAGACTAAGGAAGTCGGAACTTCGAAGCATCCGATCATCGACAGCAGGATGAGTAAGAAGGAAGCGTTTGCGGGTTTGGATCCAAACTGTCCCGAGGAGATCCGCAAGCGGCAGAAGGTCGTGAAGCTGAAATATTATTCGATGGACGGAAAGATTCACCAGGGACAGCTGGTTATCGATAAGGATCTGGCAAAGGACATAAAGAAGGTGTTTGCGCTGGCTTTCCGGGAACGCTTCCCTATCTATTCGGTGATTCCAATTTCCGACCAACGTTTTCGCAAGAACGGTCGCTGGGATGACGAGCTTTCCATGGAGGCCAACAACACGTCCGCGTTCAATTACCGGGAGATAACCGGCGGCGGACGCCTATCGAATCATGCTTACGGCAGGGCCATCGACATAAATACTTTCCTGAATCCTTACATCAAAGGCAGTATTATCCTTCCTACCGGCGCCAAATATGATCCGAGCATGGCAGGGACATTGACCCCCGATCATCCAATCGTGCGAGCCTTCCTGGAGCGAGGTTGGGTTTGGGGTGGCAGCTGGACAGATCGACCGGACTATCAACATTTCGAAAAGCCGGCGAAGAAATAGGGAAACAGTTAGTCCGGTTCGTGGCTATGTCGCCCGATGTGCGGTGGCGGCTCTGCCCTACCGTAGATGCCGCCCCAATTATTTCGGGGCTACTCCCCTAGCATACGTTCGTTTAGAGGTGGGCACCGCCCACCGGTCCGACGTAGGTAGGTAAGACCATTCAACCAAGTAATCACAGGTTGATTATGTAGCCGCATCGTTTCATCCACGGCGCACCGGTGGGCGGTGCCCACCTCTAAAGGAACGGAAGTTGGGGGCGTAGCGCCGTCAACATTAGGGCGCCATCTCCCGTGGCGCGGAGCCACCGGGCGGCATAGCCGCGAACGGACCAGGTCTCGACGGGCGATGCATTAATAGTTGGTTAAGATCTCTTGCGGGGCAAAGCCCATCTGGCCCAGGCGGTCGCGGGTTTGCTCGATCATTTCCTGGGAACCACAGATGAGTGCTATTGGCGATTTCAAATCCGGTAGCACGTGATCGAGGAGCGACTGGACATAGCCGGTGGGCCCGGACCAATCGTGGCCGTCAGGGCGTGAAATGACCTGCCGCAGTTCAACGCCCTGCTGTTCCCAACCATCAGTCTCATCGCGGAAGCAAAAGTCGTCCGGCGTACGAGCGCCGTAGAGGACCACGCTTTGGCCAAAGTCGCCCTTCCGTTTCAGCACATGACGCAAGGCGGAGCGCAAAGGTGCGACGCCGGTGCCCATCGCGACAAACACCAGGTCCTTGCCTTTATGATCATCCAGCGCAAAGCCGTGACCGGCAACTTCGAGGAGATCAATCTTTTGCCCGGGCTGCATATTGAAGATTAGATTGCTGGCGCCCATTTTTTGCTTCACCAGCACTTCAAGTTCCGCGTCTTCCGGGGCGCTGGCAAAGGCGAAGTAAGCGGGCGCTTCTCCCTCCACCGACAATACAGCTACCTGCCCCGGAACGAACCGAACGCCATGATTCACTCTCTCGCCCTCAGGCATGAGATCGAATGAACGTATGTCGCGCGCTTGATCGCGGACTCTGGTTATGACGAGTGAACGCACTTCAGCCAAACCCCTTCTTCGTTTGAACAGACGTTCGTTAGTGGGCGCCGCTGACCGGCACGACATGGATGAGTCCAGTCAACTGAATGACAAAACGGTCCTTATGTTATCCGACTCGTGTCTTCCACGGCGCACCGGTGGGCGGTGCCCACCTCTAAACGAACGTAATTTTGTTAACCGAACGTGATTTTGTTAACCAAACGTCATTTTGTTAACCGCACATAATTTTGTTAACCGAACGTAATTTTGGTAGCCGAACGTAATTCTGTGATGACCTAAAGCCTACGCCTCGAAAATTAGAGGTTGATCATCTTACCAAACAAACCTTGGGGCAGCGCAGGCAGGTGTTACAATGGCCGCGTTAATTCGCTTCCGGAGTACGTCAGTATGTTTAATCAACCCCCACGCTTGCGCCCGCTCGTTGCCGGCTTTGTCCTGATTCTGGGGTTCGGTTGTGTATCGACTAACCTGGCGCAGTCTGGCAGGCGGGGGCGAAAGGTTGACCCTGTCCCGGTTTCAACTCCCGAACCGGAACCATCGCCCACACCGGATGCGCCTGCCGAAAAGCCGAAGCCGCGGTTCACGTTTCTGGTTGGCGTAGACCGTTACGACGCCTTTTCAAATCTGCCCAATTATTATTATGAGGGAGTGCTTAGAAGTTTGGTCGCCAGGCTTGATGATTCTGCAGTGGTCCAGGTAGGAGCTACTCAAATCAATATGAGCCGAAGTGACGCGGTCCAGAAGGCGAAAGCTGAGCGGGATGCCTATGTTATCTGGCTCCAGCTTGAGCTTGATGCGATGAGCAGTAACACTCAGAACGGCGGGACGCCTGATGTAATCATTGAATACGCCGTATTGGCCCCGGTGACTGCCAAGCAGGTTACGTCTGGTCGAACCTACACTCAGGCGCAGAGAAACAGAGGCGGTATCCTCAATCCTCGAGGCTCGAGCGTCTATGGTGATCGCTACTTGAATCAGGCCGCACAGGAAGCGGCTGACAAAATTCTTGCCCACTTCAGATCAAACCCGCCAGCGCCGCCACCGCCAGGCAGAGGACCATGAAACTGGTAAATGGTAAATGGTGAATGGTGAATGGAACCATGAAACTGGTAAATGGTAAATGGTGAATAGTAAATGGAACCATGAACTGGTGAATGGTAAATGGTGAATAATGGTTAATAGTAAATCGAAAACCGAGCCCGACTAGTCTTTATCCCATTTACCATTGACTATTCACCATTTACCCGCTTTTCGCGTTCCGCGTCCTGGTAAAGCGCGTCGATGATGTCCCGATATTTCTCATCGATCACGCGACGTTTTACTTTCATGGTGGGAGTCAACTCGCCGCCTGAAATAGTAAGTTCATCCGGGATCAATGCGACCTTTTTCACCCGCTCGTAATTTGCGAGGTCCGGAGTCAGTCCGGCGATCTGTCGTTCGAATAGATCGATGATGCGCGGGTTCCGGCAAAGCTCGGCGCGACTCCCCGCCGTGACGCCCTTGAGTTGGGCGTAGGCTTCAATACTGTCCCAGGCAGGCACAATCAACGCCGCCGGGAATTTGCGGCCGTTGCCAATCAAGACTACCTGGTTAACAAAGCGCGAGCCTTTGATCATTTGCTCGATCAGCTGGGGCGCAATGTACTTGCCTCCCGAAGTCTTAAAGAGTTCCTTCTTGCGATCAGTAATGCTCAGAAACCCGTCCTGGTCGATGGTCCCAATATCCCCGGTCTTGAACCAGCCATCCGTGGTCATCACGGCCTCGGTTTCGGCCGGCTTGTTGTAATAGCCACGCATTACGTTTGGCCCGCGAGTTTCAATCTCGCCGTCAGCCGCAATTCTTACCTCAACATTTCTGATTGCCTTTCCGACTGTGCCAACCCGATTGTCTTCTACTACTCCCGCAGTAATTACCGGTGACGTTTCAGTCAACCCGTAACCTTGCACGATCGGAAGTCCCGCGCCGATGTAAACGTAGCCCAACTCTTCGGGCAGGGCAGCCCCGCCGGATATCAGCAACCGGATTCGGCCACCTAGCGCCAGGCGAAGTTTTGAGAAGATAAGCTTGTCTGCCAACTTGTGCTTGAAGGCGAGCAGCGCCGGAATCTTCTGATGTGAGACCGACAGTTTCGCGTGTTCTTTTCCAAGCGTTATCGCCCAGTTGAGTATTGCCGTATTGAGGCGCCCCTTCTCAGCTGTTTTCTCTTTCACGCGCGCGAAAATCTTCTCGAAGATTCGCGGCACGCCGACAAAAATCGTGGGTTTTACTTCCCGCAGATTCGGGCCAATCATTTCCAATGATTCGCCATAATAAACGGCCATGCCGTGGTAGAGATACATGTACATCGCCAATCGCTCGAGGACATGTGATAGCGGCAACACGGATAAGGCGCTGTCGTCCTTGGCAAAAGAGAGATGACTCGACGAGTCGATCAGATTCGAAACCAGATTTGAGTGCGTGAGCATTACGCCCTTGGGCTCGCCGGTGGTGCCGGAGGTGTAAATTATCGTGGCCAGGTCATCGGAGTTAATTTGATGCGCCAGGCTGTCGATAAGCTCAGGCTGTTGGGCTTCGTGCGCGCGGCCCATTCCTTCCAGTTCATCGAGGGAAATAGATTCTGATATCTCGGTGGATGGCTTATCAATGAAGACCAGGTGCTCAACCGATGGGCAGTCGGCGAGTATCTCTCGGATCTGAAGAAACTTGTCTTCATTCTGAATCACCAGCACCCGGGCGCCGGCGTCTTTCAAGATGTAGCGAACCTGCAGGGGCATCAACGTAGGATAAATTGGAACGTCGATGGCGCCGGCAAACAAGCAGCCCGCATCAGTCAAGGTCCATTCCGCTCTGCTCTCTGAAAGAATTGCCACCCGGTCGCCGTGCCGCACCCCGAGCGAATAGAGACCTCCGGCGATATGTTTGACTCGGCTCAGCATCTGGTCGGCAGATATGGAAACCCAGCGCCCCCCGGATTTGTAGTTGAGCGTGTCGGGTCTCTGGTGGACCCGCGATATGTACTCAAATACCTCGACCAGCGTGGTGGGCTCATCCGGACTCTGCGGCTCACGCTTGGGAGCTTCCATTTTTGATTCGGTTGAGACGTTCCCGGTTTGAGTGAGTGAATTCACTGCGCAGATACCCCGTTGAGAAAGATGTCGAGCACCTGATCGGCCATAGGCGCCAACTTGTAGCGCCGTTTTGAAAGAATCCAATTAGTCGCCATCTCGTCAAGAGCGCCGAAGAGTATCTTGGCGACAACCTTGGCGTTGAGTTCCGGACGAAACACACCTGCGCGTTGGCCCTCTTCCAGAGTGGACCGAATCAGGTTTAGATACTCAGCGAAGCCCGCGGCCGAAAACTCTTCCATGAATTTGGTGGATCCGCGAAGCTCAACCTGGAAAACAACGGCCAAATCGCGGTCGGCTCCCAGCCGCTCAAGGTGGAGGTGAGCAATCGAGCGTAACTTCTCTCGAGCGTCCGTGATTCCTTTTAACTGTTCCCGGCCGGCCGCGATCGCCTCCTCCATGTTGCGATCGAAAATGGAATGAAGAATCTCCTCTTTACTTTTAAAGTAAAGATAAACGGTGCCGTCGGCCACGCCGGCTTCACTAGCAATGTCGGCAACCTTGGAATTGAAATAGCCGTTATGTGCAAAAACGCGAATCGCGGCGCGGAGAATAGCTTCGCGCTTGTCAGTAACCACGGGCCGATCGGAATTAAGTGAACGGGCTGAACGCATATTGATTTTAGAGACTCTCGCTGATTGCTGGATTGAACTGAATGAATCGTCACTCATTTGCGCTTAGCCTACCCTCAAGCCAGCCTTTCGCGCAACAGGATGTCCGAAACTCTTCACTTTTTCGCTGTGTGCCATCACAACCTCCTGAGAGTCAACTAAATCGCGAGGATTCTAGACAATCGCTCGTTTAGAGGTGGGCACCGCCCACCGGTACGCGATGGGATGGACCACTAAGATAAATAATCATACGTACGGAACGGAGATGACGAACCGCCGCAGCCTGAATCTCCGATGTCGCACTGGTGGGCGGTGCCCACCTCTAAACGAACGAATCTAATTGTTTGTCTTGATCAGAGATTCCCCAGGTTGTCGCGAGACTCGCTAGCCACAACAGACGACAAACTAAAGTGTGTCGAACAACAATATCTTCACTTTGGCAGAGAGTCGTGACTATCTGATTCGCCGGCCCTTCCCAGCTCGTCTCGCAATTTGTCGGCATCAGAAGGCCTTAGCATAAGCTCCTGGATGGGATAGGGGATTTCGATGCCGCGCTCGCGGAACAACTGTTCGATTCGATAGTTGATGTCGCTTTTGATTTGTGGGTGCCGACTGGGGTTGCGGGTCCAAACAAGCAGGCGGAAATCGAGCGAGTAATCACCGAACCGCAGAAACTGCACCTTGGGTGGCGGGTCGGTTAATACATTCTCCACCTTTTCGGCGGCGGCCAGGAGCGTTTGGGTTACCAGGTTTACATCTGAAGTTGTCGCCACGCTAATCGGTATCGAAATCCGCGCCCGCGGATCGCCATAGGACCAGTTAATCACTCGCTGAGTAACGAGCTTGGAGTTTGGAACGATGATGGCGATGCGATCGTTCGTCAACACGATGGTCGTGCGGATATTGATGCTCTGCACATCGCCCTCGTCATCACCGATGGTGATGCGATCGCCCACCCGGATTGGTCTTTCGAAGAGCAGAATAAATCCGGAAGCGATATCGGCAGCAATGTACTGGAGGCCGAAACCGATGCCGACGGAAAGGGCTGTGAAGACAACTGCGATTGAGGTCAGATCAAGTTCAAAGGCACCCTTCAGCACCGTCAATATTCCCACCACCAGAAGCAGGTACCTGAGGAGACGCGCGATGGTATAGCGCAAGCCAGGATCGATATGCTTCCGCTTAGCGAGACGACTGTCGATCAGCGCGCTGAACCTCCCGGATAGCATCAATACCAGGACCAGCAGCATCACGCCGATCACGATGCGGCCGGGCGACACCTTCATCGTTGTGGATGTTACGAGAGGATAAGTGAGAACTTTCCAGACACGCTCGAATAGAGTCGGGCCACCTTGCCAAAACAGGGTGGTAGCAAAGCATCGCAAATTAATTATTTGAAAATTCAATTCAATCGGTTCCGTTAAATATTCCAGCCCCAAGCTTTGCGAAACTCTGCGGATCTTCGCGTTCTTTGCGGTTCAGTCTCTTTTTTTGGGGGGAACAAAAGCCCATAACCGCAAAGGGCGCAAAGACCCGCAAAATGTGTGGCAGCGCACTTAACCCAGTCGGGATTCTTCAGCACCGTAATAAACGGTGGTGAATTTACTGGGCAAACACCACCACAGAGGCACAGAGTACACAGAGGACGCACAGAGATTTTCAAACCAGGTCACCACCCAAATTTGATTGTACTCTCAGCCCGACCCAAGTATAGTTTACCCGCTACATAAACAGGCTGAATTCTCACGCGGTTGTCTCATTGCATTCGCGCTAATTTCAGCCGCAAGAGCACTACTCAACCTTCTAAGCACTCAGAGAATCGAAATGATTAAAGCCTCTTTAATCGCCTCATTATTGTCGCCTCCATCCTCGAGCGGGGCTGAACTAAGGGCACTGCCGGACTCTGTAGAGTGGCTCGAAGTGCGTTCAGATCTGGTCGGCGACCTCAATCCGGAATGGTTGCGCGACCACTTCAAAGGACGACTGCTGTATGCGTTGCGAAGCCAGGCTGAAGGCGGTCAATCCGAAGATTCCACCTCCGAGCGCCGCCGTCGGCTAAGTTCTGCCGCCCATCATTACGATCGAATAGAGCTCGAAGGCAGCAGAGATTTATCGTTGGAACTGTTGGCCCAGATCGCACCTGACAAGCGCTGTGTGTCGTGGTACGGCGCAGCTCGCGACTTGCCGGATCTCATGAATCGATTCGAGCGACTCTCTTCAGTGCCCGCGTCTGTTTATAAACTAGTGACCACGGCAGCAAAGATGAGTGACGAGTTTATACCGCTGTTGCTCCTCAAAGCATTGGGCCGCTCTGATACGATCGCTTTCGCTAGTGGGCCACTGGGGTTCTGGAGCCGCCTGGCTGCTTTGCAGCTTGGAGCACCGGCTATTTTCGGCCCGGTTCCCCAAGGCCGGGCCCTTCCCACCGAACCCACCATTAACAAGTTAATCGACGATTATGGTCTTCCCGGGCTTAGTCCCGTGAGCGAAATATTCGCGATCATCGGAAGTCCGATCTTCCACTCGCTTTCGCCGCGTTTGCATAATGCGGCTTACCGCGCCATGGACTATCCAGCATTGTTTTTGCCGCTCCAGGTGGAGTCGTTTGATGAGTTCTGGCGGGACGTAGTGTGTTCGCGGGTGCTTGATTCGCTCGGCTTCCCGATCAATGGCATGACCGTGGCTTCACCGCACAAAGAGGCCGCGCTGCTCGCGGCGAAGATGATTAGTCCGATGTCCAGACAGGCCGAGTCGGCAAACATCCTGGTTAGGCATAACGGCTGGTGGAAGGCCGACACCACCGACCCGGAAGTTATCTATATGGCCAGTCGCGAGCGCGGCGTTCAAGTCAGGGATAAGCGGGCTGCCGTGATCGGATGTGGGGGTGCGGGCCGGGCCATCGCTGCCGCCCTGGTCCAATCGGGCGCCGGAGTGACCTTGATAAATCGCGGCTCAGAACGTGGACAACACGCTTCTGAACTTCTGGGCCTACCTTACCTGCCGCTGCCGGATTTTGACGCCGGCGGTTACGACATCGTGGTGAACGCGACCCCGGTCGGCCGCGACAGCGATGAAGTCCCTTTCGATCTTGAGACAATGAATGATGAGGTGGTGGTTATCGATCTTGTTTATGGCGCTCGACCGACGCCGCTGGTTGGCAGCACAATCGCGCGTGAACGGATCGCGATTGACGGCCGCGACGTGCTTCTCACCCAGGTACTTCACCAGTTTCGACTGATGACTGGAAAGGATATGCCTGCGACTCTTGCAGGTGAGAAGCTTGCCCGGCCACCTTCAAATGTAAAGCAAACTGTTAGTTTGCGTCACGTTGGGGCTTGAGCCCGTTTCAGAAGACCGCAAACTAACAGTTTGCTTTACGTTCTACCGCAAACTAACAGTTTGCTTTACATTCAATCACAAACTAACAGTTTGCTTTACACACCATGGTAACTGCTTACTCAAAGAGAGAGACTTACGCGCAACTCGATCTCGGAAGCGATCAGCAGGATCTTATTGACCGCGTCCGCAAGCTCGCGCAAGAGAATTTTGCCCCGCGGGCTGCTGAGTTGGATCTCGCCGCCACCTTTCCCAGCCAGGACTTTGAAGATCTCTTTCGCGCCCGATTGAATGCGCCTGCTGTTCCCAGGGAACATGGTGGCTTCGGCCTGGGTCCATATAAAGGCGACGTCCTCACCCTGTGGATGATGACGAAGGAGATTGCCAAGGCTGACCTTTCATTGGCCCGGTGCTGGGAGGGGCACGTCAACTCGCTGGTATTGCTGGATGGCATGGCGAACGAGGAACAGCGAAAGCGTTGGTTTGCAGGCGTGGTCGAACGTGGTGACATATGGGTGGCCTGGAGCGGCGAACCCCAGGCTCGGAAGCCGGGCGAAGCAGTTCGCTTTGGGACCACGGTAGAGAGAGTGGATGGCGGTTACGTCATCGAGGGGAACAAAGCATTTGCCACTAGCGCGGTGGGCGCGCAATGGGCGATTCTTCTCGTTAACACTGCCGGGCCCGGCGGAGTTCGTCATGCCACGGCTGCCTCCCTGGACACACAATTGATGATGGCTTGTGACCTTTCGGATGCAACCGTTGAAGTAGACACATCATGGTGGGATCCAATTGGGATGCGGGCCACTGCAAGTCATCTGGTGCATTTTCATCGCACCTTCATTCCAGACCGGGATCTGATCGGTTACCCGGGTCAATATCTCAAAGAAGGATGGCAGACCTGCTTCATCCCGCATTACGCCGCCACGTTTTTGGGTGCTGCGGAGGCTGCCTACGACTATGCATTCGAGTATGTCACTACGCAGAACAAGATCGAGGATCCGTATATTCAGCACCACATCGGACAAATGTCGGTAAACGTCGAGACCGCGCACCTCTGGCTAAGACACGTCGCCCGGTTGTGGGAGACCGGGAAATACCAGGAGGCGCAGCTGGCCGGCAGCCGGGCGCGCCACATCGTCGAGCATCTGGCGGAAGAAACGGTCAAGCATTGCATTCGGGCCTGTGGGGCCAGATGCCTAATCCGGCCCAGCGTGCTGGAGCGCATCTATCGGGATCTATCTTTTTATGTGCGTCACGATAACGACGACCATATCCTCGCGATGATTGGTAAATCACTTCTTGGACTTACCCACGATCCATCTTTTTACAAACCATAGGCGGCGCAGGCCCGGAAAAGCTATGTAGAACCTCTCTCACTGGAAGGTTGGTTATGGACACGATTTATCCTCATCGTCGTTATAAATTGGAGATCTGGTGGTTGGCGCTTGGCTATTTCGCTTTCTACGCGCCTTACGCTGCCTTCATCAAAATCACTACCAACGGGCTATGGCCGGGCGTGAACGGTCCAGTTTCCGGCTTCCGCCTGCTGCCCGCTGTGGTGATCTCAACGGCGGTCGTGTTGCCGGTCATCGTCTCGCTCAAGGGATGGTGGAAGCATGCCAGCCATCGCCAGGTCTTCGGGCGGAGTCTCCCGGTTCCACGCCCCCTGATCTTATTATCGGGCCTCGGCACGGCCATCATCATCGGGACGACCACGCTCATTTTCACCTTCCCAGGATTATCGATTATCTTCGCGCTGGTGCTGATGCGGGGAGGCGTGCTAATCATGGCGCCCATCGTCGATCACGTTTTCAAGCGTCGGGTGCGTTGGTTCTCGTGGGCTGCATTTTCGGTGGCCGTGCCCGCTATTTTGATCGCCTTGTCCGATGTTAATAACTACCGGTTGTCCATCGTCACCGGGGTGATCATTACCGCTTATCTGTCAGGTTACCTCCTGCGCATTCCCTGCGCCACCAAGCTGGCGAAATCGGCTGATAAGGCGACCACTTACCGATACTTCGTCGAAGAGCAATTAGTCGCGATGCTCTTTTTGGTCGCAATACCTGCTGTCTTTGCCTTGATAGGCAAGGGTGAGATCATGATGGAGTTGCGGCAGGGTTTTACAGGTTTCTTTACCAGCAGTATGACGCTCCCGGCCCTGCTCATTGGAGCGTTCTACGCTTGTCTCTATTGCTTCGGCACTCTCATCTACCTCGACTGCCGTGAGAACACTTACTGCATTCCCCTGAATCGCGGCTCCAGTTTGCTGGCCGGTTTCTGCTCCTCGTACGTGCTCACGTGGTCCTTCGGCCTGAAGCAGCCGAGTGTGGCCCAACTTGGCAGTATGAGCCTGCTCGTAGTGGCGCTGCTGCTCTTGTCGCCCTTTCATCACTGGCTAGAGCATGCTATTGAGAGGTTCAAACTTTCGTTTGCCAAAGCTTATCGGACGCTTTTGAATACGCCGGCTGCCTCGGAGGAATCCATTGGTCCGCCGGAAGCTCAACCGATACTAACGTTGAATGTGAAAACGGAGCCGCATGCCTCAATCGATCAGGAACAGCTCGCTAGAGCGGCGCGTATCTTTCTGTTCGTGTGCAGCGGCAACACTTGCCGGTCGCCGATGGCTGCCGCGATAGCCAACGCGGAGATCGCAACGCGTTTCCAGATCCACTCCGGACTATTGGAAACCGTCAATGCGCGGGCACTCAGTGCCGGCGTTACTGCCAGGGTGGGGGCGCCGCTAACCTCGGAGGCCCAGGAAGTATTGCGTTCCCTCAATGTGCCGGTGCGTCCACACGCTGCGCGTAATTTAACGCCAGAGCTAGCCGATGAAGCGGAAATGATTTTTTGTATGACCGAAGCTCAACGCCAGGCGGTGATAGACATGATCCCGTCTGTGGCCGGAAAAACGTACTGCCTCAATGCCCAGGCAGACATTGATGACCCGATCGGAAAAGGAATCCAGGCTTACCTGGACTGTGCTACCCGGATTCGCGAATTAGTGCGGCTCCGACTTAACGAACTCAACCCGCCATTGGTGTTGCAGACCTAGCATCAAATCCAATCACAAACCAATTTGGCGAGGAGGGTTTGCAGCTTTCAGCCCGACGGAGTGTAGATGAAGCTAATTGTATCTCTCCTGGAAATACTACCGAGCGCGCCAGTTGGATGAACAAGATTATTCAAGGCTTATGGATTGGTCCTGAACTTTCCGTGATGGAACAGTTGTCAGTCGTGTCATTCCTTCAGAACGGGCATGAGTATCAACTATACGTTTACGAGGAACCGAAGAATATCCCTGCCGGCACGGTGATTAAGGATGCCAATGAAATACTTCCGTCGTCGAGTATTTTCCAGTATCAGCATTCTCCCAGCTATGCGGGTTTTGCCAATTTCTTTCGTTATAAATTAATTCTGGAACGCGGCGGCTGGTGGGCCGACACCGACATCGTCTGCCTGAAACCGTTTGATTTTTCCGAGCAGTACGTTTTTTCCAGTGAGATCTGTGACGGCCTCGAAGTTGTAACCAGCGGTATATTTAAGGCTCCCGCAGGAAGTGAAGTGATGGCCTATGCCTGGGGGGTCTGCCAGACCAAAGACCCGGCCCAGTTAGCTTGGGGGGAAACTGGACCACGGCTCATTGGAGAAGCGGTCAGCGAGTGTTCACTGGGCGAATATAAACAGTCGGCCCAGGTATTTTGCCCTCTCGGTTATTTTGAATGGGACAAAGTGCTGGACCCGGATGCCGTTGTAAGACTCGACGAACGTTCCTATGCGATTCACCTCTGGAACGAAAAGTGGCGGGCCGCCGGTCAGGATAAAAACGTTGAATATTCGGAGCACTGCTTCTACGAGCAACTAAAGCGCAGATACTTGACCCTTCACTAGTCTGGATTTGCATCTCGCCGCATCGTCTCGGACAACCCGTTGTCATGAATCATGAATAAACCCGTGAAAGTGGTAATCAAAAGAAACTTCTTAACAAAGCAGGAATTGTCTGGCTTGATGGAGTACACGTTAGCGCACGAAACAGATTTCACGCCCGGTTCCATAATTCCTAACGAACAAACGGAAGGGGCATTGGTTCCCGATTACAGGAGAGCGCGCGTCTTATTCGAGTTTGGCGAGTATCGCACTCTAATTGAGGAGCGCATCCTGGCTATTCTGCCGGCGGTCCTTAGTGCTCTCCGTCGAGATGCATTTCCCCTCTGGTACATTGATTGTCAGATCACGGCCAGCAACGATGGTGATTTTTATAAATCGCACCGAGACAATGGGGCACCCGAACCGGTAGATATTCCGCTCCGCCAAATTTCATTTGTCTATTACTTCCATTCCGAACCAAAGGCGTTTAGTGGAGGTCAACTCAGGTTTCTTGATTGGGCCGGGGCCCAGGTTGAGAATGTTGAGCAGGAACCTACCAGGACAATTACACCGAGACAGAACATGATCGTGTTCTTTCCAAGTTCGTATGAGCACGAGGTCCTGCCGGTAAGTTGTCCAAGTCGCAGGTTTGCAAATAGCCGCTTCACGGCTAATGGGTGGCTAATCAGGGAGCCTGCGGCAAGCGACGAATAAACAGTGACTTTAAGAGGATGGGGATATGTTTGAAGAAAAGGGATATCTGATTCTCAGGCAGTTGATACCTCAAGTGATGTGTGACTATCTGGCAGAAAACATAAAAGTTTTGGAAGCTGATGGCCCGCTGAGTTATGGCGACGAACAGGTCCAGGAGTCGTCCGCAACATTCGCACCAGTGGTTACGGAAATTCTCCTGGATATTCTCACTCCAATTCTGTCGAGCGCAATAAGTTGCGAGTTGTGCCCAACCTATTCTTATCTGCGCATCTACCTTAAAGGTGCGGTGCTTGCAAGACACATAGACCGGCCCTCGTGCGAGGTCAGCGCAACGCTGTGCATCAGTAGCGACTCTAGAGGGATTTGGCCGCTATGTCTTGAAACTGCCGATGGCATAACCGAGGTCAACCTTGAACCCGGTGACGCTGTTATCTATAAGGGAATGGAAATTCCTCACTGGCGAGAAGTGTTTGAAGGCGATCGCCAAGTGCAGGTATTTTTACACTACGTGAAAAGAAACGGTGCTTATGAGGAGTTCAAATTTGATAAGAGGCCCCATTTAAGCCATCAGATGGTTGGACCGAGACAATAGCAGAGCATTGAACCGCTGGACGGTGATGACTTAATGGTAGGGGCGGCACTCCCTGGCCCGCCCCTCTTCCTGCGGTTTCGCTCACCTTGCAGCGGGACGCGGGTTCAACGAAAGGTGTCCACGGAGTTCATCAGCCAGCTGCCTTGCTGGCAGATGCATAAGGGAAACCACCGGAGTACCTGTTTTCGCTAATTTTTGCCATCGCTGCCCTAAGTTATGGTGCTTATTAAACTTAGGCATTTGCCGTCGCCGGTGGTTTCTTGGGAGTGACACCTGTACAATTTCTCTGCCAGGAATTAACTGACCACCGTCACCCTAGCTTTTATGAAGTACGGGAATAAAATATCTTCTTCATTGAGTGTCAGCGCGCGGGGAAGATGGATAACAAAGCAAACGGAAGCTACCCAAAGCATGCCACTCTCGCCCGGCAGTTAGCCGCGATAGGACGTGATTTCTATGCGCGAGGATGGATGTTAGGGACGAGCGGGAACTTAAGCGCGGTAGCTGGCTCCGAGCCCCTAAGGTTGGCGATCACTGCCAGCGGGGCGCACAAGGGGGCGCTCACATCCGCCCAGATCTTACAAATAGATGAGGACGGAGCAGTAACGCGCGGGAATGGGCGACCCTCCGACGAAACTCGGCTTCACCTGACGGTCGTCCGGGAACGTGGGGCGGGCGCCGTTCTGCATACGCATTCGGTTTGGAGCACCCTGCTTTCGGAGACGTTCGCGCGCGAAGGTCGATTGCCGATCGAAGGGTTCGAGATGCTGAAGGGGCTCAACGGTGTCCAAACCCACGAACATCGTGAAGAGCTGCCAGTCATCGAAAATTCTCAGGACATGGAGGCAGTCTCGCGTTCGTTCGCTGAAGCCCTGGAGAAATTCCCTGCAGCTCATGGTGTCTTACTTCGCCGCCACGGTCTCTACACGTGGGGCGGAAACCTCGACGAGGCGAGGCGACATGTCGAGATTTTCGAGTTTCTGCTTGAGGTGGTTGGACGCACACACTTCGCGTGCGGCGGGGTCTAATTCGTTCGTTTAGAGGTGGGCATCGCCCACCGGTGCGACCTGGACGAAACGATTCGGATACATAATCAGCGTATGATTGTTTAGTTGAACGGGCCCATGTACGTCGTGCCGGTGGGCGGTGCCCACCTCTAAACGAGCGGGGAATTAGAGACGGTGGGCGATGCCCATCTCTAAACGAACGGGGACTAGAGCTTTCACCGGAGAAACGATAATGGCGATTGTAAATTTACCGGAGGAGCATCGGACGATCCGTGACGAGACAACGGTTCGTGATTATCTCGCGAGCCTCGGGATCGGTTACGAACGCTGGCAACCTGCGCACGAAGTAGCGGACGATGCGCCGGCCGAGGATATCCTGGCCGCCTATGCTGCTGAAATTGAGCGCCTCAAATCGCTCGGCGGTTACGTCAAAGCTGACGTGATCGACGTTACACCCAGCACACCCGGTTTGGACCAGATGCTGGAAAAGTTCAGTCGCGAGCACTGGCACGATGAAGACGAGGTCCGCTTCATCATCCGCGGACGCGGGCTGTTTCACATCTATCCCGAGCAGGGTCCGTTAACCGCCATTGAAGTGGAGCCCGGTGACTTGTTGAGCGTGCCCCGAGGGACGCGTCACTGGTTTGGCCTTTGCGCTGACCGTCAGATTCGCGCCATCAGGTTGTTTCAGGAACAGGCCGGTTGGACGCCTCACTATACCGGCAGCGGCGCCGAGAGCCGTTACGAGCCAGTGTGTTTCGGTCCTCAAAGTATGGCATTCAGCGATGCCGGTACCTGATCATAGTTCGTTTTCTTTCGTGAGATTTCGTGTAATTTCGTGGATCGGATGGCTGCGGTTCCATAGAGAACGATCCACGAAAATACACGAAATATCACGAACAAACCCGTGCCCCGGTGCCCAAATTTTAATATTTGTGTATCCAACGTCCGGG
>JANNJZ010000058.1:0-15359 GCA_031396065.1 Pyrinomonadaceae bacterium | reverse complement strand
CAGCTCGGGGTTCTTTCTGGAAACTCTGATTCAGCACTTTCGACGGGAAGCATTCGCGTGTGTGACAACATTGTAGGGGTGGCACTCCGTGGCCACCCCTAGTTGAGGTTGCGTTTTCGTCTAAAGTTGAGGTGCCTTAAGAAGGGGTGGCCACGGAGTGCCACCCCTACAATGTTGTCACACACTCGAATGCTTCGCGTCGAAAGTGCTGAATCAGAGTTTCCTGAATGAACCCCGAGCTGTGGAAACAAGTTGACGGGTTGCTCGACGCTGCGCTTGAACTACCCCCCGAACAGAGAGAGCAGTTTGTAGCGGAAGCCTGCGATGGCAATGCCGAGTTGCGCGAAGAAGTGCTGAGTCTCGTCAAGGCTCAATCGAAGGCGTCGGATTTCATGGAGCGTTCGGCCATGAAAGTGGCGGCCCAAATTTTAGCGAAGGACTCAAATGCTAACAATCAGCCTTCGCTGGTTGGACACGAGATTGGCACCTATAAGGTTGAGAGTTTGCTCGGCGTCGGTGGTATGGGAGAGGTTTACCTGGCGTTGGAGACAAAACTCAATCGCCGGGTGGCCCTAAAGATTCTCCCTTCGCAATTTGTCGCGGATGCTGAACGGGCCAATCGTTTCGCCCGCGAAGCGCAAGCCTTGTCCGCGCTGAATCATCCCAACCTCATCACCATTTATGAAGTCGGCGAGATTGGCGGTCTTCACTTCATCGCCATGGAGTTTGTCGAAGGCCAAACGTTGCGTGCCATGATGAGCGGCGTTCTCAGGTTGCGCGATGTTCTTTCGGTGGTGGCGCAGGTGGCGGAAGCGCTCTCCGCCGCTCATCAATCAGGAATCATTCACCGGGACATCAAGCCAGATAACATCATGGTGCGGGCCGATGGATACGTGAAGGTACTCGACTTTGGTTTGGCCAAGCTCACTGAAGCCGAGATCTTGCCAGGTGCGCTCAGTGCCGCGCACACCCAGGCCGGCGTGACCATGGGAACGCTTGCATACATGTCTCCGGAACAGGCGACGGGCGAGGCGATCGATCATCGTACCGACCTGTGGAGCCTGGGGGTCGTGCTATATGAGCTGGTCACCAGGCAAAAGCCTTTCGCCGGAGCAACCCGGCAGGCCACCGTTAACGCCATCCTCTCCAGCGAGCCCAACTCCGCGGCGGGTTCAGATCCCCACTTGCCATCCGAGTTGGATCTGGTCATCGATAAGGCCCTGGAAAAGGATCGCGACCTTCGTTTCCAAACGGCCTCCGATTTCCGCGCTGATGTGCGTCGGTTGCTGCGCACGATGGACTCGTCGCCCTCAAACCCGCGTCACCGCAGAATAGCCGGACTGGCCAGGAATCAGGTCTCGCGGCGCTGGTTTTGGCCCATTACTGCCGGGCTGGCAATAATATTGGCGACCCTTGCCGGTTGGGCTATGTTCAAGTCAGGC
Source organism: Pyrinomonadaceae bacterium (assembly GCA_031396065.1). Taxonomy (GTDB): domain Bacteria; phylum Acidobacteriota; class Blastocatellia; order Pyrinomonadales; family Pyrinomonadaceae; genus PSRF01. The sequence goes on along the minus strand of JANNJZ010000058.1, from coordinate 13,917 downwards.
CCGGCAGCGCCCGATTGGTCACACGCCACCCACGTTCAACTTACGGACCAGCCGGGAACTGAGTATTTCCCCAGCCTGGCTCCGGACGGGAAGAGTTTTGTCTACGCGAGCAGGGTCAATGGAAATTACGATCTCTTCCTCCAGCGCGTCGGAGGCAAAAATCCAACCTTGTTAACGAAGGACTCGACGGCCGACGACACACAACCGGTTTTTTCACCCGACGGCGAACGCATTGCGTTTCACTCGGACCGCAAGCCTTCGGGAATCTATGTTATGGAAGCCACCGGGGAAAATCTGCGCCCGGTGACTGCTGGAGGTTTTCATCCGTCGTGGTCGCCTGACGGCAAAGAGATCGTCTTTAGCGAAGTTGGTCACTCCGCTCCCAGCACGAGAAACACCACTCCGAGCAAGCTGTGGATAGTCAACGTGGCCACCGGAGCCAGGCAGTTGCTAACTGACCGCGACGCCATGCAGCCCGTGTGGTCGCCAGATGGTGCACGGATCGCGTTCTGGTTCATGCCGCCCGGTGTTGGCAGGAGCGACATTGCCATCATTCCGCGAAACGGCGGGGAGCCGCTGGTAATCACGAAGGACGCCTCTACAAACTGGAACCCGGTCTGGTCACCTGACGGAAAGTATCTCTACTTCGCCAGCGATAGCAAAGGCAACATGAACTTCTGGCGAGTTCCAATAGATGGCCAGACGGGCAGAGTCTTATCCGAGCCGGAGGCGGTGGTGACTCCTTCGAAGTTCAGCAGCCATTTGAATTTCTCCCGAGATGGCAAACGGATGATTTACGTCCAGACAGATAATCGCTCCAATATCCGGGCGGTCGAGTTTGATGCAAACAAGGAGAGAGTTATTGGCGAACCATTCTGGATAACTGGAGGAGATCGCCAAATAGTGCGGCCCGAACTTTCAGCTGATGGCCAGCAGTTTGTCATGCGAGTTCCCCGCCGAACCCAGGATGACATCGTCATACTGAGCCGTGATGGTACCAACTCACGCGACTTGACCAACGATAAATTCTTTGACCGTTACCCGCGTTGGTCGCCCGACGGCAAGAGAGTGGCATTCGTTTCGGACCGTAGCGGGGTTTACGAAATCTGGATGATTGATGCGGATGGAACCAACCTTCGGCAAGTCACTCTTGGTGGCCAGACCGGCACTTCATTTCCATTGTTTTCGCCGAATGGCACCCAACTACTCTTCAGAACAAACAAGCTTTCTTACGTCCTCGACCTGAGCAAGAGTTTTCAGGAGCAAACGCCGCAGCCGCTACCGCTGATGGAAAACCCGGGAGATTACTTCGTCGCGTGGGATTGGTCCCCTGACGGGAAAAAGCTCGCCGGGACGTTTAGCGGAAACAGTGGAATCTGGATCGGATACTTCTCTTTCGAGACGCAGCGATACGAGAAACTCGAGAATTGCGACGCCGTGCCGATGTGGCTTCCCGATAGCACTCGCCTCGTTTTCTCGAATGAAGGGCAGGCGATGATTGCGAACACAGCCACGAGAAAGGTTCGAGAACTGATTTCGCACCAGCCGGAGCAGATTCGGAGCATCGCCGTGAGCCACGATGGGCGGCTGCTTTATTACACGCTGTCGTCGTCAGAAAGCGATATTTGGTTGTTGGATTTGGAGTAGGCTCGTTATTTGGCAGTGGCTAACAAGCATGGAGTATCCATACGAACTCGAATAATTTGAGTTATGCCTCCTTGGGATAGCGTGAGATTTTTTCTTTCAGCCAAGAATTAACAAGGGATTCCGCAGGTGTTCGTTCTTGTTGGGCAATTTCCGTCAAACGGTTGTTTGTCTCTTCATCAATTGCAACCAAGTGTGTCTTTCTCTGGAGGTCAACATCAAAATGAGCTTCCAGCAAATCTTCCTCGTACTCGCCCATATCGCGAGTGTCAAAGAACTCTACCAATTCATCTAAGGATGTAAACGAAGGAACCTTTTTCGAGTCATTTTCTGCCATACATCTTCCTCTCTTTATCGGCCATATCTCTGGCGCTCAGGATCAGGGCTTCCCTCGTCATCTTGTGAATGAAGAGCACGGTCAGGTATCTCCCAGCGTTGGTCTGACCGAGAGCGATGTAGAGATTCTCGCCTTCGCGCTCTCCATTTTCCATAAATCTGAACTTTGGCCCGGAGTCAAATACTTCTTCAACCTCGTGGGTTTCAACGTGATGCTTGAAGGCAAGTTTGTGACAACTGTTCTAAGCCAGATGATGCCTTCTATGATCATGAATTGACCTTTTTATCATACTCTGACCCTCGGCAAATCCCAATGATTTGATCTAGCACATCCAACGCACCAGAAATAAAGAGACAGTTCGTTACAGGCCAAATTGGATCTCTTTACTCCCGAGAGTTAGTCGACACGCATTCTAATCGAATCTGATCACCCGCGGAGCGATCTCATTAACACCGCGGGTTTCTTCAATCGGCCGATGCTGGATGAATTCATTTCGAACCTCAGACAGGATTTCAGCCATCTTGTTCATCCCGTTAATCCTGTCTAACTCTTGAGCTTGCTCATCACTTCAGTAGTGACTTCAGCCCGGGAGAGACCTGTTTAAGGTATTATTTAAGAAATAAAGGATCGATTCGACCAAATTGGCAACACAACTGTTAATAAACCCTCCTGACGTTCGTTAATACGGTTGGAAACGATTTTCAGGAGGTCACAGTGCAGGCAGTAGCTAAAACCTTGAGACTAGTAACCGAACCACCCGGAGAGCTGGAAACCCTTTTCCAGGCGCATCACGACCGCGTTTTTCGCACCGCAAATCGGATCACCGGCAGTCCCGCCGATGCCGAAGACGTTTTGCAAACGGTCTTCCTGCGGCTGGTTAAGGGCGGAGAATCATACGACCTCTCCGAAAACCCCGAGGCTTATCTCTCGCGGGCGGCCATTAACGCGTCGCTCGATCTAATGCGCAGCCGCGTCCGGGCGAAATCAATCGGACTAAGCGAGGTGGATGCCGAGGGACTCGAAAGCAAGTTTCGCAGTCCGGAAACAGAGCATGCTGACCGTGAACTCCAAACCCTGATTCGCCAGGCAGTGGCAAATCTGGGCACCACCGCCGGCGAGATGTTTGTCCTGCGCTACTACGAAGGTTATGACAATCAGGAAATTGCGAAGATGCTCGGGACTTCGCAGATGGTAGTTGGCGTTGTGCTGCATCGTGCTCGCACAAAACTAAGGAAAGAAATTGGGCGCTATCTGGAGACACATCATGAAAAGCAATAATGATTTTGACGCAATTCTCGATAAGACAACCGCAGAGATGCGGAGTGAACAAGTTGATCCTTCGGTCGTGACGGAAGCTGCGGGGCGTGTTTGGGCGCGGCTCTCAGTAGAGGCGGGCGCTGAAACGGCCGCGCAACTTCAGACTGACAATCCGGCTACCGACCGAATCGGAAGCTGTGAAGATTTTCAGTCGTTGATTCCTGCCTATCTGAGTTCGAGCTTGTCTGAAGCTCGTTCGCTGCTGCTGGTTGACCACACTCACGAGTGTATCCCTTGTCGCAAAGCGATGAAGGATGCGCGCTCGCGCAGAATGGCGCCGGCAAAGAAAGCTGCTGTAACGCGACGCTTCAGCATTCAACCAGTGGTTTTGCGCTGGGGCATTGCGGCGGCGTTGATCATTGGCGTTGGGCTGGTGGCGCTGCCTTTTATCCAGCGCTATGTGCCGTTGGGCGGAGAGCTGGAAGCGACTGTGCAGGCTGCCGAAGGGCAGGTTTATCACATTGCGGAGACGAGCAGCACGGCGCTGACGGCTGGCCAAAAGTTGCAGCGCGGCGATCGTATCCGCACGGCGAAAGACGCGCACGCTCTGGTTCGCCTGGGCGATGGCTCGGTCATCGAGATGAAGGACCGGTCCGAGTTTTACATAACCAAGAACTCGCAGGGCACAACGATTCATCTAAACCGCGGCGCCATCGTGGTTGAGGCCGCGAAACAGGTCAAGCAGCAACTGTTTGTTGATACCGGCGATTCGCGGGTGGCGGTGACAGGCACCATCTTCTCAGTCAATAACGGCACCAAGGGGTCTCGCGTCTCGGTGATTGAAGGCGAAGTCCACCTGAACCACGCCGGGAGCGACCGGGTGCTGCGCGGGGGCGATCAAGCAACTACCAGCCCCTCAATCCAGAAAATCTCGGTGAAGGACGAAGTGGCCTGGAGCCGAAAGGCAGCCAGCTATGCGGAGACCCTGGCCGGGTTGACATCCCTAAATAAGGAATTGGGTAAGGTGTCGCTGCCAGGCGTTCGCAATTCGACTCACTTGCTTGATCTCATGCCGGAGAACACCATTGTGTACGCGGCACTTCCCAACCTGACCTCGACCCTGGTCGAGTCGCACCGCATCATGCAGGAGCGGATCAATCAAAACGCTGCGTTGCGTCAATGGTGGGAGAAAGAACAGTCGGGACACAAGGGTCCAAAGCTGGATGAAGTTATTGGTTCCATCCGTGAATTTGGCGACTACCTGGGAGATGAGATAGCGGTTTCCGTCTCGATGGATGAACAGGGCAAGCCAGTTGCTCCCCTCGTGCTCGCGGAACTCAAGAACTCGGCCGGCTTCCAGCAATTCGTTGAGCAGCAGGTTGCGAAGTTTGGTGGTAACTCGGCAGGGAAACCCTCGATTCGGTTCGTGGACAATCCTTTGAATGAGTCCATGACAGCGACGACCACGACTACCGATCAACCTGGCAAACAGAAGGAAGAGTTGTTCGTCTGGATTCAGAAGGACCTTTTTGCGGCGAGTCCAAAAATGAATCAACTTCAGGATTTGGCCAGGGTCGTACAAGGCGGCACTGTCAGCAGTTTCACCTCCACCGCGTTTCATAATCGCGTCGCCCAGTTGTACCAGGAAGGCGCAGGTCTGGTGGTGGCGGCCAACCTTGAGCGTCTCATTCAGAAGACCAAGCCGGAGATGAAGAAGGGCGCGAATGCCGGCAAGCAGGCAGACGCCATGGAGCAACTTGGCATTCTGAATCTCAAGTATTTTGTTCTGGATCAGAAGAACAGCGCCGGGAAAACCCATACGCAGGCAACAGTGTCCTTCAATGAATCGCAGAAAGGCATTCCGTCCTGGTTGGCGGCTCCGGGGCCAATGGGCTCGCTTGAATATATTTCCCCAGACGCCAACGTGGTCGCAGGTTTCGTGGTTAAGGACCCCGTAAAGTTGGTTGATGACCTGCTCGGAGTGATTGAAACCGTTTCGCCTGACCTGCGGAAGAACATCGATAAGCAGCAGACAGACCGTGGCCTCGATATTCGCCAGGACCTCGCTGCTCCGCTCGGTGGAGAGTTTGCCTTCGCGATTGATGGTCCCATTCTGCCGACTCCTTCGTGGAAGATGGTGTTTGAGGTCAACGATTCCGCTCATCTGCAACAGACTTTGGAACGCATCGTAGGTGAAATAAACAAAGAGGCCGCCAGGTTTGGCAAGAATGGCCTGGTTTGGGAACAAGTCGAAATTGAGGGCCGCAACTACTACACGCTCAAGTCGGCTGACTTCGGTGCGCTGGAAGTGAACTACACCTACGTGAATGGCTACGTGGTGATGGGCCCGAGCCGCGCGATGGTGGCGCGGTCAGTGCAGAACAAGGAGCAGGGTTATTCGCTGGTGCACTCGGCTCGTTTCACGGCCGGCCTGCCGTCCGATGGGAATGCAAACTTCTCAGCGGTTTTCTATCACAACCTGGCCCCGCTGATGCAGCCCTTCGCCGAGCGCCTGGCTAGCTCCGCCGAACGTCTGCCGCAAGGGCCGCAACAGGCTCTCAAGGCCATGGCTGCCGACATGCCGCCAACTCTCGCGTATGCCTACGCGCAGGGTGACAGCATAACGTTCGCGGCCAATACTGAAGGTGGACCATTTGGATTGAGCCCGGCCACGATTCTGGGAGTGCCGAACTCACTGGAAATCCAACATGTCCTTCAACAGGGTATGAAAAAGTAGGAAGTAGGAAGTGGCGATAGGACCTATTGGACCATTAAGTCCGATAGGTCCTATTAACACTTAGGTACAATGAAACTAATCTCACTCTCCCTTGGCTCATGGCTGGTTGGCCTGGCCGTGATCCTTCTCACCTTCTCTTTGTTTGAGGGTGTTAACTTGAGCGCCGCAGACATCAAGGGCGCTACCATGACCTCACTAGTTATTGCCGCGTTACTCTTCTCGTTAGCGTATGCTCCATCCTTATTCTGGTTGCGCAGGCGACTGGGCGGTTGTCGACCCGCAGTACTTTTCCCGTTAGCATCGGCACTGGTTCTCAATCTTCCGGTTTTTTTGATCGGAATTTTGGCAATTGGTAGAACTTTAGCTACGGTAGAAGCGTTTGCATTCATCGGTGCATTCATACTGATGGGTACTGCGTTCGGCCTCGCTTTTGTTTGGAATTATCAGAACAGGGATATAAAGTCTTCAGCATGGCGCAAGCTGCAACGGTAGAGGAACAGGCAAGTCTTCGAGATCCCGCGAAATTCGCTCCGGTCATCGACCTCAACGATCTGAGTGTTAAGTTTGGCGGACGCCCTATCCTTCAAAATCTTAAAGGCGAACTGCGCGGTCGGGCGATTGGCCTGCTTGGGCCAAACGGCGCCGGCAAGACTACGCTGATCCACACGCTCCTCGGATTTCATCCGCCAACCTCGGGAACAGCCCAAATCTTCGGTAAGGACATTCGAACTGACGCTAAGGAAATCCGAGCGCTCATCGGCTATATGCCTGAACGCGATTCGTATATTGCCAAGATGAGTGCGGTGCGTTTTGTACGATTGATGGCTGAGCTATCGGGACTGCCACCCGAAGCCGCGCTTGAGCGGGCTCACGAAGCGCTTTTTTATGTGGGTCTGGGCGAAGCCCGCTACCGCAGTCTTGATACCTATTCGCTGGGAATGAAGCAGCTGGCCAAACTCGCGCAGGCAATTGTTCACGGTCCGCGTCTGATCTTCCTCGATGAACCAACCAACGGACTCGACCCGCCGGCCCGGCAACGAATGATCCGGCTGGTGCGCGAGATTCGCGATAGCGGCAAGGCTCATATCGTTTTGTCGTCACACTTGCTGCGTGACGTGGAAGAGTGCTGCGAAGAGATTCTTATTTTGAAAGACGGCCGACTGGTTGTTTACTGCAACCTCGAAGAAGAACGCAAATCAAATCGCAAGTTCTTGATGCTCGAAACGCGTGGTGACCAGCAGAAGTTTGTGGAAGCTGTCGCCGCCCTGGGCTGCGAATACGCGGTGACCGGCGATCATCGCGTGAAACTAGTCTTGCAGGGCGGGATTGAGGTGCGGGATCTCTATCGCATCGCTTCCGACCATAACCTGCAGATTCGACGCCTGAGTTACAAACGCGATTCATTGGAAGACATCTTTCTCAAAGCAATGGAGGACGGTCATGGCGGTTTATGAGGTGACTTACAAGCCGTATCTTGGAAAGCTAACCCCCGACTGGAGTCGATTTCTGGTGATTCCGCGACATGCCTTCCGCGACGTCTTTAAGTCGAAAATCTTTACGGCCTTTTTCGTGGTCTGCTTCATACCCTTGCTGGTCGAAGCCATTCTCATCTATCTCCATCACAACGTGAATGCGTTGGCGATCTTGAAAGTGAACGTGCGGGAACTGCTGCCGATTGATGCATCTTTCTTTCGGACCTTTGTCAGCCTCCAGGCCAGCTTTGCTTTCCTGGTAGTACTGCTGGTCGGCCCGCCACTGGTCGCACGAGACCTGCGAAACAATGCCCTGCCACTCTATTTGTGCCGTCCGTTTACGCGGACTGAATATGTAGCGGGAAAGATGTCGGTCCTCTTAATTCTGCTCTCGTTGATTACCTGGATCCCGCAATTGTTGTTGTTCTGCTTCCAGGCTTACCTGGAAGGAGCCGGTTGGTTTTTCAACAATCTCGGGCTGGCTGGTGCAATCTTCATCTCCAGCATGGTTTGGATAATGATCCCAGCGTTTCTTTCGCAGGCGATTTCATCTTTGGTGAAGTGGCGAGTGGTTGCGAGTGGGGCGCTGTTGGGCTTGTTTTTCATTCCCTCGGTCTTCGGCGAGGTGGTTAACCAAATACTTCGGACGCGTTGGGGAAGCATCATCAGCATCAGTGCGCTGATGAACAATGTCACCGCCGGACTCTTCGGTTTGTTTGAAAGCACCCAGAGCTACATTGTCGGGTTTGATGACGACACTCCGATTCGAGTGGCAGTTTCCGAACCGCCACTCTGGGTTTGCTGGTTGATGCTGTTTCTTATTTGTGCAGCTTGCCTGGCGCTGCTTTCGCGTAAGGTGAAGGCCTACGAGGTGGTGCGGTGAATTTCGGATTTCGGATTGCGAATTTCGGATTGCGAATTTGACAGAACACCCGAGGTTACGGTTCGACTCGAAGTAGGATGGCCGTGGTTGAAGTAGACGCGATTACAATGAGTTCAGAAATCCGAAATCCGAATTCCGAAATCCGAAATTCCACCATCGTCTTCGATGATGTCTCCAAGTTTTACGGGGAGATACTCGGAGTTAACCGGGTGAATCTTCAGATTGCGCCGGGCATTACCAGTTTGGTGGGACCAAACGGGGCAGGGAAGTCGACCTTGATGAATCTGATGACCGGGCTGCTACGTCCCAGCCGTGGCCACATCAGAATTCTCGATATTCCCACCGACCGGCCCGAACAGTTATTTCGTAAACTTGGTTATTGCACTCAGTTTGATTCTTTTCCGCGCGGGTTAACCGGGCGCGAGTTCATCAAGTCGTTTTTGCTGGTCCATGGCTACGACCGCAAGCAAGCGGACGAACTCACCGTCACTGCTCTTGAAAGGGTGAGTCTGCTTGATGCCGCGGATCGCAAGGTTGCTGCCTATAGCAAAGGAATGCGCCAGCGTATCCGACTGGCGCAGGCCATCGCTCATCAGCCCGACGTTTGTATCCTTGATGAGCCCTTGAATGGGCTGGATCCGATGGTCCGGGCCGAAACGATTGCGCTGTTTCGCAAACTGGCGGCGGATGGATTGCACCTGATTATCTCGAGTCACATCCTGCATGAAGTGGACATGATGTCAGACCGGGTAATTCTGCTCAACAACGGCTATGTGGTTGCCGAGGGCGATGTGCACGGAGTTCGCGACGAGATGCAGGAGCATCCGATGCAGATTCTGATTCGCTGTGATCACCCTGCGAAGCTGGCGGCCCGGGTTTTTGACCGGGACCACGTGGTGGAAGCGCGACTGCATGATGATCGTCTGGGACTCTTTGTGAAGACGCGCGATGCTGACCGGTTTTATTTACTGCTCAACGAGGTGGTTGCCGAGGGCGAGATTAACATTGAGTCGATTGCTCCGGTTGACGACGACTTGAGCGCCGTCTATCAGTATCTGATCGGCTCGGAGGGAAGTAGTACTTAATTTGGAGTGCGGCGACCTGTCGCCGCTTTGGTCCGCGGCGGCCTGGCGCCGCTTTGGCTGCGGCGACTTGACGTCGCTGACAAGGACCCGTTTCGCGCGAAGGCTGCAACAGGTTGCAGCCGACCAAAGCGCTGACAGGTCAGCGCACTCCAAATTAGGGGCGGCCGGCTAGAAGCTTATGAGTAGTTCAACAATAGATATCCAACCAGCAAAGCTTGAGCAGCAACCGCTGCAGTGGTCGCTCTGGTTCAGGCAGATTCGGGCAATCTTTCGCCTTGAGCTTGAGAAGAATTTTCTCGGCCGGCGATCGATTCTGCTTTACCTGCTGGCGGTGATTCCCATTGTTCCGCTGGCTTTGGTGGCGCCGTTTACTCCGCCCGGTCGCGAGTGGCAAGACTTCACTCAATACAACATGATCTTTGCGATCTACTACGGCGGACTCATTCTTCGCACTATAGTCTTCTTCGGCTGCGCCTGGATCTTCATGAACCTCTTTCGCGGAGACATCATCGATCGCAGCCTGCACTTCTACTTCCTGAGCCCGGTTCGCCGCGAGGTGTTGGTAGTTGGAAAATACTTCGCCGGTTTGTTCACCTCCGTGATCCTATTCGCCGGTACTACCGTCATCTGCATGTTGCTGCTCTATCTTCCCCATTTCCCATCAGAGAGTTCTCGCTTCTTTTTTGAGGGACCGGGTCTGGGACAGTTGTTGACCTATGCCGGTATCACGGTCCTCGCGTGCGTGGGTTACGGTGCCTTCTTCCTCGTGGTTGGGCTCTTCTTCCGCAACCCGATTATTCCGGCCATCGTTCTTTATGGTTGGGAATGGCTCAATTTCCTGCTGCCACCGTTTTTGAAAAAGGTCAGCGTCATCCATTACCTTCATTCATTGACACCGGTACCAGTTTGGGAAGGACCGTTCGCGGTGGTTGCCGAACCGACTCCGGCCTGGATCGCCGTACCGAGTCTGATCGTGGTAACGGTTGTCGTGTTGTTTGTGGCTGGCCGCCGCATTCGCCGCCTGGAGATCAGTTACGGCAGCGAGTGACCACGATTCAAGTTGCTGAAGCAGATATGAATTGAGAGCAAAAGGCGATTGCTCGCATCTGAGCAGATTGCCGGACAAAATTGCGTTCGTTAGAGGGACAAAATTACGTTCGTTTAGAGGTGGGCGGTGCCCACCTCTAAACGAACGTATGAATATTTCACCCCCGAGGCATCGGTAACATCGTGGAGATTCTCTTCACCTAAGCAATCCGTTTGCGGCTTGGCCGCCCGATGTGCGGGAGGTCTCTGACCTCCCGAGAGATCGACCTGCTCTTGGGGGCCATGCCCCACAGCTCTGGGGCATAGCCCCGCGAATTCTAGAGGTACTTGCGGGAGGTCAGAGACCTCCCGCACATCGGGCGGCAAAGCCACGAACTTGGCGCCAACCTTCCGTCACTAATCGCGAAGATGCCGGCCACAAAATGCGCTCGACTCGAACGCGAATTGCGTCTGAACCTGCGATCTGCCGAACTTACCGGTGCGCCGCTATTGACGCTCAACGTCGATCATTTTCTCTCAGCACAGATTTGAGATGAAGAAAGCGTCCCTTCTCAAACTTGTAGAAGTGGGCCCCAACATCACCCTCCTTCTCGTCCCTGGCACCTGAGAAAACAATTAACTTGCTGTCGAGACGAAACTCGATTGGCTGGAACTTGTCGTCCGCGCCGAAGTTCCAGCAGCAAAGGGTGAACTTCCACCAGTGCACCTTGCCCGTCCGGGCATCGATAACGGCCCCCATTACACAGGTGGAGCCACAGCCCCAACTGGTGAGGATGTAATGCCCGGCGAAATTGGGTTTTTGGTTCTTAGCGGCCCACCCTAGCCTCGTCTTGAACATTCGATCATCTCGAGTGAGCGCGAGTGGCCTGGTCGTGCCGCGGTAAACATCCGAGACCGAGTAATCTTTAAACTGAGGTACTCGGTTTTGGGCCAGAGCACTTCCAGCGAACGTTGCTAGTTCGAGCACCGCAATAGCCAATTTTATTATTAGAGTTATGACCTTCATGTCGTCAAAACAAATATCGGATGGTGGGGTTCAGTTGCGGCGTGCAGTCGCCCTGATGCGGCATGAAGTCAGTACCACCTCGCGGTAGCGGGTGGGTCCGCTTGCAGTTACGCGATTTCACGACGTTAATGGCAATCTCCGAGGTGGCCAGCACCGAGACCACGGCCCACCCGCTACCGCGAGGTGGTACTGACTTCATACCACAACAGTGCTCTACCAGATTCAAACTCATCGGGACCCTCTCTTCTGCTGGTGTCTCTTCCGAGACCAAATGAGTTGCTTACCGCTGACCTTCAATACTACTTGATAATACCGTGTGACGCAGGTTTATGCATCGAATCTCCAGACAACGCGATAGAGATAGCGTGAGGGTCCGCTCGAAACCATTCATTGAGGCTTAACGCGATCGACTCAAGTTTTTCGGCTCACGTGAGGGTTTCCTTTCAACCAAAAGCGCCAGGGCTTGTCAATCCATTCTTCGGCGTAATCAATACCGATGCGCGGTCCCGACAAAATCCGTGAACGCGGAACCTTTTCGGCGTCCTCGACCCACACCGTATCGCCCAGTAGATCAGCGCTATCGAGCCGTCGGTCAATATCAAGCGCGATACAGAGCTTGCCTGGTCCATTCGTGAGATTGTGATCGGGTTGGCCATGGCGTCGCGAGCGCATCAGTTCGATTCCCTCTACCGGATCGAGGGCTCGGATTAGAACGGCGTGCGGAGCGTCCTCAACATTCGTGACTACGTTGAACTGGTTGTACATTCCGTAGACAAAAAAGACGTAGGCAGTGCCGCCGAGGCCAAACATCGTTTCGGTGCGCCTGGTCCGGCGCCCTCCATACGAGTGTGCGGCGCGATCCCTGGGGCCGCGGTAAGCTTCCGTTTCTACGATAACTCCGGAAACTCGCCTTCCTTCTTTGTCGGGCACGACCAAAAGTTTCCCGAGCAGATCGCGGGCGACCGTGACGACGTTTGGCCGAGTGTAGAACTTGCGCGGAAGTTTTGTGGCTGTCCTGGGATTCACTCAATACCACGCTAGAGATCATTACGAATGTCTGTTTGGGAACGCGGGCTGGTTCGCCATGCCACCGGGAGCACCTGTGTTCTTTCTAAACTATTAACCATTTTAAGGCGGAGCTTCCAGGTGGTCGCGAACGGGAGCATAAGTGCTCTTTCTAAACACATCATTAGTGCCAGAGTTGCCAGAGCATCACAACGGTAATCACCAGTCCAATCCCAACTATGGCTCGGCGAATAATAGTTTGCCCGATGCGCACCGCCATCTTGGCGCCAAAATAACCACCCAGCGTCGCCGCCACTGCCATCAGCAAAGCGTCGGGCCAGACTACAAGGCCCTTAAGCGAAAAACTGAGCACGGCTATGCTGTTAATGCAGATGCCGAGAAAATTCTTGATCCCGTTGGCGCGGTTAATGTCGTGTACGCCCAGCAGCCCCATCGCCGCCAGCATCAGAATCCCGTTGCCGGCGCCAAAGTAACCGCCGTACATCGCCGAGAAAAACTGGAACACTATGGCGCCCAACCACCATGACGCTTTAGGTTCATCCATGATCGGTTGGAGGCGCAGGCGGCGGTTGATTGTTCCTTGCGCCATAAAGAGGAGGGTTGCGAAGAGAATTAGAAACGGGACTAGTCTGGCAAACGTCGGCGAGGGCGTCCAAATCAGCAGCCATGCCCCAATCGCGCCTCCAATAACGCTGGTGGCGCCGAGTCGCCAAAGCATTGCTGAGCTGTTCTCGAGTTCGCGGCGATAACCAAATAAGCCACCAAAAAGTCCGGGCCAAAGAGCGACTGTGCTGGTAGCGTTGGCCACTTTTGGATCCAGTCCGAGCCAAATGAGAACAGGAAAGGTGATCAGGGTGCCGCCGCCTGCGATGGCATTGATGACGCCCGCAGCGAAGGCTGCGGCTACCATGGCCACGCTCTGGAAGAGTTGAGAATCCAAGCCTCGGGTCTGCCGGCGGCAGAAGCTCCATCAAGATTCGACTTCTGAAGTTGTGATTACAAACTGCATGTTAGATTGCCAGGGGTCTATGGCACCAGCAAAACGTTACATCGCCAGCCATCGATTCCCCCTCCGCCGGGTGAAAGCGTGGGTACGACACTAATGTTTAGCTAGCAATTGGTTTGGGTGCGCTAGTGGATCATACCCGGCTGATCGATGATACGCTCCACTAAATCACCCGAAACCGCCAAATTAAGTAAACGCACTGACCATAGCGCGCGCACAGTTAGTTTCGGGAAATACGCCCTTAATAGCGAACGAAACTGCTGGATGTTGGAGCCCGCTACATGATCCAAGTAGAGGGCATGTTAGACTGAGCCAAAGAGTAATTGAAATAATTAGAACCTAAGGGAGAAAGTAATGTCTGTAGTAACTATTCGTCCGTCGAAAAACGGTCCGCTAATCGTCGAAGGTCCAGTAGAG
>JANNJZ010000054.1:0-9274 GCA_031396065.1 Pyrinomonadaceae bacterium | reverse complement strand
GGAAGGCCAAGGGCGACCAACGTATCAAGGCAATCGTCCTCGACATCAACATGTCAGGGGCTGGATGGGCCAAGGCCGAAGAGATTCGCGATGCTATTGCCGACTTTCGGACCTCAGGCAAGCAGGTTTATGCCTACATGGAACTCGGCATGAACAAGGAGTATTACATCGCCAGCGCTTGCGATCGTATTTATCTCGCTCCTCCGGGAGAGTTGTTCATCAATGGTCTGGCTGCCGATGTGATGTTTTTCCGCGGCTCCCTGGATAAGCTCGGTGTCTACCCTGATATGGTCCAAATGGGGAAATACAAGACTGCAGTCGAGACCTTTACCCGTAAGGACATGTCTGAGGCCAACCGGGAGTTCATGAACTCGTGGCTGGACGATTCGTTCAATCGATACGTCAATACAATTGCGAAGGCCCGTGGCAAATCTCCGGAGGATATTCGCGCGATCATTGATAACGCACCGTATGGCTCGGGGAAAGCAAAGGAACTGGGACTAATTGACGGCGTGGCCTATCGCGATGAAATCGAAAAAGAGTTGAAAACCCAACTGGGCTATAAGGAGTCAGACCAGCTTAGCCTGGTTAGGTCCTCGGCTTATAGCACGGTGGATCCGGAATCCCTGGGTCTGGACAAGGGCGAGAAGATCGCGGTGATCTATGCGACCGGCGAGATCGGTTCGGGAAGTTCGGAGAACAGCCCGGGAGGTGATCAGTCGATTGGTTCAGACACGTTGGCGAGGGCGCTCAACGAAGCTCGCGATGACAAGTCGATCAAAGCGATTGTGATCCGGGTTGATAGTCCCGGAGGTTCAGGTCTGGCGTCTGACATCATCTGGCATGCGGTGGAAATGGCGAAAGCGAAGAAGCCGGTGGTGATTTCGATGGGCGACGTGGCCGCTTCGGGTGGTTATTACATCGCCGCGGGCGCGAACAAGATTGTTGCTCAACCATCAACCATAACCGGTTCGATAGGGGTGTTTGCCGGCAAGCCAGTCATCAAGGGTTTTTACGACTGGCTGGGAATCTCAAACGAATACCTCCTTCGTGGCAAGCAGGCCGGGATGTTTCGCGAGTCGGAGAAATTCACTCCCGAAGAGCGAGCCAAGTTTGAGGACCTGGTCAAGAGAATGTATTACGACGAGTTTGTTCCGAAGGTGGCGAAGGGTCGCAACAAGACTCCTGAGTACATCGACTCAGTTGCCCAGGGCCGGGTCTGGACCGGGGCGCAGGGTAAAGAGAATGGACTGGTCGATGAGTTTGGCGGGTTGGACCGTGCGGTAGAAGTTGCCAAGGAACTGGCAAACATTCCCAAAGACAAGGGCGTTCATCGCGTGATTCTCCCATACCCTCAAACGTTTCTTCAGGAACTGCTAAGTGGTGGTAACGATCAGACGCGCATCAAGACTCAGCAACAGCAGGCTGTTCGGGCGGCTTTACCCGAAGAGGCCCGCCGCGCGTTGCGTTACATGACCATGCTTGATCGGATGAAGAACGGCGAGGCGTGGTTTATGTTGCCGTTTGATGTCGTTGTGAAATAGGGGAACAGGGGAAAAGGGTAAGAGGGTAAGAGGTAAGGGGAAACAGGAACTTTGGGCTCTTACTCTTTCCCCTTTTCCCCTCTTCACTTTCCCCCTTACCCTTTTCCCCTATTTCCCCCGGTTTCTATCTTCTCCATCCTTCCCATATATGGCCGCAGTGCTTCCGGAATCGCAATCGAGCCATCCGCCTGTTGGTAGTTCTCCAGTATCGCCAGCCACGTGCGTCCAATCGCTAACCCTGAACCGTTTAGAGTGTGCACAAACTCAGGCTTGGCGCCGCCTGCGCGTCGAAAGCGAATTTGCGCTCGGCGGGCCTGATAGGCTTCGTAGTTGGAACAGGAAGATATTTCGCGGAAAGCGTTCTGCGATGGCAGCCAAACTTCGATGTCGTAGGTCTTAGCCGAACCAAACCCGATATCCGCCGTTGACAGGGACATTACCCGATAGTGAAGGCCCAGTCGCTGCAAGACAGTCTCTGCATTTGCCGTGAGCGACTCCAGTTCGTCGTATGAGTTCTCAGGCAGCGCATATTTGACCAACTCCACTTTCTCAAACTGGTGTTGGCGAATAATGCCTCGCGTGTCCCGGCCATAACTGCCGGCTTCCGAACGAAAGCAGGGCGTGTAAGCTACCCACTTTTTGGGGAGTTGCGCAGCGTCGAGAATCTCTTCCCGATGATAATTGGTGACCGGCACCTCAGCGGTGGGGACCAGATAAAGGTCGCGTTCATCCCGCAGCTTAAAAAGATCCTCTTCAAACTTCGGTAACTGGCCGGTGCCAAACAAAGCTTGTTTGTTCACGATGAAGGGTGGCAGCGTCTCATCGTAGCCGTGTTCGTGGGTGTGGAGGTCGAGCATGAAGTTTACGAGTGCACGGCTCAGGCGCGCGCCGGCGCCATTCAGAATTGCGAA
This sequence comes from Pyrinomonadaceae bacterium, assembly GCA_031396065.1. Classification (GTDB taxonomy): domain Bacteria; phylum Acidobacteriota; class Blastocatellia; order Pyrinomonadales; family Pyrinomonadaceae; genus PSRF01. The sequence continues at coordinate 6,819 of JANNJZ010000054.1, read as the reverse complement.
ACGCGCGGCGGCGATTTTCGTGGCTCGTTCGAGATCCAGAATGCCGAGGGCAGTACCAAGGTCGACGTGATCGCGCGGCTCGGAATCAAATTCCGGTTTAGTGCCCCAGCGGCGAACTTCGACATTGTCTGATTCGTCCTTGCCGACGGGCACGCTCTCATGCGGGATGTTGGGAAGGGCCGAGATGAGATCGTGCATCCGAGTTTCGGCCTGCGAGCGCTGTTGATCCAACTCCGCAATGCGTTCCTTTAGCTCGTTGACCTCTTTCCGGCGCGTGTCAGCTTCCTCGCGCTGTCCGCCTTTCATCAGCGCGCCAATTTCCTTGCTGGCTGTATTCCGAGTGGCGTTGAGCGTGTCAGATTCGGCAATGATGCGGCGGCGTTCGGCATCAGCCTCGACAAAGTCCGCAAGCGCTTCCGGCACAGCCCCCCGAGTCTGCAGGCCGGCGCGCACCTTCTCAAGGTTTTCGCGTACGTAGTTGAGATCAAGCATTGGTTTTACTGGTTCCCTGTTTGACAGCGTTTGGTCGTTGTAATGTAATCCATACTCCGGAAAGGGATCAAAAGCCTAACATGAAACTAATTATTCTCGGTGCGGGATATGCCACCCGGCTTTACCCGTTGACGCTGAATCAACCCAAACCACTGCTGCACGTGGCCGGCAGACCGATGATGGAGCATCTGCTGCAACACCTCAGTCCTATCGAGAGCATCGATCATATCTACATCGTAACCAATGCCAAGTATGCGGATCATTTCCAGAGCTGGGCAAACGAGTACCAAACCACGCATGGTTCACTCAACTTAACTATTGTTAATGATCAGTCCACCGATGACTCGAACAAGTTGGGAGCGATTGGCGACCTGAGTCTGGTATTAAACCAGGAGCAGATCGATGACGAAATCATCGTGGTCGCCGGGGACAACCTGCTTTCACACAGTTTGGGAGACTTTGAAACCTTCTGCCACGAGAAGCAAGCTCCGGTGTTAGCTGTCTATGACATCGGCAATCTCGAGGAAGTAAGAAAGTACAACGCTATCGACGTGGACGCGGATGGCCGCATTCTCTTTTTTGAGGAGAAGCCGGCAACCCCCAAGAGCACGCTCGTCGGCATCGCGCTCTACTACTATCCACGCAGCGCGCTCGGACTGATTCGGCAATACGTAGCAGAGGGTAACAATCCCGATCAGCCTGGCCGGCTGGTCGAATGGATGTATCAGCGCACTCCGTTTTACACCTGGGTGGTTCCCGGAATCTGGTTTGACGTAGGTTCCAAGGAAACGTTGGCGGAAGCAAATCGCGTCTTCTCCGAAGCTCTTTCAGAATAGGGATCATTTCAACATGGCTGACAAACAATTCTCTGGTCGCACCGCTATCGTCACCGGCGCCACGCGTGGGATAGGGCGGGCCATCGCGCTTGAACTCGCTGCCCGCGGAGCCGACATCGCATTCAACTATGCCAAGAGCGCCGAGGCAGCCGAGTCGCTGACCCGCGAGCTTGAAACATTGGGAGTGCGCGTGCTGGCAGCGCAATGCGACGTCGGAAAAACCGAATCGGCGGCCGAGATGGTGAAACAAGTTAAGGAAGCGTTCGGCCGCATCGATTTCCTGGTCAACAATGCCGGCGTCACCCGCGACAACCTGATTCTGCGCATGAAGGAATCCGATTGGGACGATGTCATGGACACGAACCTTAAGGGCGCGTGGAACTTTGCCAAAGCGGCCCTTAGAACCATGCTGCGGCAGGAAGGCGGCGGATCAATCCTCAACATTTCTTCGATCAGTGGCCGCGTCGGGATGGCCGGGCAGTCAAACTATTCGGCTTCGAAGGCCGGAATGATTGGCCTCACCAAAGCGCTGGCCCGAGAAGTGGCCAGCAGGAAAGTTACGGTAAACGCCCTGGCGCTCGGATTGGTTGAAACTGACATGGCCGGCGCACTCGATGAAACTTACCGCGCGAAGATCATTGAACAGATTCCGTTGGGGCGCTTCGCCGAACCCGCTGAAATTGCGCGCATCGCAGCATTTCTTCTTTCTGATGATGCGCGCTATATCACCGGTCAGGTCATACAGGTGGACGGCGGATTGGCGATGTAGGTACGCAGTCATGAGTGATGAGTGATGAGTGATGGGTGATGAGCCGGACTTCACCCAGGTAGCGCGTCAATTTGCCTTCTGGTCTCATTCTCACCGTGGCTTTAGCCCAGTCGAGCCATGCACAAAAGTTCTTTCTCCCAGTCCGCGTCTAGCGGACGAATGATAATAGCCCAGCAGTTCACTGCTGGGGTCAGAAGCAACGGGATTCTAGTCCGTGAAGCGGACGACTGATAGCAGCGACACTGATCGGCAACCACTTCAGCCGTCCGCTTAACGGACTGCAATCTATTTGCTCGTGATCCCAGCGATGAATCGCTGGGCTACTATCAGTCGTCCGCTTAAAACGCGGACTGGGATGAAGACTTTGTGCATATCTCACTCGGGTAAAGCTCGCCGGTGTGAATGAGACAGGGCGGAACCTGGCACGTTACTATCCCCGCTATTGTTCTTAATCCTTTTCTCGTTTTAGAATAAGACCCCCCAACAAATTATTCATTCGCACGGCCTGTACCAAAAGGAGTCTGGCGGTGATCACTCTTAAAGTTAACGGCAAACAGTTAAGCGCGGATGTTGATCCCAACACGCCTCTATTGTGGGTATTGCGCGAAGAGTTAAACCTGACCGGAACCAAGTATGGCTGTGGCATGGCGCTGTGTGGAGCTTGTACGGTTCACCTGAATGGCGAGGCCATTCGCTCGTGTGTGAAACGTGTTTCCGATGCAGTTGGCAAAGAGATCACAACCATCGAAGGTCTCTCCACCGACCTCAGTCATCCACTGCAAAAGGCGTGGATGGAAATAGATGTTCCGCAATGCGGCTATTGCCAGTCAGGCCAGATCATGAGCGCGGCAGTGTTGCTCCGTGAGAACGCGAAGCCAACCGATAACGACATTGACGAAGCCATGACCGGCAATATTTGTCGTTGCGGTACCTACCCGCGCATTCGCCAGGCAATCCATCGGGCAGCTGCGATCAAGTCCGAGGGGGGTGCCAAATGACCTCGGCAATGAAGCGGCGAGATTTTCTTCGGACTAGCGCGGCGGTTGGCGGTGGCTTGCTCATTAGTTTGTACATTCCCGAATTTGTCCTCGGCGGAAGCTCGGATGCTGCGCCAACCCCGGCCACCTTTACTCCCAACGCCTTCATAAGAATTGGCTCGGACAATAGCGTGACCGTAATCGTTGGTAAGGCTGAGATGGGCCAGGGTGTTTACACGTCACTGCCGATGCTGGTCGCCGAAGAGCTGGAGGCTGACTGGAGCACCATAAAGGTAGAGTCGGCTCCAGTTGACGCAGCCTACAACCATCCAGCATTTGGCATTCAGATGACTGGCGGCAGCACCAGCACGGCTTCTGAGTGGGAGCGAATGCGTAAAGCTGGAGCTACCGCGCGCGTGATGCTGATCGCAGCCGCCGCGCAGAGCTGGAACGTGTCTCCCGACAGCCTGCGCGCCGAGAAGGGAAACGTAATCCATGCAGCGAGCGGCCGCCGGGCTTCGTTTGGTTCACTTGCTGATTTGGCCGCGAAGATCGCAGCCCCCAAAGACGTTCCTCTGAAAGATCCAAAAGATTTCAAACTCATCGGCAAGCCGACCCGCCGTCTCGACACGCCTGCCAAGCTCGACGGCACTGCCCAGTTTGGTCTTGACGTTCAGATTCCCGGGATGATGACTGCGGTAGTGGCGCGCGCGCCAGTGTTTGGCGGCAAGGTGGTTAGCTTCAATGCTGAGAAGGCGAAAGCGGTGCCAGGAGTTAAGAACGTGGTGCAGGTGCCTTCAGGTGTGGCGGTCATCGCTAGTGGATTTTGGCCGGCCAAGCTGGGCCGGGAAAAACTTGAAGTCAATTGGGACGATGGGCCGAACGCAACTCTTTCCACGGTGGGTATGCGCGCGCAATATGCGTCGCTGGCAAAAACGCCGGGCATCGTAGCCCGTAAGGTCGGGGACGCCGGGAAAGCTTTAGCTGGCGCCGCCAAGACGATCACCGCCGAATTCGAAGTTCCTTATCTGGCCCACGCGACGATGGAGCCGCTTAACTGCACCGTCGACTTGCGGCCGAATGCCTGCGAGATTTGGACCGGAACGCAGTTTCAAACAGTAGACCGCATGGCGGCTGCCACAGCTGCGGGCCTAAAGCCTGAACAGGTGAAGATTCACACCACGTTGCTTGGGGGTGGATTCGGTCGCCGGGCAAATCCTGCTTCGGATTTCATCATCGAGGCGGTGCAAGTGGCCAAGGCAGCAAAGGTCCCGGTCAAGGTTGTGTGGACCAGGGAAGACGATCTGCACGGCGGTTACTATCGCCCAATGTGGTACGACCGCATGGTTGGGGGCGTTGACGCTGCCGGGAACCCGGTCGCCTGGACTCACACGATTGTGGGCCAGTCGATCATGGAAGGTACTGCCTTTGCGGGATTCATCAAGGATGGCATCGATGGCGCATCGGTTGAAGGCGCGGCTGACCTCCTCTACGGCATTCCGAACATGCAAGTTGATTTGCACACCCCGAAGATTGGTGTGCCTGTTTTATGGTGGCGTTCAGTTGGACATTCGCACACCGGCTTTGCAACTGAGGCCTTTTTTGACGAACTGGCCCACCTGGGTGGCAAGGATCCTTATCAGCTGCGACGCACGTTGCTGAGCGACAAGCCGCGGATGCGGGCAGTCCTCGATCTCGTCGCCGAAAAAGCAAACTGGGGTAAGCCTTTGCCGGCCGGTAGAGCCCGCGGGATCGCGACTCATTTTTCATTCGAGAGCTACGTTGGACAAGTGGCCGAAGTCTCAGTCGATAAGGACGGCGGAGTCAGGGTTCATCGGATGGTTTGCGCTGTCGATTGCGGTCAGGTCGTTAACCCGGATTCAGTGAAGGCGCAAATGGAAGGTGGGATTATCTTCGGGTTGACTGCCGCGCTCAAGGACGAGATCACGCTCGATCGCGGTCGCGTGCAACAGCGAAACTTTCACGACTATCCCATGCTGCGCATTAATGAATCTCCGGAGATTGAAGTCTACATTGTACCCAGCACGGAAAAGCCCACCGGCGTGGGTGAGCCAGGAGTGCCGCCGGTCGCGCCGGCGGTGGCGAACGCGATCTTCGCGGCGACGGGGAAGCGGGTGCGCAAGCTGCCGATCCGGATTGTCACTTGAGCTTCCGTGGCTTCGCCACCTGATGTGCGGAAGGTTTTTGACCTTCCGCGAGCCAAATCCGATTTCGGGGCATAGCCCCGCCGGAGCAGTTGTTGCTAACGGAAGGTCAGAGACCTTCCGCACATCGGACGGCAGAGCCGCAAACGATTTGCTGAGGTTAATTTGACCAATGCCAGGTTACAGCTAACCATGATTCTTTGTGCTGTCACGCTTTCGATTGTCACTGCTGTTTTGGTTTTCGGCTCAGTCTTGTCATCACCCTCGGTTTCAGTGGGCATACAACGCGACGACGCGCGGGCACGCGATCTCTTTGTCTCCATCGTTCCTGTTCTGAAGCATCCGCGTTGTCTGAATTGCCACTCGACCGGAGACTTTCCGCGCCAGGGTGACGATGGCCGGATACACGTTCAGAACGTTCGGCGGGGCGCGGATGGCAAAGGCAAGTTTGGCCAGAAATGCAGCGCCTGTCATCAGGAACACAATGTCGCTGGATTGAACATGCCGCCCGGGGCGCCGAATTGGCACCTGCCTCCGGCCAACATGCCGATGATTTGGGAGGGGCGCACGCCCGGGCAGATCTGCCGTCAACTCAAGGATCCTAAACAGAACAACGGCAAGTCGGTCGCGCAAATCGTCGAGCATGTTACGTCTGACAAGCTGGTGTTGTGGGGCTGGAACCCAGGTGAAGGACGTACGTTGCCGCCGATGGTCCATGAAGAGTTTGCCCGCCGGTTTGAGGACTGGGCCCGGCTCGGCGCCGCTTGCCCGCAATGAATTAACGCGGGACGTTTTCCTTCATTGGTAAACTCTTTCCGCACCCGCAATCACCCCAGATCGGGCGAGGGCTTTTTGGAGTGCGGTAACCTGTTACCGCTTTGGTCATCGGCGACCTGTCGCCGTCGTCCCCGCGGAGCTGGGCCCGCACGCTCTACAAGCCTTTCCACACTGAAGGCTGCGACAGGACGTGGACGACCACTCTAAAAATGAGGGCAAGCCCGGCGTTGACGGCTGCACTTTACTAATCACGATTTAACATCCACTATCTGCATTCCGACTGTTTGCTGTTTGCTGATTGCTTCCGTTAAATGCTTATGAATGCCTCCTGGCCCGAACTAAAATTCTCCGAATGGCAAGACACCCTCGCCACCCTCCACATGTGGACGCAGGTGGTTGGGAAAATCCGTCTCGAGCAAACGCCGCTCGTTAATCACTGGTGGAACGTGCCGCTATATGTCTCGGCTCGCGGCCTCACTACGACCGCCATGCCCTACGAAGATCGCATCTTCGAGATCGAATTCGATTTCATAGATCACCAGCTGCGAATCGAATGCAGTGATGGCGCAGCGAAAACGCTGGCGTTGCGCCCGCAAACGGTGGCTGACTTCTACGCTGAAGTAATGTCAGCTCTGCGTGACCTGGGAATCACCGTGAAGATCTGGACTATGCCGGTTGAGGTTCCCGATCCGGTTCGTTTCGAAGAAGACACGATCCACGCCTCATACGATCCTGAATATGCCAATCGCTGCTGGCGCGCACTGGTGAAGATGGATGATGTGTTCAAGGAGTTTCGCGCCCGC
>JANNJZ010000048.1:0-39039 GCA_031396065.1 Pyrinomonadaceae bacterium | reverse complement strand
ATCGGGCGGCATAGCCGCGATACCTCGCTTGCCACACACAGTCTCACCGGGTGGTGGTACTGACCTCTGGGCCCGCATGGCGTCAATTGTGAGCACGGTTTCGACCGCAACCCTTAGTTTGGCGACGCCGGTCCTGGTCGGGCCACGATGAACACTGCGCCGCCAAGTTCACGTCGGTAGAACACTCGCGGCCGCTGTAAGTTCCGTTTCGCCGGATCTGTTTTCTCGTCGCCGGGCACGAACGCCACCACCTGCTCCAATTGCCTGCCCTGCCCTTCCTTCAGTTTCTCTTCCTGCATTTGCGGCACTCGTTGCGTCGCATAATCAAGCCACTCCTTCAAAAACACCTGGCCATCCGCCGGCTGAATGTCGGCAGCCGCGGTCTTTAGTCCTTCTTCAACCAGGGCGTAAGTCAAATAGCCGTGACCGAGCTTGGCTGCTTCCATCGCCGCCTGATAGCTCTGGGCCGCCGTCAGCACATACATTCCCTTTTCATAGGCCAGTTGGGCCAACCCCCGGCTGTTCATTGGCCCACGCCGCTTCTCCGCTGCTTCCAGCGCCTGGCCCGAATTGCAGGCATCGATAACCAACAAAAACTGCCCCGCATCCACTCCTTCAAAAGCACGCTCCAGCTCGCGGTCTGAGATGCTGCGAGTGACGATGGTTTGCAGTGCCGCCGCATCGATTTGATTTCGCGCTCCGCTAAACCCGAGGTCATGCGGAATGAGGTAAAACTGATTCTGTTGGGCAGTACCGTGGCCGGCGAAATAGACGACCACCGCATCTTCGGGTTTGACTCGGGTCGCCAGACCGGCCAGGGCCTGGAGAATATTTGCTTTGGTGGCCTTTGCGTCTTGTAGCGAAATGATCTCAGTACGATCATAGTTCTTGATTTTCGTCTCCTGCCGTTGCAACTCGCTCGCAAAGTCATCGGCATCGGCCACGGCGTAGCGGAGATCAAACTGGGAATTCGCATATTTGTTCACAGCGATCGCCAGGATGTACAGCGTGCCGGGTTGCTTCAAACTGGGATTGCCGGTAACGGTAATATTCGCATCCGCGCTCTTGATGTTGTCTCGATTGAACCCGTATGCGGTCAAATGATTCGCACCGGCAACGATGGGAATCTGTGCTTCCAAGACCACTCGAGCCTGGCCCTTGAGCACATCGCCGCGCCAGGCCTTCACCAAAGCTCCATTGCGAAACAGTCGAATATCCTGGGCGCCGGCGGGGGCCTGGCTAATGTCTATTTTGACTCCGACACTCCGGGATCGGACCTGGGCGGCGGCAACCTGCGCTTCATTCACCGCTAGTTTCACCACCGGCTGCCGGCGATCCTTCTGAGCAATATTCTGCGGCGCCACTGGTCTTTTCCCGGCGTACAGGTCCGCCAGCAGGCCGGGGTAATAGTAATCGTTGAAGAACAGTTCGACGGGAGCAACGTCGAAAAGATTCGACGAAAACCGCCAGAGGATCTGGTTCCACGCCGACGGTGAACCATCAAACAGTCCATCCGGAGTCAGCACCAGCCAATCCTGCTGGTCGAGAGAAAACAGACTTGCCAACTCCCTGCCCGCCGCGACATCCCAAAGCTTCATACTCCCATCGCTACTACCACTAACCAGCAATTTGCCGCCGGCGTTGAAGGTGAGCGAGTTAACTGGGCCAGTGTGGCCGGTCAGCTTGTACAGTGGACGGTTAATCACCTGCGGCTCTCCCTGCGCACTACGCGACGCTACTTCCCAAATGCGCACCTCACCATCTTCGCTTCCGCTCGCCAGCCACCTTGCATCCGAACTTAAGGCAACCGCGTTGATCCACGCTTGACTGCCCAGGTAAGCAACATCGGAATCTCCCTCGGCGATGTCCCAAATGAGCATCATCCGATCCTGACCACCGCTGACCAACTTTTTTCCATCTGCACTGAAAGCAATAGCTGTGACCCCACCGGAATGGGCCGTCAAGGTTTTGACCTCTTGTCCGGTCGTTACGGACCAAAGCTTGACGTCGGCATCCTGACTGCCACTTGCCAACAACTTGTTATCGGGACTAAAGACGAGGTGCCGGACGCTCTTTCTATGACCAGTCAGCGTGAATAACTCGCGACCGGTGGCAGCGTCCCAGAGTTTGATCGCATTGTCGCGACCACCGCCGGCGATGAGCTTTCCGTCAGGGCTCAGAGCCACCCGGTCGGGTACAAACCTGGATTCGCGCCGGAGATCAATCTGTCGTTGGGCCTTTGACTGCGACACATTCCACAAGCTCAGTGAGACGCCGGAACTCCCGGATACTAATCTGGTGCCATCCTTGCTCAACCCAATCGAATGCCCACTGTTCCTGCCGATTAACGATCGGACCAGTTGACCCGTAATCGGGTCCCAGATTTTGATCGTGTCTACGCGACCGATGCCGGCAACCCCTGCCTCCAGCGCACTCGCCAGCACTTTGTCGTCACCACTTACGGCAACTGTGGAAACGGCCGAGACATGGCCTTTGAGAACGCGAACTGCCTGTCGGCTCATGGTGTCCCAAAGGATAATTGAGTTGTCGGAGTTACCGACGGCGAGGAGCTTGCCGTCCGAATTGAAAGCAACTGAATCAACACCCAGTTGCGATCCTGCAAAGGTTTGCAACTCCTGCCCAGTCGTGACGTTCCACAGTTTGATTTCAATCCCTCCCGTAGCCGCCAGTGTCTGCTGATCCGGGCTGAAGCTCAGTGCCCTGGCATCACCCGCCAGCGTGCGCAAGGCGTTGCCACTCGCTACGTCCCAAAGCTTGACGGCCTTACCGCCGGTAGCCAGCACTTTACCGTCGGAACTGAAGGCGAGCGGAGTCTCCGTCGGAGAATTTGACTCGGTTACTTTGAGCGTGCGGACTTCGTTCCCCGATCTAACATCCCACAGTTTTGCTTCCTGAGCGCCGGTGGCCAAAGTCTTGCCATCACGACTAAGGGCCACCGATACCGGCATGCCAGCCCTCTGAGTCGGCCCAACCACGAGTGTGCGCAACTCGCGACCAGAAGCAACGTCCCAAAGCTTGACTGACTGATCCCCGCTGCCGCTGGCCAGCATCTTTCCATCAGGACTGAAAGCTACGGAGGAAACGTAGAGCGTGTGGCCGGACATCGTTTGCTTTGCGTTGCCGCTGGCGACATCCCAAATCTTTATGGAGTTGTCGGCGCTGCCACTGGCCAGTTGTTTGTCGTCGGGACTGAAAGCAATCGAGCCCACGGTTCCCGTATGTCCCTTGAGCGTTCGCAGCTGATTGCCGGTGGCGGCGTTCCAAAAAACTATCGTCTGATCGACACTGCCGGAAGCCAAAAGCTTACCGTCACTGGTGAACGCGAGGGCGAGGACCTGGGCCGAGTGGCCAGTCTGGACACTCAGCTCTGGCTTCTGGGCCATGGCGAGAGGGAGAGCAAACAAGACGGCAACTAAGCTTGGGATCATACGGGAACGCATCATCGAACCTCACAATCGCATGGGTTTTGTAGGGCGACTTAAGGAATCAAGAAGCCGCTTGTTGACATTGTAGGGGTGGCACTCCGTGGCCACCCCATCGTTGCGTTTCAGTCATCAAGCTTGGTTCTGCGGCTTGGCCGCCTTCCGTGCGGTGAGGCTCCGCCTCACCGGCACCTCTATTTATTTTGAGGCTATGCCTCCGTGCGACATCAGAGGCGCAGCCTCGAAGAATGAAATAGCTATCGGAAAGGCCGAGCCTTTCCGCACGGAAGGCGGCAGAGCCGCAAAGGCTATGACCGCACCGTACCGCAGCTAACTCTCTGTTTTACTGCCGACCCAAAAACTTGACTCCTTTACATCAAGTTTTACCCGACAAGGTATCTAGTGTGGATTGACCCCAACAAAACCGTACGCTCAGCGACGGCGACACACCTTACCTACCGCACCGGATTCGGTATGGTCGTTTCCAATTCAACCGGAACCGCCCGCTTAAACTTCAGCATCAACTTTTTGAAGTGTCCGCAAACATAAACCCTGCCCGTCACTGGCCAGGTTTCTTTCGAGTTTAAGACGTCATCAATCGCTCTCAGGAGTGTCTGAGGTGTACTGACAAAGACCCGCACCAAGGGAGCGAGGGTTAACGGCTCCTTGTTCGGCAGCTTGAACGGATGAACGTGGTCATCAATGGTCACCGGCGTGTCATTGACCTTCATATCCTCGAACACCAGCAGGTCGACATCGCCCTGCTGTTTCACGGCTGCCAGGATCACCGGTATGTCAAAGGTGACGCCGAGCGGCGAAACACTCACGAGTTCAGGCTCTCCCAGGCGGACCAATAGCGGTTCATCTTCATCGTATTCATCCTGCTCAGATTTTTCCTTCGACTTCTTGTCAGGCTTTTTGCCCGGCTCATTGGTCTTTTTCATCTCGACCCGGGCGCGGTGGATCTTGTATCCGCGGATCTCTTTCGGGAGCGGGCGGGCCGTGCCGTTTTCATTGGGCCGTTGGGCCAGCGCGTCAAACCCAAACACCAACAACACCAGAACCAAAAGATAGCGATACGATAGGGTCATATTTCTCCTCGTAGATGTGGCCATGCCTACAGGCGTTCAGAGTCCAACCTTCAGGTTGCCGCTGCCAAACCCGCAAGCTAAAGCTTGTACTCTATACGCCTGAATGCGGACGTTTCCCGCGACTTCCGCGTCGCTTACTTCGGGTTAAACAGCGGGAGGTTTGGGATGGCGTTAGGCAGCGTTTCCAGTTGGCGACGCATTTGCTCCTCAAACGGCGAACCCGATCGCGGCAACAGCTTTACGATGCCCTGGACCACCCGCGCGGCCAGCGCCTGATCTCGAAGGGAAACGACTTTCCATCCATTTTCACGACGCTCCATAACTAACTCAACCTCGCCGTTGCGATTTACCTTTACCATCGCTCTGTCGCCAGTCTGCTTGATGTCACTCATGAAAGGCATCCCGAGCGCAGTCACCAGAAAGGGACGAGCCCCGGCGGAACCTGCCAGTTCACTAGTGCGCTTTTGGATTTCTTCCTGGACAGCCTCCTTGATGGTCGCACTGGCTTCGGGAGCCAACGATTGAAGTCTGGTCCGCACGGAAGTCACCAGTTCAGTGGACGCACCCAGCGCGGCCCCGGGCGCGCTTTGGGCCACGAAATTGTCAATCACTTGATCCAGATCCACTACTTGATCAAACGCGTCTCGATCGCCCTTCTGAGCCGCATCCACCAATAGAGCCAGGGCATAAGCTGGAGTCGTCTGGTAGTATTGCCACCAGACGAAACAAACCAGCAGGCCGCCAATCAGCAGAGCGACTGGTATCAACCAAAGCCATCGGCGCGTGCTGGTACCGCTCATCCAATATCCTGCGACCGCAAAGCGAGAATCGTGGCACCGGTCAGACCGAGAAACATCACCAGCAGAATGAGCGGGTTCAGCCACCGATTGCCCCATGGATGTAAAAAGTCTATGTAGCCGCTCAGTTCATCAGGCACTTGCACCACCTTTACCTTGGGCGGAACCGGGTCAAGTTTAGGCTTCAAAGGCTTCCGGGGCTCGGCTCCCTGCCGTCCCCCCAGGTTCCATTTCTCCAGGTCCTTCTGATAGCTGTTCATCTCTTTGTCGAAGTCATCAAACTTATTTTCTGAGCCCGACTTATAGTCTTCAATCTCTTTCTGCTTCTGCTCAACCAACTGATCGTTTTGATACTTGATGTCTTTGTAAAGCCCACGCCCATCGTTTTGCGGGGCCGGCTCCGCTGCCTCGTCTTTGCCGCGCAGGACCGGCAGAGCTGAGAACCGCTTGATCTCATCGAAGGCCCAGGTGGCCGGCATGATTACCCCGACATACTGCGACACACCTTTGGGGACACCCACCAATCCGCAAAACAAGATTTGAGGAATTAACATGAGCGGCACGAAGCTGGTCGCCATTTCTGACGTCTTCACGATGGCCGAGATAAAAAGTCCGAGCGCGATTCCCACCATGCCCGTCAGGATCATCACCGCCAACTGTGGAGCACCATAGTAGTCCCCAGGTAACTCCATGAGGCCGGTGACGTCAAAGACTCGCAACAAGCCAAAGAGCAGAACACACTGCAAACCCACAATCAGCGTCAGCACCAGCAGCTTCGAACCAACATAGGGAAGCAGGCCGAGATTGACCATGCGTTCCCGATTGTATACCGCGCGTTCCTTGATGATTTCGCGAGCGGCTATCGAGGTGCCAAACCAGACGGAGACCAGGGCCAGGACAAAGTATGGAAAGTCGCGTGAGTTCTCACTGGTTACTGCCAGGTATGTCAGAAAGGCGACGATCGGCGCCTGGCCAAACAGAATCAGGAGATTAAACTTGTCATGAAGCAAAACTTCGATGTAGCGCTGGGCCAGGGTTTTCCACTGGCGTAGACCGTCGGTGACGGTCGGGCGGTGCCTGGTTGGGGCGACAGTATGCTGCTGCCCTTTCAATGCGCCCAGCGGCTCCAGAATGTTTGTTCTGTACTCCACAGTTTGAGTGAAGCGCTGCTTCCAATCCTCCGCCACCTCTTCGGCAATTTGCTCCCGTTGCAGCTTATGGCTCCGCTTCTGGTCCCCATTTGCATCGGGTGGCAACAATGGAAGCTTACTGACGCGGGACTCGATTGGTGCTTCCAATCTGTCGTAGAGGTCCTTAAAGCTGTCGGCGCCAACGTGCTTGAGCGCTGCCTGCGGTCCTCCATAAAAGACCAGCTTGCCCCGCATCAAAACCACGATCTTGTCGAAGAGCTTCACGTTCTCCATCGCGTGGGTGGTCAGGATTACGGTCCGTCCGGATTCAGCGATCTGGCGAAACAGCTTCATGACCTTCTCTTCGGTGGCCGGATCCAGACCAGACGTCGGTTCGTCGAGATAGATGATCGAGGGTTTAGTAATTAGTTCTACCGCAATCGAGACGCGCTTCCGTTGGCCCCCGGAGAGTTGGCCCACCGGAACATCCCGGCGCTCGGAAAGACCGGTAACATCCATCACTTCGTTTATGATCTGGTCGATCTCCTCACTGGAAACATCACTCGATAGTCGGAGGCGAGCGACGTAATAAAGCGTGCGGTAAACCGTCAGCTCGCGATGAATGATGTCGTCCTGGGGAACATAACCAATAGACTGTTTGAGTGAATCCAAATGCTCGTAAAAATCCTGACTGTTGATTAGCACGAGGCCGCTCGTGGCCGGACGCATCCCGTTGAGGGCGTCCATGAGGGTCGACTTACCGGCTCCCGATGGACCCAACAGACCGACGAACTCGTTGGGTTGAATTGTCAGATCGACGTCGTCCAGGAGCTTCAACGTTCCGCCGCCAGACCGGTTTGCGACAATCTTCGTAATATCAATCGCATCAATCCGCGTTTTTGAACGCGTGTCGAGCACAGCCAGCCCGCTCTGCAGATCAGCCAACAACAGGAATGGACCAATTTGTACGGTGTCACTGGCGCCAATCTGCACCTTGCTTTTGATTCGGGTGCCGTTTACGTAAACGCCGTTAGTTGAACCCGTGTCTTCGATAAAAACGGCCCCATTCGATTGGGTAACGCGCGCGTGATAGTTCGAGATCTGGAGACCGTCGAGGCGGACATTGACGTCCGCGGACCGCCCGATCGTGATGGGCGAATTTCCATCCAGCAAATGGACAATGGCTGGCGTTTGTCCGAGTGTGCGCGCAACTCGCTGGCCCCCAAACGGGGAATCCGGAGTTCGCTGAGCCCCCCTTGCAGGCTCAGCAGGTGGGCGAACTGGCGCCGACGCGGAGCTCGTGCCCGCGGATTGACCGGGTGAGATGCGTACGACCCGCAAGACTGGTCCACCCTGACCAAACTGCACCCGCGAACCGGCGCGAACCTCGGCCGGCTGCGATAATTGTCGACCGTCGAGAAACGTACCAAAGCGCGAGTTCAAATCCACGATCAAACTGCGCCCACTTTCAAGCCGGAACTCGGCATGCTTGCGCGAGACCATTGGCCACTGGTTGCCATCGAATACAACCTGGCAGTCACCGCCATCCCGACCGACTCTTACTATGGCTGCGTCCCACTCGCGTTCAGGTTGTGGCTGTCCGTTCGTTTCTTCTGCTAGATAAATTTTCATGTCTTCGTGGATATATCCCTGCCGGTACCCTCCTCGCCAGAGGCTCATCGCCGGCTCTCGTTCGTAGTGAATGAACCTGAAATCCCTCTCTGCAAAAGAACTGCGAAGAAATGCCCGCGTCAAAGCCTCGGAGGCTGGTGAGGTATGTTTTAGCGCAAAGCAGATAACCTACCGACCGCGAAAAATCAAGGAAAAGTTAGTGGCTCGTCAGAACCGAGCGCGGTAGCGCCGGATGCTAAGGTCTACTTTAGAATGCTCAGGGATCCGATCATAAAGCTAAGTCGAGTGGTGGATGCGGCGCTACCGCGCTCGGTTCTGTAATTGCCTTTGGGCTCTCCTTTACCAACTGACCAGTCTTCTCCCTTCGCCCACTTGATCGGTGTTCCGCCTTCAGTTAGTATTCGAACGAACGTTCGAATGGCCGATTAAATCGTCGTGAATACCCGGGACACTGGAAGAACTTAAATGATCAATTTTCAAACCTCCCCTGAACAATATAGCCATTGGAAACTGGAAGTAGCCGGTGAAGTGGCGACTCTTTCGATGGATGTTCAGGAAGACTCAACCCTGGCCGAAGGCTATAAACTCAAACTCAATTCGTATGACCTCGGGGTCGATATTGAGCTGGCCGATGCCGTGCAACGACTGCGCTTTGAACACCCTGAAGTGAAGGTAGTAGTGGTGACCAGTCTTAAGCCGCGCATCTTCTGTGCAGGAGCGAATATTTATATGCTCGGCACTTCTTCACACGCTTTCAAGGTCAACTTCTGCAAGTTTACCAACGAAACGCGTTGCGCCATCGAAGACGACTCGCACCATTCAGGGAGGCGGTATATCGCCGCCCTCAACGGCACCGCTTCCGGCGGCGGTTATGAACTGGCGATTGCCTGCGACGAAATCTACCTGGTCGACGACGGCAACTCCGCCATTTCACTTCCCGAAGTTCCGCTGCTTGGCGTGTTGCCGGGAACTGGTGGCTTAACTCGCCTGGTCGATAAGCGCAGAATTCGTCGCGATCGCGCCGATGTGTTTTCGACGTTGGCCGAAGGATTGAAAGGGAAACGCGCCAAGGAATGGGGACTCGTCGACGGTTACTTTCCCACCAGCAAATTCCAGGAGGAGATCGACGCGCGCGTGCGCGAGGTTGTTGCCGAGGTAAAGCAAACTGTTAGTTTGCGTGGAGGTGCGCAGGATGCCAGCCTAAATGATAACGAACGATCGCAAACTATCAAGCACCCCAGCCGGGCTGCCCGGCCGGGGACCCCGCCCAGTTTGCTTTACGGCATCGAACTCAACCCAATCCAGTTTGAGTCCACTGCTGATGGTGTGGAATACAAATACGTCTCTCTCAGATTAAATCGCGAACAGCGTTACGCCGATCTGACGATTCGCGGACCCGAAGCTGACTTGCCAACTGCGATCGATGAAATTCAGCAACTGGGGGACTCTTACTGGCCGCTCCAGGCATATCGCGAGTTGGACAATGCCCTCCTCCATCTTCGCTGCAACGAGCCGGAAATCGGTCTTGTATGTTTGCGCACTGAGGGAAATATCGACGATGTACTGGCCGTGGACAAAAACCTCGAGGCCAATAAAGACCATTGGCTGATTCGCGAGATAACTCTGAACATGGCCCGCGTGTTACGCCGTCTCGATCTAACAGCGAAGAGCTTCTTTGCCATTGTCGAGCCCGGCAGTTGTTTCGCCGGCAATCTGCTTGAACTCCTCCTGGCCAGCGATCGCAGCTACATGATCAACGATCCCGACGTAAAGGTAGCGATCGCCCTGGATGAATTGAATGGCGGGGCCCTGCCCATGAGCAACGGACTGACGCGGTTGCAATCGCGCTTTCTCCGAGACCCAGACAAGGTTGCGAAAATCCTGGCGCTTCAAGGATTGCTGGACGCGGACGCCGCTGACGAAGCAGGGTTGATAACCTTCGCCCCTGACGAACTTGATTGGGAAGACGAGATTCGGGTCGCGATAGAAGAGCGCACCTCTTTGTCTCCCGATGCTTTGACCGGCATGGAAGCCTCGCTGCGCTTCGCCGGACCGGAAACCATGGACACCAAGATCTACGGCCGTTTGACGGCGTGGCAAAACTGGATCTTTCAGCGGCCCAACGCGGTCGGTCCAAAGGGCGCGTTAACCAACTACGGTAAACCAACGCAGTCCGAATTCGACTTTAAGCGAACCTAGGTAAGCGTCGCCGTGAAGGCGTGAAGATAATCTGGAAGGATGATTTTATGAAGAGACTCGGAAGAATTGTTGCTTTTTCCTTCGTGTTAGCCGCAGCCCTTATGGCGGTCTCTGGGCTGGTAGTCACAGCCCAACAGACGCAACCATCCGCTAAACAATCCATAGTGTTCAAGTCACCCAAAGGCTATATGCCGGGGGAGTTTTCCAAACACAGCGGTCGGTTGTTTCTGGACCCGAGCAAGCCTGCCGGCATGTTTGTCGGCTATCCCGCTGAAGGCCAGGACATGGCAGCCTTCATTGGCGAGATGCAGAAGATGGTCGGCGGAATGTTTTTGCATGATTCAAAGGTTCTGGTCTGGGACTCGGCGACGCTTCCGCCACATAAGGGCGTTCAGACTGAGTCAGGAACGCTCATGACTACGTCCAATCAGGAGATGGAAGTGCAACTGGCTTTCTATGTGCGGGCAGATAAGGGAGTGGCTTACGGTTACTACGCCATGAGGCATAAGAAAGCCAAGGGCGACGACGCGAAATTTCTCGACCCTTCCGGAGCCGGCGTTAAAGCCTTGGACGAACTTGCGAAGTCAATCGGTTAGGTACCATCCGCAGATTACGCAGATTAAGAAGACGGGGCTTTAGGCAGTTAAGAAAACAGTTAAGAAAAGAGGATGATCTTACGTTGGGCACCCGGTTATCCGTGAACCGCTCTTCTCAACTCGATCGCGTAATGCTCCTTCCTTAGTCTGTGTAATCTGCGTAATCTGCGGATAGTGATTGGCTGGTATTCCCTACAGGTGAACTATGAACTTATACGATCGCATTCCTAACAACGTTAACCTCGCCGAAGACAAGAAACTCCAGCGCGCCCTGGAAAAGTGGTTGCCAAACTTTCTCGACTGGTGGCAGGAAATGGGGCCCGACGGTTTTCAAACCAAAGACGTTTACTTGCGCACGGCAATCAGCGTCGAGCCTGACGGCTGGGCCAACTTCGACTTCGTCAAGATGCCTGACTATCGCTGGGGCATTTTCCTGAAGCCGGCTGAGCCCGACGCCACAATTGGTTTTGGCGACAATCTGGGCCAGCCTGCTTACCAGGAAGTGCCCGGAGAATTTCGCAACTCCCTGCGCCGCATTATCGTCACCCAGGGCGACACGGAACCTGCCTCCGTCGAGCAGCAGCGTGAACTCGGCAAGACTTGCCCGTCGTTGTATGACCTCCGGAATCTATTTCAGGTAAACGTCGAAGAAGGTCGTCACCTCTGGGCCATGGTCTACCTGCTCCAGCGTTACTTCGGTCGCGATGGTCGCGATGAAGCCGACGCCCTGCTCGAGCGGAGAAGTGGAAACCCTGACAAACCGCGCATCCTCGAGGCCTTTAATCAGCCCTGCGACGACTGGCTCAATTTTTTCTGCTTCACGATGTTCACCGATCGCGATGGCAAGTATCAGCTGTCAGCGCTCGCTGAGTCCGGTTTCGAACCGCTGGCCCGGACCTGTCAGTTTATGCTGACTGAAGAAGCACATCACATGTTTGTCGGCGACACCGGGATCAACCGGGTGGTGAAACGCACGGCGCAGTTGATGAAGGAAGGCGACGTACGCGAACTGGGCGGCATCCCTCTCGACATCATTCAAAGACACGTTAATTTCTGGTTTAGTTATTCGCTTGATCTTTTTGGTGGCGAAATCAGCTCAAACGCTGCGGACTTCTTTGCGGCGGGACTGAAGGGCCGCTACAAAGAGCAGGACCAATACGAAGACCATGTAGTGGCGGACCAGCACTTCACCATGACGATTGTAGAGAATGGTCAACTCAATCAGCGCGAAGTTCCGATGCGAAATGCGCTGAACCAGGTGCTGCGCACCGAGTATGTGAAGGATTGCGAAAAGGGACTGGCCCGATGGAACAAGACGCTGGCCGACGAAGGGATTAGTGAGCGGCTGTACATACCCCACACCCGTTTTCATCGCCACCTGGGGGAATACGCCGGCCATCATTTCGATATCGAAGGAAATCTGATTACGGCCGCAGAGTTTGAGCAGCGCAAGTCGGGATGGCTGCCGTCGATGGCGGATCGTGAATACGTGGGGAGTCTAATGCACCCGGTAACTGAGCCTGGAAAGATCGCCAACTGGATCGCACCGCCCGCGACCGGGATCAAGGGAAAGCCCTTTGAATTTGAATATGTGCGACTGTAGCCGGGCGCCTCATAGCTGGGAGCGCAGGCATCCTGCCTGCAATTGAGCGCGCAGCGCGAACCAGTTGCTGAAGCACTAAATTCATCCTAACCATGACGCGTGCTACGCACGCTTCGGCAGGCAGGATGCCTGCGCTCCCAGCTTTGCGCTCTTGCTTTGCGCTCTTGGCGTCTTGGCGGTTAAGTTTCATGGCAACAAATCTCTCAGCAGATTTTTCGAAGTACGACCAAAAGCTGGAGTTCATTCTCCGCAAGGCGGCGCGCATCTTTGCCGAGAAGAGCTACCACTCCACGACCATGCGCGACATCTCGCGCGCCACCAACGTCAGCCTCGCCGGCTTGTATCACTACTGCAAGTCGAAGGACGAACTTCTTTTCCTGATTCAGGATAATTGCTTTGGGCGCGTACTCGAACGTCTCGAAGAACGTCTGCGTGAGGTCAACGATCCGTTGAGTAAGCTGCGCATATTCATCGATAATCACCTATCATTCTTTGCGGCCAACATGGCTGAGATGAAGGTGCTATCGCACGAGGCCGAATCTTTGGCCGGCGACAAGCACGCTCATGTCTCAACCAAAAAAGATAAATACACGAAGCTGGCCCGCAGGATTCTCAAAGAGATCCAGCAACAGGAAACGGTGGGAACGCCAATCGATCTGACAGTTGCAACTTACGGACTTTTTGGCATGATGAACTGGATCTATAACTGGTATGATCCGCACGGTAAACTGAAAGTTTCGGAGCTGGTGGATAACGTCACCAGATTGTTCCTCAGCGGATTTGTTTCCGGATCACCAACGTCAGAACTAAACTTCGCACCCAAACGCACCCTCGAGCCTTGTAATGTCTGGCGCGGCCATGTTGCTGAGGGCGCGGAATAGCAACGTTTTCGCTGCAGTTTAGAGTTCAAACTTAAGTTTACGTCCGTTTAGAGGTGGGCACCGCTTACTGGTGCGGCGTGGACGAAAAGAGTCGGATAAACCAACGTATGATTATCTAGTTGAATGGATTCAGCTATCGCGCATCGGGGGGCGGTGCCCACCTCTAAACGAACGCAGGGTTTTGAACTCAAAATTGGATCACCCTTCTCCGGAGAATTGAATAATGGCAGCAGTCGATCATTTTGAAGTAACCAGGGAGGAGCGCAGCCTGGTTCAGTATCGCGTCGAGGACGGAATTGCCTTCCTGACGCTTAACGACCCGCCCGCAAACACCTATACCCACGAGATGATGCAGACGCTTGACGCGCGCATCCTTGAGGCCCGGATGGACGACAACGTCCAGGTAATCGTGATCACGGGCAACGGCGAGAAGTTTTTCTGCGCGGGGGCCAATATCAACATGCTGGCCAACGTAACGCCGACCTTCAAATACTATTTCTGTCTGCACGCAAATGAAACCCTGTCACGCCTCGAGCAAACTCCAAAGCTGGTAATCGCGGCGATTAACGGGCATTGCGTCGGCGGCGGCCTCGAAGTCGCGATGGCGGCCGATATTCGAATTGCGCGCCGTAATGCTGGCAAGATGGGACTGCCGGAAGTCTCGCTCGGTGTATTGCCGGGTACCGGAGGCACACAGCGACTGCTGCGCATTGTCGGCAAATCAAAAGCGATTGAGTTAATGGCGACCGGCCAACTATTTGACTTCGAACGCGGCGAGGAGCTGGGAATAATCAATCAGATTATTGACGCGGAAACTGCTGATCAGTTTATGGCGCGGGTTCTTAAATATTGTCAGCAGTTCACCTTGCCCAACCGAGCGGCCGGCGCCGTTGGTAGAATCAAGCGTAGCGTGCAAACCGGGGCAGAGGTTTCGTTTGAGTCAGCCCTGGCTCTTGAGCGTGAGCTGCAACAGCAGCTCTTTCAATCGGAAGATGCGAAGGAAGGGATGGCTGCTTACGTTGAGAAGCGCAAACCAATCTTTAAAGGTAAATAGTGAATGGTAAATGGTAAATGGTTAAAGACGGAGTGGAACCGTGAACGGTGAATTGACAGCTCTCCGTTGGGTAAATAGTGAATGGTAAATGGTTAAAGACGGAGTGGAACCGTGAACGGTGAATTGACAGCTCTCCGTTGGGTAAATAGTGAATGGTAAATGGTTAAAGACGGAGTGGAACGGTGAATGGTGAATTGACAGCTCTCCGTTGGGTAAATAGTGAATAGTAAATGGTAAATGGTTAAAGACGGAGTGGAACCGTGAACGGTGAATTGACAGCTGAGTGAATTCTCCGTTCTCCCATTTACCATTCACCATTTACCATTTACCTTCTCCGTTCTCCCATTTACCATTTACCATTTACCTTCTCGTTATGTACGAACATATAGACATCACCGAAGACTCCGGCATCACGACGATCACGCTGAATCGACCGGAGAAATTGAATGCCCTTGCCGGCCACATGCGGCGCGATTTGGCCCAGGCACTGGAAGCCGCCGGCAGCGATAGGACTGTTCACGTCGTGGTGATCACGGGCGCGGGCCGGGCCTTTTGCGCGGGGGGTGACGTCAGGGCCATGGCGGAGTTGATCGAGAAACAGGATGCCGACGAGTTTTCTCGTTTGCTCGGCTCCGCGCGACGGGTAATTACTGCAATTCGCCAGATGACGAAACCGGTGATCGCGTCAATCAACGGACCCGCTGCCGGCGCAGGTTTCAATCTGGCCCTTGCTTGCGATCTGCGGATCGCCTCAACCACAGCCACGTTCAATCAATCATTTGCCAAAGTGGGTTTACATCCCGACTGGGGCGGCACCTACTTCCTGCCACGGCTGGTGACTCCAAACAAAGCCTGCGAAATGTTTTTCCTTGGCGACGCTATGGGCGCAGAAGAAGCGCACCGTCTGGGCATCCTGAATGACGTGGTCGCACCCGAAGAGTTGGCCGCGACCACTCGCCGGCTGGCGGAACGCTTGCGCGATTCCCCTGCGATTTCCCTGGGAGCGGCAAAGCAGGCCGTCTACAAGAGCCAGGCTGCCGAGCTTGAAGAGATGCTGCGCTATGAAACTGAAGCACAGATGCGTTGCTTTGAGTCGGAAGACGCCAGCGAAGGATGTCGAGCGTTTTTAGAGAAGCGTGTCGCCAAGTTTACTGGACGGTGAGCTGGGAGCGCAGGCATCCTGCCTGCAATTGAGCGCAAAGCGCGAACCAGTTACTGAAGCACCTAATTCATCGTAACCATTACGCGTGCTACGCACGCTTCGGCAGGCAAGATGCCTGCGCTCCCAGCTTTGCGTAGCCACAATTCGGCTACGGGACACCTATGAAACTTCAAAACAAAATTGCACTCATCACCGGCGGTGGTCGCGGCATTGGTCGCGCTATAGCCTTGGCGTTTGCGGGTGACGGCGCACAGGTGGCAGTGGCCGCGCGCAGTATCGATCAGGTCGAACGAGTGGCCCAGGAAATCAGCGACCAGTTTTCGCTGAAAGCGCTGCCAGTCGTCTGCGATGTTTCGGATATCGCGAGTGTTGAAGAAATGTTTGCTCGCGTGAAAGAGAGCCTGGGTCGCGGTCCGGATATTCTGGTCAACAACGCTGGTGTGGCTGAGAGCGCGCCCATTATCAAAACTGACAATGAGTTCTGGCACAGACATCTGGCCATTAACTTAACCGGCACCTTCTATTGCACGCGGGCTGCTTTGCCGCAGATGATTGAAAGTGGTTGGGGACGCGTCATCAATATCGCTTCTATCGCGGGTAAGATTGGCGCGCCTTACATCGCCGCGTATTCAGCATCGAAACACGGCGTCCTCGGACTAACGCGATCAGCGGCGCTGGAAGTCGCGGCGAAAGGGATTACCGTCAATGCAATCTGTCCCGGTTACGTTGATACTGACATGACGACGCGGGCGATAGAAAACATAACCAGGAAGACGGGAATACAGGCTGAGTACGCAATGGACTCGATTAAGAAAATGAGCCCGCAGAATCGGCTGGTCGAGCCTGAAGAGGTGGCAGCACTGGCATCACTGCTGGCGTCGGATGAAGGCCGCGGGATAAACGGTCAGGCGATCAATGTCGATGGCGGGACGGTTTTGTATTGAAATTTCTACCCCTCTGACAAAGAGCGGGGGCAAGGCGGAGTCCCCCCGGCGGGGGGAAGCCTCGTTGGGGTGCAAAGCCCACATTCCCAACCGCGAGATTTTCCAACTCCCTCAATGCACCGCGGCTGAAAGCTTTTCCAGCGAGAATTCGAAGTCCGCTGTAAACAGCTCGGGGTAAGGAAGGCGGGCTTGCCCCGCTCTGACTTCGACGCGTAGCGGCGGTATGAATTTAGCCCGGCCTTTCAAGGCCGGGAATCAGGTTAACACCGGTTCTCGTCGCGTAGCGACGCCTGAAACTGGTTCAACCGTCGCCATGCGACGGGAACACCACCTTGGACTTTCCCGGCCTTGAAAGGCCGGGCTAAATTCACACCGCCGCTACGCGTCGAAAACACTTAGAGGTTGCTAACGTTGCCAGACATCAATTCATAGAGTAATCGCACCGGCAAGCCTACGATGTTGAAGTAGTCGCCTTCGATCTCTTCGATGAACAGCCCGCCTCTACCTTGAATTGCATAAGCGCCAGCCTTGTCCCGAGGCTCGCCCGTTGAAACATACCAGTCAATTTCAGCGGCCGACAGCTCGGCGAAGCGAACCCGCGTTGTTTCGTGATCGACTGATACCTGAGCCGCGCGTACCAACGCTATCCCCGTCACCACCTCATGCCATTTCCCGCTTAACCGCCGCAACATCCGGCCAGCGTCGTCGTCGTCTCGCGGCTGCCCCATGATTTCTCGGTCAATGACTACCACAGTATCAGCGCCAAGTACCGGGCCCTGGGTCGGCATTCTCTGGGCTACGGTTTCCGCTTTTGTCTGCGCCAGACGCTTGACATAACTAACGGCATCCTCCGATCCCATTCTCGTCTCATCGATGTTTGCTGCTACCGCTTCAAACTCCCAGCCCACCGCCGTCAGTATCTCCGCCCGACGGGGACTCTTTGAGGCCAGCACAATCTTCTCTCTCAGCAATTCTCACACTCCAATCGCTGGGTTGCCTTCTAAACAGTCAAAGAGTCAACCAACATCTAAGCCGCGTCGATGGTTCAGACCCCCGCTTGTCGCACGAAACAATTCTCCGCTACACTCCAGAATCCTTTTCGAAGTCGAATTTGTGATTCTAGATTGAACCGAACCGATCTGGAAAGACCGCTCACGGGGCCATCAATGGACACGCTGATCAAGACATTACCGGCGATACTTGCGGCGACCGGTGGTTCCGAAGAAGTCGCGGAAGCCGCCTGCATTGCGGCCTGGAAACATGTGGTCGGGGAAACGCTAAGCAATCACGTCGTCCCGGTGCAACTGCAAAATCAGAAGCTCATCGTGGTGGTTGAAGACAATATTTGGCAACGGCAAATCGAGCAAATGCGCGGGCCATTGCTTTTTCGACTCAACTCGTTGATGAAGCAGACGCTGGTAAAGTCTATCGAGTTGCGCGTTGATCCGAAGACCCTGGCAGAGGCGCGTAGCCGCCGGGAAGGACCAAAGAAGGAGCGCGTTGATTACATAGTCCCCGGAGAGCTGCTGACCGCCGCCGCCGGGATTGCAGATGTTGAGTTGCGCCGAGCTTTCCTTGGCGCAGCCACGAGTTGTATCAGGCGGATAGAAGCGAAGTACGAAGTGCTGAGTGCTAAGTCCTGAGTGATGAGTGATGAGTGATTATGCGTGATGAGTGCTGACTGCTGAGTCTGTACTAAGTTATGGAAATCTGAGATCTCAGCTTAAGTTTTCAAATCCGAAATCCGAATTCCCAAATCCGAAATTTAAGAGCATGCCAATTAACGAATCCGACGTCGAAAAAGTAGCGCAGCTGGCTCACCTGGAAATCACGCCCGAAGAGCTGAAGATATTTGCGCCGCAAATGGCAGAGATTGTTACTTACGTCGAACAGCTGGATGCCCTGGCGACCAGCGACGTTGAGCCGGCGCTCGGCGGACTTACACCGGAAGGCGAACGCACAGATTCGTCTCGCGAAGATGTAGCGGTTCCGTCGCTCGGACAGAAGCTGGCACTAGCGGAGGCACCGGATGCAGCGTCGGGACATTTTCGAGTACCGAAGGTCCTTTGAAGGGAAGTCCAAAGTCCAATGTCCAATGTCCAAAGTCCAATGTCCAAAGTCCAAAGTCGTTGACGGGGCCGACTTGGACACGCAAATGTGAATGTCAGCGACGGCAACCTTAGGCTTTGGACGTTAGACTTAACTTTGGACTTTGGACTTTGGACTTTGGACCTTGGACTTTGGACTAACAAGAGATGAGTGAGACCAAAAACGATATCGAGTCATTAAGGAACCGGATTAGCAGCGGCGAAACCACGGCGCACGCCGTCGTCGAGTCGTCGGTAAAGGCTGCGGAGGACCTGAATGATTCGCTCAATGCCTTCCTGGAGATTGATCGCGCTGGAGCGCTAAAGCGGGCTCAGGAAAGCGGCAACCTCGCGAGTCTCCCACTGGCCGGTATCCCTATCGCCATCAAAGACAACATCTGCGTACAGGGCCTGCAGACGTCCTGCGGTTCACGAATTCTCGGTGATTATCACCCTCCCTACAACGCCACCGTAATTGAACACTTACTAGGCGCGGGTGCGATCGTCATCGGCAAAACCAATTGCGACGAGTTTGCCATGGGTTCGTCAAATGAGAATTCCGCGTTTGGCCCCGTGAAAAATCCCTGGGACACTTTGCGCGTGCCCGGAGGCTCCTCTGGTGGCTCTGCCGCGGCGGTGGCTGCGGGGATTGTGCCCGTTGCCCTGGGTTCCGACACTGGCGGTTCGGTGAGGCAACCGGCGTCGCTCAGCGGCGTGGTCGGGTTGAAACCAACTTACGGACGCAACTCGCGATACGGCCTGGTGGCCTTTGCGTCGTCGCTCGATCAGGTAGGCATTTTCGCCCGCAACATGAGCGATGTCGCGCGCGTGCTGGGCGTCATAGCCGGACGCGATCTTCACGACGCTACCACCGCCGACGTGCCCGTTCCGAATTATCTCGCCGAACTGGCAGGCGATATCAAGGGCGCGCGTATCGGTTTTCCCAAGTCTCTCTTTGGTGAGGGATTGGATAGTGAAGTTCGTGATGCGGTGGTCGCTGCGGTAGATGTTTATCGCGACCTTGGCGCGGAGATAGTTGAGGTTGAGCTGCCCAACGCAGAGTACAGCATTGCGGTTTATTACATCATCGCGACAGCGGAGGCTTCTTCAAACCTCGCTCGCTTCGACGGCGCTCGTTACGGATTTCGCGCGGAAGACGCGCCTGAACTGCGACAGATGTACCGGAAGACCCGCGCAGAAGGATTCGGACCGGAGGTTAAGCGCCGGATCATGCTGGGTACCTACGTGCTTTCCGCCGGCTACTATGATGCTTACTACCGAAAGGCACAGCAGGTGAGATCGCTAATCAAGGACGACTTTAGTAAAGCGTTCCAGAGTTGTGATGCGATCATTACGCCCACGTCCCCGACGCCCGCTTTTTTGATTGGTGAGAAAGTTGATAATCCGCTGGCGATGTATCTCAACGACATCTACACCGTCACGGCGAATCTGGCAGGAATTCCCGGACTCAATGTGCCCTGTGGGCTTTCGTCAAACCGGCTGCCCATCGGTTTCCAACTTCTGGGCGGCTACTGGTCAGAACCGACGTTGCTCAAACTCGGTTACGCGTATGAAACGGCGCGCCCATTCACCGAGCGGCCACCGGTTTCTGCCTGAGTGGGGTGTGTCTAAAGTTCTAGCGAGGCTCTGCCTCAGACCGACCAGACGTGTGTTGGTATTCTGGCCGCGGATTCTTCCGGGTAAACACGGTGCGTTTGTCCGCATGGTTCTGCGGCTTGGCCGGCCTTCCGTGTGGTGGGGCTCCGCCTCACCGGCACCTCTATTTATTTTGAGGCTATGCCTCCGTGCGACATCAGAGGCGCAGCCTCGAAGAATGAAACCGCTATCGGAAAGGCCGAGCCTTTCCGCACCGAAGGCGGCTTAGCCGCAAAGGCTATGACCGCACCGCACCTCGGCTAACTCTCTTTTTTACTGGCCTTCAACGCGCGATGGACCTGGCGAGTTCTGGAGTTTCTCAGGTTGGGAAGATGGGCTTAGCACGCCATCGGGGCTGCCCGACTGCTGACCCCGCATTGCGCCCGCTGGTTGCACAGCGAGGCGAGGCATCTTAGGAGGCTTGTCGGGGATTAAGTCGCCGGTAAAAATCTCCAGGATGTTCTTCGCCGTTCCTACCACCGGCGTCACATCAAGTCCGACGTGAACAGCTCCAGGCACAAGCCCTTTCTTGTGGATATCGCGGCCGGCAAATCCAACCGTAAAAACTGGGCCGATGATCGGAATCGCCTTAAGGAGCTTCCGGGTAATCTCCCAAGCCCCTCGCTTAAAAAGCCCTTTTTTCGGCTTTGGTATCGTCGGCATAGTTGAACCCGTCCTGGCCTGTTTCTAACCGCAAAGAACGCCAAGGAAAGAAATCCGCCAAGGTACGCGAAGAAGCTCTCTGCTAATCTTTGCGCGCGATTTGCGTTCTTTGCGGTTAGTCTAAACGTTTTAGATCTTCCAGCAAAGGCTGGATACATCACGCTGATATTTGTGTGTTAGCATGAACGCGCATCAACCTTGAATTCCGCCACACTTTAGTTTGTCGCCTATTTGCGCTTTGCGCGACTACCGACAATCTACAAAGAGCTCTGATTAGGCATATTCGACGCATAGCGTCGGTATGAGTTTAGCCCGGCGTTTCAACGCCGGGTCCTGGTAGTTTAGCTGTTCTCGTCGCGTAGCGACGATTGAATCCAACAACGTTCAAACGTCGCTACGCGACGAGGATATTTCGTTGGCCTTTCCCGGCCACGCCACCCCACGCGGGCTGCCCGCGCGGGGACCCCGGTTGAAAGGCCGGGCTAAAGTCATACCGCCGCTACGCGTCGAAGACACTTAATTAGGTTTCTTTAGTTTGTCGCGGTTGCGATTTGCGCGTACCGACACTAGTGTCCTGACTCTAAAGTTCTATTAATAAATCTGGGCCGAAGGTCCGAAGGACCGGCAGTTAATAGCCACGTCCGTGAGGGCGTGGAAGGCAAGTTCCATAATGCCCGAGGCCCGAAGGGCCGGCACTGGTTGAATTGCGGAAGTAAACTGTTCCGCACCTTCGGCGCTCATCATCTTCGAGATTCTTGATCCACGCCCTCACGGACGTGGCTATTGAAGGCCGGTCCTTCGGACCTAAAGCAGGCCGCCCTGCACGAAATGGCCCGCTCGAACCGCCGCATTTGTTACACGAACATTAGAGTCAGGACTCTCTAGAGCACATCGAACAGTTTCAGTCTGATCTCAACTCGAATGACTTTCCGCTCATTCAAATTGCTCGTAATCGTTCTTTGCCTGAGTGCGCTGTTATTCTCATGTACTCGGACCAGCAATCCCAACGCTCGCAAGCTGCTAATCTACACGCCGCACGGGCAGGATCTATTAAAGGATTTCATTGCCCGTTACCAGGCCGAACATAAGGATGTTGAGGTGCAGTTTCTCGACATGGGGTCGCGGGAAATACTCGAGCGGGTTCGAGCTGAGCGTAATCGTCCCCAGGCTGATTTATGGTGGGGGGCTGCCCACACCACCTTTCAAACCGCCGCGGAAGAAAACCTGCTGGCCACCTACCGGCCAACCTGGGCTGACAAGGTGCCAACCTCTACTCGCGACAATCAGGACCGCTGGTATGGCACCTATCAAACGCCCGAAGTGATCGTTTACAACAGCGATGCGGTTAAGGCGGAAGATGCGCCAACGGACTGGGACGACGTACTCGATCCGAAGTGGCGAGATAAGGTTCTGATCAGGAATCCAAACCCTTCCGACTCGATGCGGGCGATTTTCGGCGCGATGATCTGGCGGTTTCATAAAGACACCGGCTCGCCCGAGAAGGGCTACGATTGGCTGCGCCGGCTCGACGCTAACGTCCATGAGTACACCGCCGATGGCACACTCCTGATGCAGAAGCTGGTGCGCCGCGAAGGCCTACTGAGTCTCTGGAATTTGCCCGACGTGTGGATTTACAAGGAACAAAAAGGATTCCCCATCGGCTATGTCTTTCCGGCTAGCGGGACGCCGGTCATTACCGACGGAATAGCCGTAGTGCGCGGCGCCTCCAATGAGGAGGAGGCAGAACGTTTTTACGAGTTTGTGACTACTCCCGAAAATCTGGTGCTCTCAGCAAAGAAGTATTACCGCATACCTGTCCGCACCGACATTGATCGTGCTCAGTTACCGGCGTGGATGAATGAACGCGTTAACGAGATGCCAATCGACTGGGACTTGCTGCGCCAGCAGAGCAGCGAATGGTTACGCTATTGGGATACCGAGATTCGCGGACGAAGTAAGAAATGATGACCAAGGCCCGAAGGGCCGACAGTTAGTAGCCGCGTCCGTGAGGGCGTGGATCCTGATGCTATAAGATTGCCTAGGCCCGAAGGGCCGGCACCGGCCTTCGTTAATCGTTTGTGTCGCACCTTCGGAGCTCAAGTTCGTTACTTGCTCCCCTCCCCGCGCTTACGCACGGGGCTACTGGATACCGCCGCTTCGCGGCTGGTTGAGAAGGGCTGGACGTTGCTGCCGCACTTACAACGTCCAAGACACAACAAACTAAGAATCTGGGAGATAGAAAAACGAGAAACCGAAACACCCGATGCCACTGCTCTCTCTCAAAAGTCTTTCAAAGCGCTTCGATAAGACGCTAGCAGTCGCTGACGTCTCCCTTGATGTCGAGCGGGGGGAGTTCTTCGGCTTGCTTGGTCCGTCCGGATGCGGGAAGACGACGACTCTGCGCATGATTGCCGGACTCGAGAAACCGGATGCGGGCGTGATCAGTTTCGACGAAACTGAAATTACCAACCTGGCCGCAGAGCGCCGCGGCTTTGGCATGGTCTTTCAAAACTATGCGCTCTTTCCCCACCTTAACGTTTTCGAAAACGTCGCGTTTGGTCTGCGGGCTCGTCATCGGCCCAAAACAGAAATCCTCGATCGGGTGAAAAGCTCATTGGAGTTGGTCCAACTTCCAGGCTACGAGAAGCGCCGGGTGGACGAACTTTCCGGCGGTCAACAGCAACGCGTCGCAATTGCGCGGGCGATTGCGATTGAGCCGGCACTACTGCTGTTTGATGAGCCGCTGTCTAACCTTGACGTCACCCTGCGCGAGGAAACTCGGGGCGAGTTGCGTGAATTGGTGGGCCGGCTGGGATTGACGGCGGTCTATGTGACTCACGATCAGGAGGAGGCCTTTGCGTTATGCGATCGCATCAGCGTGATGGGCGGCGGAC
Source organism: Pyrinomonadaceae bacterium (assembly GCA_031396065.1). GTDB lineage: Bacteria > Acidobacteriota > Blastocatellia > Pyrinomonadales > Pyrinomonadaceae > PSRF01. Next base: position 15,207 of record JANNJZ010000048.1, on the reverse strand, counting down.
GCATCCTGCAAACGGGGCGCCCGCGTGACTTGTATGAGCATCCGGAGCAGCTTTCGGTTGCGCGATTCCTGGGGCGAAACAACTTGATCAGGGCAATGCGGCTAAGTAAGAGCAAGGCGGAACTTGGGGAATTCAAAACTCTCGATGGCGGGCATACGATTCGGATGTCCATCGCTGATCAGGACCTCGTCCCTCTCAATCAGCCGTGCATCCTCGCCATTCGGCCAGAACACGTTTTGATCGGAAACTCCGGCGAGGGGAACGCTTTGCCAGCCATCGTTGTCGAGATCAACTTTGCTGGGGCCACCTCCGCCATCAAGCTCGATGCGAATGGACTGATGATTGAGGCGTTGGCTGTTGCCGCGGACGGCTTCGCCGTCGGTGATCGTTGCACGGCAGTGTTGCCGCCCGAACGGCTCTCCTTGCTCAGAAATGAATGATGACGGTCAGGAAGACTTCAGTGACGGTGCTTGCGTATGCGGCTTTGCCGCCTGATGTGAGGAAGGTCTCCGACCTTCCGGCGTGCAGACCGCAGGTCTCGGGGCTATGCCCCGAATCCGGGGCGCAGCCCCTATGAGCGAAGAGAGTGCAGCGACGGTCGGGCAAGGCCACGACCGCACATCGGGCGGCGAAGCCGCGATCACCGATTCTTCCGAGCCAGATCGTGGCTCTGGTGACGACGTGCCCTACAAAAGACTCCTTGGGTTCTCTGTTTCCCCACGGCTAATCCTCTGGCTCATCGTGGCTGTAGTTCTGCTCTACGGCGTTATCTATCCAAATCTACACGTTGTCGTCGCTTCGCTTCAGCGTGACGGCGGCTGGTCGCTAACCAACTACCGCGAGGTTCTTTCCCAAAGCATCGTGCTCGAATCAATCTTCGCGAGTGTGGGCATCTCCGCCCTCACCGTTCTATTTTGCGCGGGCGTTGGGATTCCGCTGGCTTTTCTTTTTGAGCGCTACACATTTCCAGCCCGTCGACTCTTCGCCACATTCGCCGCCCTGCCCCTGGTTTTGCCACCTCTGGTCGGCACCGTGGCTTTCATCTTTCTCTGCGGCGAGTCCGGCATTCTGGCGCGAATTGTTCAGTCCGTCTTTCACCTCGAAAGCTCGCCCTGGTCACTGCGCGGCTGGTCGGCGTTGTTGCTGTTTCATACGTACACGATGTACCCGTTCTTTTACATTCTGACTGGCGCGGGCCTCAGCCGTATCGACGCAGCGCTCGCTGAAGCGGGAAAGAGTCTCGGCGCCGGCGCCACCCGCGTATTGACGCGAATAATCCTGCCGCAACTTACGCCCTCACTGATCGCCGCGGCGTTGCTCACCTTCATGACTTCGATGGCATCTTTTAGCGCACCGCTTCTGTTTGGCGGTGATGTGCGCGTCCTCACGCTCGAGATTTACACGGCCCGTCAACGCGGTGATACCACGCTTGCTTTAACCGAAACAGTTATCCTGGCCGTGATCTCTTTAAGCGCTCTCGTCTTCTTCCAACGTTACGAAGGCACTCGAAAGTTTGCCGCGGCGGCGATGAAGGGTGCGACTAAGAAACGCGTGGCAATCCGGAGCGGCCGGACTCGCGTGATCGCGATGGCCTGCGGAATCGCCTTCTCGCTGTTACTCGTGATGCCGGTCGCCACGCTTATTCTGGTCAGCCTGGCGCGGGAGGGAAGCTGGACCACGCAAACATTGCCTGCCGCCTACACGATCGCCAACTACGCAAAAATATTTTCTGATTCCCGCGCGAGTGAAGTTTTTCTTAACAGCATCTCAATGTCGGCAATCGCGGCTGCCGCCGCCCTGTTCTGGAGTTTCTGCGTGGCCGCCCTAATGGCGAGCAAAGGCGGGCGCCAATGGAAGCGACTGCTCTCGTGGTTGATACTCGTACCCTGGGCACTACCCGGAACGGTGGTGGCCGTCTCCATTGCCGAAGCCTATGGAAGCCCATCGCCACTACTCGGTTCATTCATCCTGGTTGGGACGTTCTGGATTTTGCCGGTGGTTTACTTCCTGCGATTCATGCCGCTGGTCGTGCGCGCAGTTCAGGCGAGTATGGAACAGATCGACACCGCTCTCGACGAAGCAGCCAGCAGTCTGGGAGCCCGCTGGTGGCAGAGATTCAGTCGCGTAACCCTGCCGCTCGTCTGGCCCGGCGCCATCGCGGGCACATTGCTGGCCTTTGTGATCGCACTGGGAGAATATGTGGCGTCAGTATTAGTATTCGTTCCCACTAATCGGCCAGTTTCAATCGCGATTGCTTCGGAGCTGCGCGACTTTAACCTGGGGACGGCGGCGGCCTACGGCGTGGTGCTGATGTTGATCATTGGAGTAATCATGATGATTGCCACGCGACTTGAACGAGTGAATGTGAATAGGGCCGGCCGTTCATGAATTCTGAATGGCGGTCGATGGCGATGGCCAGGTAAAGAAAGAGCGACATAAGACCAGACTAATTTCGGGAGTTTAAATGCAAGGTCGGAAAATTTCGCAGTCGTTAGTTGCTATTGTAAGTGTTCTCGCCGTCCTCTGTTCATGGGTTGCGACGACCTCATGGGCGCAGGAACCAACGCCCACGCCCGCACCGACAACTCCCGCTATCAACAAGGTTGAGATCCATCAGGCGCTGCTCGATCTCACCAACCCTTTTACGGTGATGTGCGTAGCCGCGCATCCTGACGATGAAGATGGAACTACGCTGACCGTGCTGCGGCGAAAACATGGGGTACACACCGTCAGCCTTTTCTCTACCTACGGCGAGGGTGGGCAAAATGCGGTTGGCCCGGAGCTTTACGAACAGCTCGGCGTGATTCGGGCGGAGGAAACCAGGAAGGCGGCGCTGATTCAAGGATCAGAACCTTACTTCCTCGGCATGAAAGACTTTGGTTTTTCCAAGTCAGCTGAAGAAGCTTTCAAGTTTTGGGGACACGATGAATCCCTGCGGCGCATGGTCCTGAAGATTCGCGAGCTTCGCCCCGACGTTATTATCACCAATCACGACACCTCCCGCGGCCACGGCCATCATCAAGCGACGGGTCAGTTGATCATCGAGGCCTTCGATGCTGCTGCCGATCCAAAGCGATTTCCTGAGCAGCTGACTCAACTGAAACCGTGGCAGCCACAAAGACTATTTGTGCGGGGTTTCGGAGCTCCTAACCCTGCAAACGGAACTGAGACACCTGAGAGTGTCGTCGCCATAGATCCAAACGAAGTCGATCCGGTGCGGGGAACTTCCTTCGCCGAACAAGCACTGAAAGCGCTTCAGCAACACGCCACCCAGGGTCCATGGCCAAAATCAATGGAAGAATTGTTAAGGTCGCGCCGGGCGGAGGGTGGCAAACTGCCTTTAGTTCGCTACCGGCTGGTGCGCACTGCTGCTGGCGCTCCATTGCTCGACAAAACCGCACCATCTCTTGTAGGAGGACTCCAGATACCTGAGTCAATTGCTCAGCGAATCGTGGCCGCGAAAATTGATGGCAGGGAGTTGACAGAGTTTGTGGACCAGCCTCACCGCGTAGTCGATGCTCTGATCAAACAGCGGTTGAATAATTCTTCGTCACAGCCTGTGGGAGACGATGCACCACGCGCTCGCTTGCTCGAGGCTCGACTCGATAAGGCAATCGCCCTTGCAGCCGGCATGTCCCTCACCGTCAGCTCCAGTGATTCGTTACTGGTGCCCGGAAACAAAACCACGTTCGTGATCAACCTGGCAAATGCCGGCGATAGGCCCGTTCAAATCAGAAAGCTCTCGTTTGAAAGCTTGGGAGCGCCATCCAGACTGGACGCTGCTGAGCTACTTGTCCCAGACTCGGAGACGACAGCTTCGGTCGAAAAGACAATACCCACTACCGCCACGTTTACAGTTCCGAAAGAGGATCATCTTTATGACGGATTACTTTCCGGGCAATCGTCCGTGGCGGAGGCTGAACTTGAGATTGAAGGTGGACGATTCGTTGTCAGGACTGAGATAAATCTCGATGTTGTTCCGGCGGTCGAAATTGAGCGCATTGTGCCTTCGCCATGCGTGCGAACCCTGGAGACCCCTGGACAATGCAAGTTCTTCGACGTAAAGCTAACCAACCATCTGAAAACACCGTTTCGTGGAGTGATGAAGATCACTGAAAAGAAGCGTTCCGGGCCGGGACATGAGTTCACTCGCCAACTCGTCCTCGCGCCTCGCGAATCTCGCGTTGAAACGGTGCGAGACGATACCACCACACCGCGGAGATTGACGCGCGCCGCCTTGAGGAACTCCACCTCGGTGGTGATTTCAATCCACCGGGTTGACTCGAAACCGTCGATCACGGAGAGGTCGGTTCCGTTAGTCTACAGTGAAGCCGGCGTCGTCCCAGACCTTCGGGTTGGTTATGTGCCGAGCTTTGATGAAACGCTGGAACGATCCCTGGCAGCGCTGGGGGTTGAGGCAAAGTCCCTAACGGTGAGCGACGTCCAGAATTCGGAGCTCTCAAGTTACCACGCGATCATCATCGACAATCGTGGTTATGAAGCTCATCCGGAATTGATCGCCGCAAACTCTCGCCTGCTCGAATTCGCAAATGCGGGCGGGACTTTGATTGTCTTTTATCACAAAGACAACGAGTGGAATCCTGACCCAAGAAGGAACCGTCCGCAGCTAGCCCCTTACCCGATCATCCTCGGCGGTGAACGCGTAACGGATGAGACCGCGCCCATTACGTTGATCGAACCCAGACATAAGCTGCTGAATTTCCCCAACCGGCTCGGACCAGAAGATTTTCAGAATTGGATTCAAGAGCGTGGACTCTATTACCCGAAGGAATGGGACCCGCGCTACAGCACATTGTTTTCCACCAACGATCCGGGCGAGAAACCTCTAAAGGGCGGTTTGCTGGCGGCTAGGTACGGCAAAGGCGCTTACATCTACACCAGCATGGTTTGGTATCGGCAGTTGCGCGCGGGAGTGCCGGGAGCGTATCGCATGTTTGCGAACATGATCAGTTTTGGCCGCTAGAGAGAATGGAATAACGATTTTCCATATCTCATTTGACATTTCTCATTGAAGAGAAAAGGCCGACAAGGATATTTAGTTGTAGAGAGACGTTTGAATTACGGGTGGGATTAATCTCACTCGTTCATCGCCCTTTGGTCTTCAATGAACAATGAGAAATGTCAAATGATATATGGAAAATCTTGTCCTGCTTCTGCTATGAGGTCGCTTCCTGCTCGATAGCGGCCTCGCCCTCCAGCTTATCTTGCGCGCGCTCAAGGAATGTCTTGATCATTTCGGTAATCCGCTTCTGAAGCTCTGAGCTGATGGCCCCTTCACCTATAAACGCCGCCAGGGTATGAAGGTCTCTGGCGTGAGGCCGGCGCAGTTCTACGTGCTGCGAAATTTTTATCAATACGTTGTGACCACGCACTTCGAAAGCCGCGGCATAGCGAAGGTAGTTTTTCATCTCCGAACCCGCCGGTGACCATTCGAGCCTTTCGGGTCGGTCCTCCGTCTTACGCACCGCAAAGCTGGCCTGGACTGAGCCAATGACCGGCACCTCGGCACGAACGAGCCAACGCACGATGCCGCTGCTCTCTTTGCGGATTCCCTCGATGCCAGGCATCAGGTCTGCAAAGTTAGTCAATTCGCCGAAAAACTCACGCGCTCTTTCCAGAGTCGTCTTCAATTCCAACTGGCCAGTGTATGACGCTTTGATTCGAAACATTTCTCGTCCTTAGGTCGGTTTCTATGCTGCCAAGTGCGTAGCGTCTATCATCTGTTGCATCCGCCAGGCGACTAAAGTTAAGTTACACGATCAAGCCGGTTCAGTAAACAAGCGATTTTTGCCGCCCTGTCCGCAGGCTGGGAGCGCAAGATCTTTATGGTCCAGGTGAATCCACGGCGACCGGGAGGCGAGTTGCCTACCTTCCGGATGACAGCCCAGTCACGAAAGGAGAACTGAAGTGTACAACGACAAGCGCTGCAGGCGATGCGGGGAGGGCACAATCAAAAGCTGGTCAGAACTCACCGACGAAGAACGAGAGGTGGTCAAGCGTTTGCCGGGAGCGGCCGACTACGGGACCGAAGAGCGGGCCTGGATGCCTCAGTGGTGCACCCGATGCTGGTTTGAGTCGGTCAGTAAGCAAACGAAGGTTTGATGAATTGAGAAATTACTCTTCAACCTTGAGATCCTGGTCAACCAGCGGGGGCAAGCCCGCCTTCCCAACCCCGAGATTTGGGAGGTTTTACTGCTGCCACCTCGATCTAAGTTCCAACTCAAATCTAATAAACTCGAGGTCAGGAACGCGGGCTTGCTGCTTTTCTTGAACCGGCAAATCTGAGCTGTCATTTCTTAAGTCTGACTGTCTCCTGTTATCCGCTCAAAACTCTCGCGGATCGCCTGCATCCGTTCAATGAGAGTTTCATTCAACTCGTGAGTCGATTCGAAGCCGAGTCTTTCGGCAATTTCTCGGAAGGCGGGATGCTCGGGTGAGGGCAATGCCGCTACTTTGCCCACAATCAGACGAAGTTGATGATCCACCGACCGCAGCAACTCGTAACCGGTGCTCAGAGCCTCATAGTCCTTCGGCTCCAAAGAACCAGTCGCTTCCAGTCTGTCCAGAGTTGCGCGGGTCGAACGGTCGTCCCCTTCGTCCGCGACGTCGTCTCGAAGCTGGAGATAGCGTGCAGCAAAATATACATCGAGCATTCCGCCGGCTGAGTACTTGATGTCGATATCGCTATGTGGACCACTGCGGCCGCGCTTTCCCTTCTCTCGTTCCAGGAGTTCGCGTACTCGCCGGGTTTCCTGTCTTAACTCATCTTGACTGCTTTGCCTGGCCTTCTCATGGATCGCGTGCCGCGCGTGCGTTTCGATCATTTTGCCTAACTCAAGATCGCCCGCCACCGCTCGCAGCTTCACATAGGCCAACCACTCCCAAATTGCGCTCCGCTGCCTCAGATAGTCGAGAAAGCCTTCCGAACTCGTTACCAAAGGACCGTTTTTCCCATCCGGGCGCAGGCGAAGATCTACTCGATACACGTAACCCTGGCGGGTAACGCTCGACAGCGCGGCAATCATCAATTCGCTCAGACGCGCGTAGGCCTCATCCTGCGTCAGGGATGCCACCGGCGAAGACACGAGAGCATCGTAGACGAGGATAATGTCGAGGTCTGAACCATAATCAACGCCGCCGCTCGCAAGCCGGCCGAGAGCAAGGACGCTGAGCCGAGGTCCGCCCGCCAAATGCCCGTAACGGCGCACCATCTCTCGCCGGGCGACAAGCAGCGCAACGTTCACGCTGGCCACCGCAAGTTCTGTTTGCAGGGTGTTCGAATCGGAACGAGAGATTTCCCCAGCCGCGTCGAGGGCGCCGATTTCGACCAGCAGTTTCGACCATTCTCGCCTTAGAGCCGAAAGTTCCGCGGAGAAGCTTTTCTCGGAATCGACACCTGCGCGAAGCTGCGAACGATAGTCTCTCCCTCGGGGCCGAATCTTGTCGGTTCCAAGTGAACTGATCACAGACGGATTACTTGCCAGTTTCTCTCCGAAGAATTCTGAGGCGCCGCAAAGGCGCACCAAACCAACCAGATTATCCTCAGAGAGTTCGACGGGCCCGTCAGTTTTCTCGAGGGAAGCAGCCGCGCGCGCAACGAATAGTAGGGCTCGCTGAGGATTGAGTGCTTCATGGACCACTTCTCGCAGCAAATGGGTCACCGCCTCGACCGTTGGCCACGGGCCTAAATTGGGCCGCAGCTGCGCGGTGAAAACCCTGGCGGCCACGTTCAGAATCCTGGACTCGTCGCCAATCCCATCTCCCTCAGTCCCGGGAAACGATTCCCCGCTGCGGGCGATGGCGGCGTCGAGATCGGCTTCTGCAAAGCAGCGGTCGTACGCGCGACGAACATTGGTCGTGTGCAATTTAAGGGCGTTATCAAATTCCTCAAGCCCCGTGGCGCCGAGAAATCCCATGCGCCGGGCGATCAGGCTTCGTAATAGATCCGTTTGCGGCACCGTGTGAGTTTGCAGTCCGTGCTCCATCTGGAGCCGGTGCTCAAGAGTGCGCAGGAAAACATAAGCTTCAGATAGTTCTGAGCGTTCCTGCTCCGAGATAAGATTCCGGTCAGCGAGACGCCCCATACTTATCAACGTATGAGACACGCGTAACCACTCGTCTCGACCTCCATATGCCAGTTGGAGTGCCTGAGCAATAAACTCAATTTCTCGGATGCCCCCTCGTTGTAGTTTGACATTGAAGCCGTCACTGTTTCGCTCGAGATGGCGATCGATTTTTAGTTTTGCGGTGCGCACGCTGGCGAGCGCGTCTTTAATCGAAACATCGGGCTGATAGATGTAGTCTTCGGTGGCGCGAGCAAATCGCGAAAAAAGTTGGCTGGAACCCGCCGCTGACCGGCTGCGAATCAGCGCCTGGCGTTCCCACGCCTGGGCCGATTTACTGTAGTACTTGAGGGCTTCGTCCAATGAACACGCCAGCGCACCATCGCGCCCGTGCGGCCTTAGACGCAAGTCCACGCGATACGCTGCGCCTTCGCCTGCGGGCTGACCCACCAGCCTGGTCACGGTCTCCGAAACCTTTATGAAGTATTCACGGTTGGTCAGCTTACCTCGCTCAACGGAACCCGCAGTGGTGCCGTCATCGGAGTAGATGAAGACGAGGTCGATGTCCGAGGCGTAGTTGAGTTCACGTGAACCCAGCTTGCCGAGGGCAACGATGCAAAAGTCGGCAGTAGCGCTGCGCCCCCGTTTGTCGTTCCGCAAGGGCGACCCATATTTGTTGTCAAGGTCCTGGAGGGCCAGGCTTAGTGCGTAATCAAGGATGGCATCGGCAAGATTTGACAACTCTTCCGTGGTCTCAACCAGCGTGTGAGCCCGCCGGACATCGTGCAAATAGATGCGGAGCAGCTCGCGACGGCGGAATCGAGCGAACAAAACCTGGGGGGACAAAGATGAGTTAGTCAGCGTAAATCGAGCTAGCGATTCCTTTAGTTGTTCGCAAGTTCTGACCCGAGTATCGGCGCGCTCGCGCTTTATCCAGGATATGTAGTCGGGGTTTTGCTCCAGCGTCGTGGCTAGCAAGGGGCTCCACCCAGCCAGAGCCAGGGCGTCAGACAACAATGCGGGATCGCTAATTAGTTTTTGATGACTGCGCGGTTGGTCGGTCGCGAGGCGCTCCAGGAAAAGTCGGGCCCCCTTTTCATCCGGCAGACCCCGAATTAGCGATTCAACTTTCGCACCGAGATTTTGCACGCGGACATATTACGCGGGAGTAAAGCAAACTGTTAGTTTGCGGCGCGTTCCGGAGGCTGCCGGTTTTAGTCACAACTAATCGTCGAAAACTAACATTTTGATTTACAACGGCGGGGGCCCCGTGCCTATCAGGCAAAATTCGAAGTCTAAGATTACGGGTTACTTCGTGTGTTTTCGTGGATCGCCTTCAATGTTCTTAGGCAGTAACGACCAAAGTCCAATATCGCTTTGCTTCGACATTGGACTTTGGACGTTGGACTTTGGACGTTGGACTTTGGACCAGCTTTGCTAGATATCGAAATACATACTGAACTCCAGCGGATGTGGCCGCATGCGGAGGGGCGTAATCTCCTTGTCACGCTTGTACGTAATCCAACGCTCAATCAACTGTTGGCTGAAGACGTCGCCCTTGAGCAGAAAGTCGTGGTCCTCCTCGAGGGCCTTCAACGATTCGTCAAGCGATCCCGGCAGCGTCGGCACATCCTTCAGTTCTTCAGGTGACAAGTCGTAGATGTCTTTCTCGAGCGGCTCACCTGGATCGATGCGGTTTTGAATTCCGTCAAGACCTGCCAGCAACATAGCCGAGAAAGCCAGGTAGGCATTGCACGACGGATCCGGCGGACGAAACTCCAACCGTTTTAGCTTTGGATTAGCGGAGAACATCGGAATGCGAATGGCCGCCGAACGATTCCTGGCCGAGTAAGCAAGATTCACCGGCGCTTCAAATCCGGGAACCAGCCGCTTGTAGCTATTGGTCGTCGGGGCCGCAAATGCAACCACTGCGGCCGCATGCTTCAAAAGCCCGCCAATGTAGTAACGCGCCATCTCTGATAACCCAGCATAACCATCACCGGCGAAGAGCGGCTTGTCGCCTTTCCATAACGACTGGTGACAGTGCATTCCGGATCCGTTGTCCCCGTAGAGAGGCTTCGGCATAAACGTGGCCGCCTTGCCATATTGATATGCAGTATTGCGAACCACATATTTAAAGATCTGCAAATTGTCAGCAGTGCCCAGCAGGGTTGAGTAACGAAAATCGATCTCGCATTGGCCGGCAGTGGCAACCTCGTGGTGATGACATTCAACCGTCACCCCCAATTTCCCAAGCGTCAGCGAAATCTCGGAGCGCAGATCGCTGAGCGTGTCGGTAGGTGGAACCGGGACATAACCTTCTTTCGGACGGATCCGGTAACCAAGGTTCGAGCCCTGAAACTCGTTGGCATCGCGACCGCTGTTCCAGTGTCCTTCGTCAGAATCAAGCGTGTACCCGGCGGAGTTCTGTTCGTTGTGAAACTTAGCAGAGTCGAAAACGAAAAACTCGGCTTCCGGTCCGAAGTTTACGATGTCAGCCAGCCCGGTAAATCTCAGATAGCTTTCGGCCCTAACAGCCACAGCCCGGGGATCAAAGGCATAACCCTCCTTGGTGATTGGATCAACGGCATTTCCGATCAGGCACAAAGTAGGGTGCTCGGCAAACGGATCCATCCAGAATCTGGAGGCATCCGGAACCAACAGCATGTCTGATTCGTGGATAGCCGCCCACCCACGAATTGAAGAGGCGTCAAAACCAAAGCCATCTTCAAAGTTGGATTCGCCAAGTTCACCGATCGGAAAGGTCAAGTGCTGCCAGGAGCCCGGCAGATCAGTAAACCGAACAGAAACGAATTTGGCCCCCTGGTCAGAGGCATATTTCAAGACCGTCTTTGGATTCATGAGTTCTCCTGAAGGAAAAAGGGAGTGTTAAGGGTGCTCTTCGCCCCGAAGTAGACATTGGCGCGAAGTATTTTGGAAGTCGAAACCTTGCTAAGAAAGGAGGCGAGCCTCATAGACCGACCGCGCTAAAAAACTGTGCATTATAGTTTCGCTCCTGACTATGTCAAGGCTTTTGCCGCCAGTTAACTGGTAGAAAGTCCTTTTGAACGGTTAACTTCTTCTCTCGCCACAGTTTAAGGGTACGGGAAAAGAACTGCCAAACAAAAAAGTTATAGACCGACCCGGTGTTTTCTGTTACATTGCGCCACTAAGCGTCCCATCCAAGATATTCCCCGCTAACCGAACTCGGGATGTGTATAACTACGCTTTGGCTCTGGAATCAAGAACATTTAAGTATTTCCGCAGTAGTCAGGAGACCGCGAATTGACCACGGCAATTGAGCAGACGCTCGAAACCTATGGCATCGAGAACTGGGGGGCTGGATACTTTGACGTAAATCGCAAGGGGAACTTGATAGTACGTCCCGCCGAAGCCGACTCCCGCTCAGCCGATTTGAAAGAGATCATGGACGACCTGGCCCGTCGAGGGATTGGCGCGCCGGTGCTTCTGCGATTCCCACAATTAGTGGCCGCGCAAGTCAGAAAACTTCAACGCGCATTCAGCCGTTCAATCAGAGAGTATGACTACAAAGGCGCGCATATGTGCGTCTACCCGATGAAGGTCAACCAGCAACGGTCGGTGGTTGAGGAATACCTGCGCGAGGGGTCGCGTTATGACTTTGGCCTCGAGGCAGGGTCGAAGGCCGAGCTTTATGCGGCGATGGCGTTGGAACAAACGGCCGACAGCTTACTGGTCCTCAATGGATTCAAGGATGAAGAATTCATCGAGCTGGCTTTTGCCAGTGCCCGCTGCGGCAAAAAGGTAGTAATCGTCATCGAGAAACTTAGTGAACTCGATCACGTGCTGAACATCGTCGAGCGCGGTGAGAGCGGAAACCTTCCGATCCTGGGTATGCGCGTCAAGCTCTATTCGAAGGGCTCGGGCCGGTGGGAAAAATCGGGTGGTGAAGCTGCCAAGTTTGGTCTAACTACGACCGAGATGCTGGAAGTGATTCGGCGCCTCGAAGAAGCCGGCCGCATTGACATGCTCAGGCTGCTGCACTTCCACATCGGCTCACAGCTTACCGACATCAAGCGAATTAAGAATGCAATGAAAGAAGCCGCTCGAGTCTATGCGAAGGTCCATCAGATGAAAGTTCCGGTGGATTTTCTCGACGTAGGCGGCGGCATGGCCGTGGATTACGACGGTTCAAAAACGGCATTTGATTCTTCGGCCAACTACACCGCCCAGGAATTTGCAAACGACGTTATCTACACGATCAAACAAGTCTGCGACGACGAAAACGTGCCCCACCCCACGATCATTCAGGAATCGGGGCGATTCCTGGCTGCGTATCACGCCATACTTGTCACCAACGTACAGGACGAGATCGAAACTGTCGTTGAAGACATAACTCCGATCGAGATCGACGACGATGATCCACAGGTGGTCACTGAACTCGGAGATCTGAGAGCCTCGATAACCGTTAAGAACTACCGAGAGTATTACCATGACGCCCTGGAGCATCGTGAAGAGCTTTTCACGCTTTTCAACCTGGGTCTGGTCTCACTCGAGGATCGCGCGAAGGGCGAAGTTTTGTTTTGGGACGTCTGCGAACGCGCCGACAAGTATGCACAGCAAGCCAAGTATGTCTCAGAGGAGTTCGACGATCTTCGCCGGCTGTTGTGTGCAAAGTATTTAACGAATTTTTCAGTGTTCCGTTCAGTTCCGGACCACTGGGCACTGGACCAGCTTTTCCCTATCGTGCCCATTCACTACTTGAATAAAACCCCAACGGAGTATGCGACGCTCTGCGACATCACCTGCGATTCAGATGGTGTGGTAGACAAGTTTGTGGATTTGCACGACGTGAAACAAGTGCTTGAACTTCATGCTCTGGTTCCGGGTGATACTTATTACCTGGCCTTCTTGTTGGTGGGCGCCTATCAGGAAGTAATGGGAAACAACCACAACCTTTTTGGCACACCGCATGAAGCCCATATCCACATTGATGACGAAGGCTATCTGATCAAGAAGGTAATTCGCGGGACCACTGTCGGCGAAGCCACCGAGCGCGCCCGTTATGAGAAGAGCCTGCTACACGACGGCTTTCGGCGTTTGATCAGCCAGCGGGTCAAAGATAGTGAATTGAGTGAGGCTGACGGTGCTGAGCTGGCCCAATATTATGAGTCGCGTTACGACGCCTATACATATCTTTCGGTTAACGGAGCTAAGACTCGTTCACGACGAAGCACCGATTATTAACCGATTTCCGCTAGGAGTGATCTTGGTGATCATGTCCTGATGTTCAGATATCTGAGAGGTCGACAACCTTTATGGTTACGCAGCGAAAACCCAAAGCATCGAAGTATCTTACGACGCCAACTCGGCCGGTTCAGGTGGATCGCGATCGATCGGTTGCCGGTCTCCTGGAAAAAATGGAGGGGGCAGGATTTGGCGGACGCCAGATGGCGGAAGCTCATCGAATCTGGCTCGACATGCTCGGCGATAATACCACTATTATCGTGGCGGGCTCCGGCGCCCTCATCCCCGCCGGAATGCGGCGCTTGCTGGCATACGTCATCAAGAACCGCTTTGTTGACGTCCTCGTGCTTTCCGGTTCACTTCTCTTTCATGACTTGCACGAAACTTTGGGGCGCTACCATTTCCAGGCGCACCCGAACATGACTGACGCCGAACTGGAGGCGTCGCAGATCAGTCGCATGTGGGACCTGCTCGCCAGTGACGAAGAATACCGCGAGGCCAATGAATGGGTGGGTGGTTTTACGAATCAACTAGATCAGAGCCGGCCCTATTCGACGCGTGAGTTCCTTCACCTGTTGGGACGCGAACTGGCCGAGATTGCTACTGAAGACGGCGTCCTGACTTCTGCGTACAAGGCCCGGGTCCCAATCTTCTGTCCGGCGATCGCAGATAGCGGCATTGCGGTCGGGATTGCCGCCGCGCGATTTGAGAAGAAGAATAACTTCATGTTCGACATGGTCCAGGACGTGCTCGACATGGCGAATGTTACCGCGCGCGCGCGATTGACCGGCGTTATCAATCTCGGTGGCGGGACTCCAAAGACATTTGTGCAGCAAACAGAGGTTTCCTCTTTCATCCTCAAGAATCATCATCAGGGCCACAAGTACGCCATTCAAATCACGACGGATGCTCCACACCCGGGTGGCCGATCAAATGCGGTAGCGTTTGACGAAGGATTGGTTTACGGCAAACTTGCCCGCGGTGCTCATAGCGCCTACGTGAATTGCGATGCCACCATCGCGTTGCCGATTCTGATCACCGCGCTTTCACAAACAGCCGCCAAGTACTTAAAAGGCCGCAAGCGTCCAAACTTCACGTTCGGTCGTGAACTGATTGTGGAAGTGCCCTGAGCTGGGTTTCCAATATATCGTTCTTCTTTGACAAAGAATGCTGTTCCGCTAACGTCAAAGTTGAACTGATCTCATGAGGAAGACTAGCGTCCCGTTAGCGGACCAGAATGACTCGGAGCCTCACCCCCAAATAAGAGGCGCGATCGTTGTTCGCGCACTCCAGCGGAATGGGCTTCGTGGTCGATCACGCTACCGGCAGTCACTATGTTTTGTTAAAGGGAAAGGCTAGGGTTATCGTCCCGTATCACAACAAAGATCTGGAAGCCCGGTACAATGGCATCGATCATTGGTCAAGCTGGCCTTACTGTTGAAGAGTTCTTAGATTTGATGTGAGCCGAGAGGAGACCAGGAATGTTAGGCAACTTCGACAGCGAGTTGCTCGGTAATTGATTCATCTGTGGGGATTGGCTCGCCATGTTTCTTGAGACTTTCCAGGTAGCCCTGGATAGCATCGGTCGCCATCGCGCGCGCTTCCTCAAGCGTGTCGCCTTCGGTTACTAAGCCCGGTAAGGCAGGACACGTAACAACGTAACCTCCAGTCACGTCAGGCGTCATCACTACCGTGAAGTTCAGGATTTTCATGGGTTCATTATATACCCGATTCCCCTTAGCTTCGCCAATCCTTGTCTCGCGCAACGATTAACCGGAGGGCGCCTCAATAGCTCTTGACTGAAAATCTTTTAAGGTCGAAGCCATGATACTGATCGGTCAGCTCCAGGTCGGGAAGGCCGACCATCGTCCGCGGCTCTGCCGCCTGATGTGCGGGA
>JANNJZ010000031.1:0-2434 GCA_031396065.1 Pyrinomonadaceae bacterium | reverse complement strand
CTCTACTTTGAAATCGTCATCTCGGTTATCTGTCTGGTTCGCGATGTACTCCGCGACAACCTCATCCGTCACATTCCCCGTGCTGCAACAAAAATACCCTCTTGCCCACATGTGTTGTCCCCAGTAGTGCTTCTTCAGATGAGGAAACTCCATCATCATCTTGTAAGCCGTCTTTCCCTTCAGCCACTGCATCATCCGGCTAATCGTCACTTGCGGCGGTATCGATACCAGCAGGTGCACATGATCTTTCGAAACCACTAGTGTCCGGTAAAGTACTTTACGGAACGCAGTAAGTGGTGTTTCTTCAATGGGATAGCGGGAATTTAGGCCGGGAACGATTTGAATGGCCGGTCGGCACATAGGCCCCGCCTGCCTACCCAGCCTCACCCCTGAAAATGGGGGATGCACGCAGGGCGCTTCATTTTCTCCGAACTGGTTGCGAATCTTCCGCAGAAGGAATTCCACAAATGTGTAGCTCAATACCATCGTGGCCCGCAACCGCGAAAGTTCTCTTACTGGGATCAGTATCTGGCAATGGTCTTCGCGCAGTTGACTTATCGGGAAAGCTTGCGCGACATCGAAGCATGTCTTGGTTCAGTAACCGGAAAACTTTATCATCTGGGGTTTCGCGGCACCGTGTCCCGGAGCACACTGGCCGATGCCAACGAGAATCGCGATTGGCGCATTTTCGCGGCATTCGCCCACACCCTGATTGCAACCGCGCGACCGCTGTACGCCGACGACCCGCTCGGCGTTGATCTCGACCACAGCTTGTACGCTTTGGATTCGACGACGATCGATTTGTGTTTGGCGCTGTTTCCTTGGGCCACGTTCCGCAAACACAAGGCTGCCGTGAAGATGCACACACTGCTCGACCTGCACGGAAATATCCCAGTTTTCATTAGGATTTCCGATGGGAAACTGCATGATGTCAACGCTCTCGACGACATTGCTATCGAGACCGGCGCCTTCTACGTTTTTGATCGGGGCTACTTGGATTTTGCCCGACTCTACCGTTTCACGCTCGCCGCGGCATTCTTCGTGACGCGCACCAAGGCGAATGTTGTGCTGCAGCGCCGATACTCGCACCCCGTGGACAAGAGCACCGGTGTCCGCGCCGACCAGACCGTCATCTTGGGTACTTATGGCTCCGCATGCGCTTACCCGGAGATACTACGCCGGATCACCTACGTTGATCCAGAAACCAACAACCGTCTCGACTTCCTGACCAATAACTTCGCCCTTCCCGCACTTACAATCGCTCAGATCTACAAGTGCCGCTGGCAGATAGAACTCTTCTTCGAAACATGGACATGGTGCACTCCTTCGGATGTTATTACATTTCAAGGGTTAGTTGGGTTGAGTCGATGGTTGGTGGGGTCTGTGCTCGCTTCCGTGCAAGGGCGCATTGCTCGACGTCGGCGCCATGCAGAATCCAGGGCGCGCCGCCACAGGCCTGCACCGCTGGCAGTTGCTTGAGCCGAATCAGCCGCAAAACAGCAGTCGGCGTCACGCCGAGGACAGTGGCGGTTTCACTGACAGACATCTCGCCGCGCGCCTGGCGCTCGCCCTCACGATAGACGGCAATTCCATAACGGTTCCGAAGCGAGCAGATTCGTTTTGCGGTCCAATCTTCTCCGTGTGGCGTACGGCGTTGGTTGCGATTGAGAATCGAGGCGATGCGCGCGTCTACTTCAATCCGTGCCAGCAAGCGAACGATCTCGACGAGGTCTTCGCCGGTGATATACCGATGCTGGCCGGTCCGGATTTTCGGAAACTCAATCTGTGTATGATCTCCGCCCTGCCAATGCACAATGAGCCGTATCGTATCGTCTTCACAGGTGGCGATAATTTCCTTGAGTGCGATGCGAAGAAGCCGTTTCTTGTGCTCCGGCGAGGCCTGCGGATCGTCCCACAGGCGCGGCAGATAAGCCGCGAAATCCAACAATTCCTGTTTTTGCGCTTCAGAAAGAGGAGCTTCACAACCTTGCCGCAAGGCTACCAACTCGGCTTCCATCTGAGCTTCCGTCGTCAAGGCCTGATTCCAACGGCGTTCGAGTTCCACCGCCACGAGTCGATTCTCGGGATCTACCGCATCATATTGGCGTCTGGCACGTATCACTTCATATCGGGCCTGTTCCAGCGCCATCGCTTTTTGCCGAATTCGTTCGTCACTGGCGCCTTGCAGAGACTTGATCGCGTCCAGCGCCGCTCCGATGCCCAGAGGCGAGAGACATTGCATTAATTGCTCAGAGACCATGCGATCCGCGCGGAGACCTCCGAACATGACGCAGCAGGCCCGATCTCGATTCAGCAGATACCCAGAACACTGATACCGGATCACATGAGGGCCAGGATATTGGGCAAGTAATTTGGCGCCACAGTGTCCACATCGCAGCAACCCCGCCAGGAGAGCCTCGCCGTGTTTTACCGG
>JANNJZ010000013.1:0-3365 GCA_031396065.1 Pyrinomonadaceae bacterium | reverse complement strand
CCTACTAAGAGTTGGTGGAATTCGGGGATACGTCTCCGCAGCTTCCGTTCGTTTAGAGGTGGGCACCGCCCACCGGTGCGCCGTGGATGGAACCATTCACGCAAAATAATAACGTTTAGTTCCTTACCGGGTTCATTTCGTCCACGCCGCACCGGTGGGCGGTGCCCACCTCTAAACGAACGGAAGCTGCGGAGACGTATCCCCGAATTCCACCAACTCTTAGTAGGAAGGGCGTCCCCTTCCGCACATCGAGCGGCAAAGCCGCGACCTCGTTTTCAGACATACTGTTGAATCGCTGCTATCCTCAGTGGTTCTATCGCGGATTGAGACGGCGCGATTCGGGCACGCTAAATGCCAATAGCTTTGTGGAGAGGTTCTAGCCGGCTAAAACCGCTCTTGATGGGGCATCAAGCATAGGTAAAAAGCCACCGGCGGTACATTTGGCACTCTTCAACAGAGCAGAAATAATTAGGTTTCACGGCATTCTCCCGCCTGTTTGAGAACTTCTTACGTCACATCGATATTGTCGTTGTGCGCATCCGGCCGACTGGCATATACTCTCACGCGTCGGTTGTCCATTCATCTAAAGCGGCTTGAATTTGAGTCGCTGCCCCAGTTAGTCCTCTCAGAAAACTCTCAGACTCGCTTAATCGTTCGGTCTGTTCGATTTGGACCCAGTTCATAGCCCTAATCTCATTTGTTAACGAACAGACTTCTTGTCTCTCCCAAAGCATGAAGGTCCTGGAATGGAGCAAACTACTTGACGGCATCCCACGAATTCGAGCGCGACGCAGCTGACTCGCCGTTGTCTGCGGACACAGTTCTGCAAGACCGCTACTGCATCGTCCGGCAATTAGGCCGGGGTGGAATGGGTGCGGTCTACGAGGCTCTGGATCAGCGACTCGGCATATCCGTGGCGTTGAAGGAAACGTTGTCTTCCGAAGCTTCGATGCGAAAGCAGTTTGAGCACGAGGCGCGATTACTAGCGAGCATGCACCATCCCGCGCTGCCACGCGTGAGCGATTATTTTGTCGAAGGCAATCGGGCGTTTCTGGTGATGCAGTTCATCGGCGGCGTTGATCTGGCCAGAATCATTTCGCAGCAGCCCGGGCCGCTGCCGCGCGAACAAGTAATCGCCTGGGCTGACCAATTGCTCGATGCGCTCATTTATCTCCACTCGCGTGATCGTCAGGTCATTCACCGCGACATCAAGCCACACAATTTGAAGCTGACGGCCACCGGGCAGATAGCTTTGCTCGACTTTGGTCTGGCCCGTGCCCAGTCGTCGCAAGCATCGGATGCGTCCGTCACAGCTTCCAAGGCCTTCTTCGGCTATACGCGGCACTACGCACCGCTCGAGCAGATTCAGGATCAACAAACGGATCCGCGCACCGACATCTATGCGCTTGGGGCAACGCTCTATCATTTGTTAACTGGCATAAAACCTCCCGATGCCATGGTTCGAGCCACAGCCTTCTTAAACTCCGATCCTGACCCGCTAAAGCCCGCTAACAAAGTCCACGAGGCCGTCGGCCCGGAGATTACGGCCATCCTGAACAAGGCGATGTCTCAGAAACCTGAAAACCGTTACGCCAGTGCAACGGAATTTCGCGAGGCATTCCGGCGAATGGGACGAGCTGATCAGGTGGCAATGAATGGGGAGGCGAATCCTCTAACGGCCACCACGATAGCGGCCAATCGCAAAGCTCCGTTCGGTGCCACTCGAATCGACGATGTACCGGTTGTGAAAATGGCTATGGTGGAATCGGCTCGACGGTTTGGTCCCGCCTCCCTGACAGCAGTTATTATTGTGCTGCTAAGTTTAGGCGTGGCCGCTGTCTACGGCGCGCAACGATGGTGGCCCGGCGAAGTCCCCGCATCGCGCCTGAGTAAATCTGTTAACGCCACGCTGCAACGACAACCCGTCGTGGTTCCCAAACCAGAGCGTCCCCGCCAATCTGAAACCCCGAGTGTGATTCCACCGAGAAGCGATGGCGCAAGCACTGTTGTTGGC
Organism: Pyrinomonadaceae bacterium; assembly: GCA_031396065.1. Lineage (GTDB taxonomy): Bacteria > Acidobacteriota > Blastocatellia > Pyrinomonadales > Pyrinomonadaceae > PSRF01. Next base: position 1,351 of record JANNJZ010000013.1, on the reverse strand, counting down.
GACCCACGACCCAACCCAAAAGCGACAGTTGTCTCTGATCTGAAGTCTACAGCCGCGCCTCGCACCGCGGTGAGTTACCCCCAGGGCCCACCAGGCACATCGGGTCGCCGCAAGGGCCGTGGCCGCATCGGCGCCCCGCCTAGCATTCGGTTACCAAATCCTGAGCTTAGAAATAACACTGGCGAGCCGTCTCCCGAATCGCGCGTGCGCACCTACACCTCTTCCAGTGTTGCACGCAGGCCGTCGCTTGACTCGCGGATTCGCCGGTACAGTCCTTCCAGTCCCACCCCAAAGTTCTTTCGTGCTCCGGATGGTTCACAGATCGTAAAGTTTTCAGGTGGATTGACGCGGGTTGTGCGCCCGGGCGAGAGAAGTGCGAGGTCGGAAGCTTCTTACCGTTGATTGCTAGCCAATGTAAAGCAAACTGTTAGTTTGCGTGGACGCCGGTTAGATTAATCGTTCACCTAAGCTCTCTCGTTACGTCAGTCCGCAATCTAACAGATTGCTTTACAGGGCGGTCCTCTACTTTTTCGCCAGTCTTATTGAATGCAACGTGAATGGCAGACCAGAAGCATTATCAAATTCACAGGCAGCTGTAATACCCATCGTAGCAATCTCTTCGGGCTGCTCCACGAGGTCGTAGGCTGCATGCATTGCTCCCAAAGCGTATGAGGTCCCGGAACCCAGGGCCCAGAATCGCTCATGCTCGAAGACCTCCCGCCATGAATAAACGGCGAAGATGCCCATTGGATTCGCTATCAAACTCTCCATTTGACTCGATTCGTAATCATCGTTATCGCCTTCAACAACATTTAAGAAATACTCGTTCTTCAGGATCGGGTGTAATTTCAGACATGTTTCAAAGATATTCTCTACCCCATTGAAGGAAAGGCGGCGCTGATATTTTCTAATAAGACTGGCAAGCACATTATTGTGTGCGGCACTTCCTAAAACACCTATGTAGGAGGACCCACACTTATGTATCTTGCTTCTTCCGCGTAAATATTTGGCGATAACCTTCGTATCTCCAAAACTCGACATTGTTTCGGCAGCAATAACAACTTTGCCCGACTTCCTGACTACGACAATTGTTGACATATTGGTAAGTACCTGACTCCTCAGGAGTGTATTCCCTGGCAATGGTTCAGTTTGTGAACTGAGAGGTCTCTTACTACAGAACCGAACGCGGTAGCGCCGGATCCTTGATCCCAGTTGCCGCCACGCCTCACGAACAATTGATGGCTAGCCGTTTTATCCTCCCGTTTAGAGAGCACACTTGTGTGCCTGTCTCGCGCCAGGTGAAACCGATCAATGAGCCTCCTGCAAGGTGCACACAAGTGTTTTTTCTAAA
>JANNJZ010000005.1:0-7125 GCA_031396065.1 Pyrinomonadaceae bacterium | reverse complement strand
ACCGCACAAGCAGGGATTTTGATCATAGTTTGTTTCTTGAGACCGACGGGTGCACAAGTGCACTTTCTAAACGAAACGAAACGAAATGAAACGAAACGAGGAAGAGGATGTTGTTTCGGAGAAACTCAGCTCCGGCTGTGAAACGCTGAGCTAGGGTCAGTGAATCTATGCGCAATCTCTGCAACCTAAGAGTCTTCGCGTCAGACCCATTCGTTAGCCTGTTCTCAAGAGCGACATGCCTTCACCGCTGCTGAATATGCCCGCCACGCAACCAGTCATCAGTGTCGCCAACGTCGCAGCCAGCAAGGCTCGTAAGCCAAGGCTGGCGAGGTCGTCGCGACGCGAGGGCGCAAGTGCCGCCGTGCCCCCTACAAAGATTGCCATCGCTGCCACGTGTGCGAATCCGCAGAGCGCGTAACTCAAGATCACCACGGTCCTGGGATCAGTTATCTGCCCGCTGGAAACTAACTGGGCCAGATGGTTGTAGGAGAACACCTCCGTCAGGATCACTCGCTCGCCCAACAAGCGAGCCGCTATTCCTACGTCGCTAGATTGCAGTCCCAGCAGAAAGGCGAAGGGATAGAAAACCCAGCCCAGGATTCTCACAATCGAAAGCGGTTCGGTCATTCCGAACCACGAACTCCCGGCGCCGAGTAATTTGTCGGCCAAGGCTACGATTCCCAGGATTGCTATCAGCATTGCCGAGATTCCCGCAGCCAGCTTCAGCCCGTCCATAGCTCCCTGGATGATTGCGCTGATCAGATTTTTCGACCGGCTGGACTCGTCTTCCGGAGGAACGGCTGCGAGCGTCTCCGGCGTGTCCGTTTCGGGAATGAGCAACTTGGATACGACCACGCAAGCAGGAATGGCCAGCACCGAGGCAGAGATCAGGTGACCTGCTATCTGTGGAAATACTCCGGTTAGAAAGGCCACATAGACTCCGAGCGTGCTCGATGCCACCGTCCCCATACCGGTAGTCAACACCAGCAACAACTCCGAGCGCGTCATTCTTTCCAAATACGGTCGGACTACGAGCGCCGATTCAATTCCCACAAAGATGTTCGCTGCACTGGAGAGTGATTCTGCGCCGCTGATCTTCATGGTGCGGTGGAAGAGCCTGGCGAAGAGTCGCACAAATATCTGCAGCACTCGCAGGTGATAAAGCATCGAGGTAAACGCGGCAAAGAAAATTACCACTGGCAGAACCTGAAAGATGAGAATGAAACCGATGGATCCCGACTCGCCGGGGCTGGCCGCAAGTGGTCCAAACAGGAACACCGAACCGCTCTTTGACGCGCCGAGCAAGGCCAGCACGATGTCGTTTAGCCAGAGTAAGATTCGATGAGAACCAGGTAAGCGAAAAATAATCAGACCAATCAGAAGTTGCAGGGCCGCTCCCCACGCTATCGTTCGCCAGGCAATCTTTCGTCGATTGCTGGAAAGCAGCCAGGCGATGCCCGCGAAGGTCATGAAGCCTACGACTGAGATCGCGTGATGAATCATCTCTTTTTCATCCTTATTGGTTTTTGTTGCAGCGGCCGTACGATACGAGATGAAGGACCGCGAGGCAAATCTTACAAGTCCGATTATCGATTACGCCAAGGGTGTTCGCGACTTCCAGCCCAGGTTTGCAAAAAAAGCCCCCCTCCATGGATTGTTTGTCGCATTGGCCGCGGGATAAGATGACACACCGCATCGAGTTTCGCCGGGTAGATACATTCGATAGTAGTGTCCCAATTTCCGAATCTCTGTGCGTCCTCTGTGTCTCTGTGGGGCTGTGGTGAGTGTTTGTTCGCCGTTGTTCCACCACAGAGACACAGAGAACACAGAGTACACCAGAGTAAAACTCTAAGGCCTAAAGGTAACTCCAAAATCCAAACAAAGGTGCGATGGCGGTGAAAATTCATAATAACTTACGTGTTAGTGGGCCCGGCCTAACCTTGCTGTTCTTGACGGCGGTTATTCTCATCCTTGGTCCATCTGCGACGCAGCCCGCATCTTCCGCGGGAGCAAGCAACAACCCCGACGTAGCGTCAACAACGCCTGAATCTGTAAAGTCAAAACCAGAGGTCCTATTCGACGACTTTACCTATACCAATCAGAAAGAACTAAAGAAGCATGGTTGGATTGTTCGCACCGAGGCTGGCTGGCCAGGCATACCTGGCGCAACCTGGTCTGAGCACGGCGTGTCATTTCTGAAAGATCCAACGGAGCCTCGCAATCGCATTTTGCGGATGACTTCGTCTACTGATGGCCCTAATGCGAACACCACGCAAACTCAAATATGTCACCAGCGGAAATATCTGGAAGGGACTTACGCGGCTCGGGTTCGATTTACGGACAATCCGGTTTCAGGGCCGGCCGGCGATCAGATTGTCCAGAGCTTTTACACCATTAGCCCGTTGAAGGCTGCGATGGACCTCGACTATAGCGAACTGGATTTTGAATATCTGCCCAATGGCGGCTGGGGAATCGATGGACCAACACTTTATTCAACCACCTGGGAGACGTTCAGCCCGGAGCCGAATTGGAAGAAAGACAATGTGTTTAAAACCGTCGGTGGCAGCCAGGCCGGTTGGCATACACTGATTACTCAGGTGGCCGGCGGGAAGGTCAGATATTTCGTCGATGGCCAATTCTTTTCCGAGCATGGCGGCGAGTATTACCCTGAAGATACGATGTCGATAAATTTCAATCTTTGGTTTATCAAGGATGGAATGGTCAAGGTTTCAGGAGCGCGCCATTATCATGAGGACATTGATTGGGTATTCCATGCAGCGAAATCTGCACTGACACCTGAAGAAGTGGACGCGCAAGTTACGCTCCTGCGCAGAAACTCCGTCAAATTTCGGGACACGGTTCCAGCGAAAGTGCCTATGCTAACGAGTCCCTGCAATTTCTGAATGTAATCGGGTACAGCCTCGCAGAACACTTTAGTTTAGCGAATTAGTTCAAATCATTCCCAAAAGAGAAATGTGAAACCATGCGCAGGTTTATTGTCTGTATTCTCCTTGCCTTCTTCTCTTCGCCTCTCTCGACTTCTCTGGCGCAGCCATCGCCGCGGCGTCACCCCAGTAGACATCTCGCAGCAGTCGACAACTCTCGGTCCTTACCCCGTAGTACGCCAGAGCGGGAAGGTATTTCATCCGTCGATATCCTGGACTTCGTCGACGCTCTCGACCGGCAGATCGACACGATGAACAGTTTCATACTCGTCCGGCACGGGTCTGTCGTCGCAGAAGGTTGGTGGGGCCCATACGATGCTGCTACCCCGCACATCCTCTATTCGCTCAGTAAGAGTTTTACTTCCGCTGCCGTTGGGCTAGCTATAGCGGAAGGAAAAATGAGCCTCGATGACGAAGTGATTAAGTTTTTTCCCGACGACGTTCCCGCTGAGCAGTCGCCCAATCTAAAGGCGATGAGGGTCCGTGACCTCTTGCGGATGGCCACGGGCCATCAGACTGAAGCGCCAGTTTTGACCCAATCCGCACCCTGGACCAGGACGTTTCTAACCCACCCGGTGCCTTTCAAACCGGGCACGCATTTCCTCTACAACTCGCCGGCTACATATATGTTGTCCGCGATTGTGCAGAAGGTGACGGGGATGACTGTGTTGGACTATCTCAAGCCGAGATTGTTTGGGCCCCTGGGGATCGACAATCCAAGCTGGGTTGCCAATCAGCAGGGAATCACGGCAGGCGCTTATGGCCTATCACTGCGTACAGAAGACATCGCACGCTTCGGTCAATTGTATTTGCAAAAAGGAAAATGGAAAGGCAAACAACTAATTCCGTCGGAGTGGATCGAAGAGTCGACCGTAAGGCAGACCTCGAATGGTTCCTCGCCGAATAGTGATTGGGATCAGGGATACGGTTATCAGTTCTGGCGTTCCCGTCACAACACTTATAGGGGCGATGGAGCTTTCGGTCAGTATTGCCTGATTATTCCCGAGCTCGATGCGGTGGTGGCAGTTACCAGCGGTGTTCGCGACATGCAAAGCATAATGAATCTTGTTTGGGACAAGCTTCTCCCGGCAATGAAGTCGAGTCACCTTCCCGAAAACGCCATTGCCCGAAAAAAACTCGAAACAAAACTTGCCGGCTTGTTGGTCAAGATCCCATCTGGTCAGCCGACTATGCCCCTGGCCGCGAGCGTTTCCGGCAAGTGGTTTGTGTTTCCCGAAAACGACCGCGGCATCCAGGCGGTCTCGTTCGACTTCAACTCATCGTCCCCGGTGTTGATCGTTCGCACGGCGCGTGGAGAAATGCGCACACCTGTGGGAATTGGATCATGGCGCAAAACTCCGAACGGTTTCGCCAACGGACTTGAGAAGTTTCTGACCGTGCCGGCGCAACCATTTGTCGCCGCCAGTGGTGCGTGGTCAGCGGCTGATGTATTCAACGTAAAGCTGGTTCTTTACCAAACGCCGTTTTATTCATCATTGACGTTCAAGTTTGATGGCGACCTTCTTCGGTTTGGAGCGGAGCACAACGTTTCTTTTGGTCCCAGGGATTTGCCGCAGTTAGTTGGACAGGCGGCGTCAACGCGCTGATTTCTCGACGACGAGCATTGTTTCCCTCATGCGCTCGTTTAGAGGTGGGCACTGCCCACCGGTGCGCCATGGGCGAAACGATTCGGATAAATAATTAACGCGTGTTTACCTGGCTGAATGGTGTCATCCACGCCGTACCGGTGGGCGGTGCCCGCCTCTAAACGAACGTATGAGGAAAAGAACCTCGGCTAAAGCAGGTGCTCTAAACACCTGTCAACTTACGGCACTTGCCGACAAACCAGCGAGGTAGGAGAGTTAACTCTTACTGCGCTTAATCCCATGCAAGGAGAAAAGAATGGAACGCAAAGTAGCATCCGATTATCCGCAGGAGTTGTTAGACCTGTTTCACGAATACCAGCACGGCGACATCGAGCGCCGCACCTTCCTCGACCGCGCCGTAAAGTTTGCTGTCGGCGGCCTGACCGTCGCAGCAATCTTCGAGGGCCTGAGCCCCAACTACGCGTGGGCGCAGCAGGTGGCGCCGGATGACAAACGCATAAATGTAGGCTACGAAGTCGTGCAATCCCCAGCCGGAAACGGCTCGATCAAAGATTATCTGGCCCGTCCAGCAAAAGGGAAAAAGCTTCCCGTCGTGCTCGTCATTCACGAAAACCGCGGACTTAATCCCTATATCGAGGACGTAGCGCGTCGCCTCGCGCTTGCCAATTTCATCGCCTTTGCGCCCGATGGATTAACTTCGGTCGGCGGGTATCCAGGTAGTGATGAGAAAGGCGGCGCCGCCTTTCGCACGGTAGATGGAAAGAAGATGACCGAAGATTTCGTTGCAGCGGCCAAGTGGCTCAAGGCGCGTAAGGATTCCAACGGCAAACTGGGCGCGGTGGGTTTTTGTTTCGGCGGTGGAATGGTGAATCAATTGGCCGTGCGGTTGGGCGCTGATCTCAATGCCGGAGTTCCGTTCTATGGCCGCCAGGCAGGCGTAGCCGACGTCCCCAAAATTTCTGCGCCACTGTTGCTGCAATACGCGGGCAATGACCAGGGAGTCAATGCCGGCATCGCGAATTATGAAGCAGCACTCAAGGCTAACAACAAGGTGTACACGCTGTACATGTACGAGGGCAAACAGCACGGTTTCCACAACGACACGACGCCGCGTTATGACGAAACGGCCGCCAAACTGGCATGGACGCGCACCCTCGAGTTTTTCAACAAATACTTGCGCTAACGCTTGGTACGTCAACGGTCATCGAGACAAGGGTGCAATGCTGATTCCTCAATGAGCTTCACCCATCCCTGTCCGCGAAGTAGAAGGTTAACTCTAATGATCGGCTGATTGTAGGCGCGGCACTCCGTGGCCGCCCCACTCTTCGCTACAGTCAACTCTCGGGAACGTTCGCTGTGAGCGCCAACCTTCGGTGGGACCTAATGCCGTGCGGACTTCGCAAACGCCTATGCCGCACGGCGCCGTCTTCGGCGCCACTCATTCTCGGGAGATTCGCAACGCCACCGAGGGGTGGCCACGGAGTGCCACCCCTACAATCAAACGAACGGGGGTGGTGTTCACGAACGAGCCTCGGCCTCATGTTGATTTAATAACATCTGCGAGTTATCGAAGACCTACCTCCGCCGATGATTGTTTAGTGAGCACACCTGTGTGCCCGTGCGGGAACAGTTGAATCATCTTTCTGGTTGCGCGAGACGGGCACACGAGTGTGCTCTAAACGGAGTATGAAAAAGAGTCTCAGCGAGGAAGTCGCAAGTAGTGTTGGAGAGGGTATTAATAAATTCGTAAAGGAGAGTCACGAGAAATGAATACGGAGGTAACCGATAATTCTCTGGCTGAGGGAAGGCCTGGCCGATATCTCGAAGACTTTGCCGCCGGACAAACCTTTTGCTCTGCCCGGCTGCAGATCGACCAGGAGCGCATTAAGGCTTTTGCCGCCGAGTTTGATCCGCAGCCGTTTCATCTCGACGAGGAATCGGCGCGCGACACGATATTTGGCGGGCTAGCCGCTAGCGGTTGGCACACCGCCGCCCTCACCATGCGGTTGCTGGTCGATAGCGACATCAAACCCTTCGGCGGCATCGTGGGCGCCGGCTTCGATGAACTTCGCTGGCCACGGCCCGTCCGACCCGGGGATGAGTTGCGTGTAGAGAGCGAGGTCCTGGAGGTGCGACCGTCGAAGTCGCGTCCGGATCAGGGAGTGATCAAAGTGCGAACGACGACGCTTAACCAGGACGACAAGGCGGTCCAGATCACCGTCGGGAACCTCATCGTACCGCGGCGTCCGACCCCGAGCACCTAACTGACGTGGCTTGGGTTGACGTTTGTTAACCAGCCCCGACCTCTTATTTCTACGTCCCGTTGAGAGAGCGCACTAGTGCGTCCGATCCGCTGTCAAAGCGATCGTTGACTTACTCACCAGCGGGCGCACAAATGCGCTTTCCCAAACACAACGAGTGCAGGCCGACGCTGCCTAAAGCGGGCAATTTTCGCGGGCGCAGCGATCTCATGTTTCTGCGTTTCGGTTAGAGAACGCACCCGTGCGCCCGGTGCGATGCCAAAACGATCGCTGACCTATTTATTCAACGGGCACACAAGTGTGCTTTCTAAA
>JANNJZ010000549.1:0-2486 GCA_031396065.1 Pyrinomonadaceae bacterium | reverse complement strand
TGCATTCCTTGAGGCTGCGCCTCCGATGTCGCGCTGAGGCATAGCCTCAAAATAAATAGCGGTGCCGGTGAGGCGGAGCCTCACCGCACGGAAGGCGGCCAAGCCGCAGAACTAGGTGAGCGACAAGCTCAGAGTGTAAGAGCTAGCGAGACTTGCAGGACCGGGGAGACTCCAGAACGAAACAGACTTGCAGAGAGAGACTCGGAGACCGAGGCGGGATTTGCAAACCGAGATGGAGTCGCGGATGGATGCGGACAAACGCACCGTGTTTACCCTGGAGAATCCGCGGCCAGAATACCATCACACGTCTGGTCGGTCTGAGGCAGAGCCTCACTAAAGTTTTAGAACCCTGAACTGCTGGTCTTAATTTCTCGTCGTTCCGCCGGCGAGTTGTAGGCGAACTACCGAGCGTTCCAACCTGCCTCGGGCCACTTCAAATTCCTCTTCAGATCCGCTCCAGGCATTTAACTGCTTTTCCACCTGCTCACGCGCTAACCGCGCGCGGGCTGCATCAATCTCTTCAGGCCGCTCGGCGATTTCAGCTAACACCGAAACATGATCATCTTTTACTTCGAGGAAGCCACCAGACACGTGGAGCTGAGCGGTTTTGCCGCCGGTCGTGTACGAGAGGACGCCGGTTTGAAGTTGCGAAATCAGCGGGGTGTGACCCGGCAGTATGCCTAATTCGCCGCCGGCCCCGGGAACCACCACGGATTCAACCGCTTCGGAAAGGACGCGACGTTCAGGAGTGACTACTTCAAGTTGGAGTTGAGCCATAAAAGTAAGGAAGAGGTATGAGGGATGAAGGACTAAGGGAAGCTGCTTTGCCCCTTCATCCTTCGTCCTTCATCCTTTAATTACTGGGCAATAGTCTTGCCCTTTTCTACTGCGTCATCAATCGTGCCGACCATGTAAAACGCCTGCTCGGGCAGATCATCGTGTTTGCCTTCAACGATCTCGCGGAAACCCTTGATCGTGTCTTCCAGCTTGACGTATTTGCCTTCCAGTCCGGTGAACTGAGCGGCCACGAAGAAGGGCTGCGAGAAGAACCGCTGAACTTTACGGGCCCGCGATACGATGAGCTTGTCTTCATCAGACAGTTCGTCGAGACCGAGAATCGCAATGATGTCCTGCAAATCTTTATAACGCTGGAGCACGCGTTTCACATCCTGCGCCGTGTTGTAGTGCTCTTCACCGATGATGCGCGGATCGAGAATGCGCGACGAAGAAGTGAGCGGATCAACTGCCGGATAGATGCCCAACTCAACAATCTGTCTTGACAGCGCGGTCACCGCATCGAGGTGAGCAAAGGTCGTCGCGGGCGCCGGGTCGGTATAGTCATCGGCGGGAACGTAAACGGCCTGAATCGAAGTAATCGATCCGGTCTTCGTGGACGTGATCCGTTCCTGCATTTCGCCCATCTCTGAGGCGAGGTTTGGCTGATAACCTACTGCTGAAGGCATGCGCCCGAGTAGAGCTGACACTTCCGAACCTGCCTGGGTGAAGCGGAAGATGTTGTCGATAAACAGCAGTACGTCGAGACCCTTGTCGCGAAAATACTCAGCGACCGTCAGCCCTGACAGCGCCACTCGCAAACGGGCTCCGGGCGGCTCAGTCATCTGCCCGTAGATCAGTGCTACCTTCGATTGCTCCAGCGCGTTCATGTCGACCTTAGTCATGTCGAACTCGCCGGTATCGTGGAAGTGCTTATTAAAAGCGTCACCAAACTGAATCACCTGAGATTCGACCATCTCGCGCAATAGATCGTTTCCTTCGCGCGTTCGTTCACCCACTCCAGCGAAAACCGAAAAACCCGAACGGGCCTTCGCGATGTTGTTGATTAACTCCATCACGATAACGGTCTTGCCGACGCCGGCGCCGCCGAAAAGCCCAATCTTGCCGCCGCGGACGAATGGTTGAATCAGGTCGATTACCTTGATGCCCGTCTCAAACATCTGCAGTTCGGTCGATTGCTCTTCAAAGCTGGGTGCGTGACGGTGAATCGGGTAGCGCTCGGTGTGCTTGACGGCGCCGAGGTTATCCACCGGCTCGCCTATGACATTGAGCACACGGCCTAAAGTTCCCTCGCCAACCGGCATGGTAATCGGACCGCCAGTGTCGATTGCCTTCATTCCCCGGACCATGCCGTCAGTCGGCAACATAGAAACCGTGCGCACGCGGCCTTCGCCAAGGTGCTGCTGCACTTCTGCAATCAGGTCGACTGGGGTGGGGACATCAAAACCCTCGGATACGATCCTGAGAGCTTGATAGATGGGCGGGAGGTGTCCCGCATCGAATTCGACGTCAACTACCGGACCAATAATTTGCACGACGCGGCCTGACGATTGGCCATTTGTAACCGCATTTGCGCTAGACGTAGCCATACTTTCTTCTGCTCCTCTTTCGGGGCCTAATGAAGGCGAAAAACTTGACTGATTGAAAGCCAGCCAAGATACCACAGGGTAGAAAGTTGCGCCAAGCGGAGG
>JANNJZ010000569.1:0-5087 GCA_031396065.1 Pyrinomonadaceae bacterium | reverse complement strand
CCGGTGAGGCGGAGCCTCACCGCACGGAAGGCGGCAAAGCCGCAGAACCAAGCTTAGAGACAAACTCATCCGCGGCGAAAATACAAACACACGTCTGGTCGGTCTGAGGCGGAGCCTCGCTAGAATCTTTTCGATCCTCATCCCAGCAGTGAACTGCTGGGCTATTGTCATTCGTCCGCAGCGGACTAAGAAGACCGTTTATTGTCCCGCCCCAACAGTTTCTTCAACTTGGGGAAATAACTGGTTGCACGCTCTTGGGTCACAACCTAGACTGGCCGCGCGGCGCGCGCTACAGGCAGGATGCCTGCGCTCCAACAATGGCGAAAACTGAAACCATAGAACTTTCGGGATGGGGCCGTTATCTGCGCCGGCTCTCAACCGTCACCCGTCCGGAACAGACGAGCGAAGCTGTGCCTCCGGCGAGCGGGCATATGATCGTCCGCGGACAAGGACGTAGTTATAACTCCGCGGCGATGTCCGAGGACGGTCTGGTAATGCTTGGCGAGCGCCTCGATCGGGTGATCGCCTTCGATGAGACCACCGGGATTCTCAGAGCAGAGGCGGGGACTACCCTCGCGAAAGTGCTCGACGAGTTTGTTCCCCGCGGTTGGTTTCCGCCCGTCACTCCCGGCACGAAATTCGTTTCGTTGGGTGGGTGCGTGGCTTTTGATGTCCACGGGAAAAATCACCATCGCGACGGAGCGTTTGGCGCCCACGTCGCGGAACTGGAGATCGTGTTAGCTGACGGCAGTCGCAGGCGGTGTTCGCCGCAACAAGGTGCTGAGTTGTTTTGGGCCACCGTTGGCGGCATGGGCCTGACCGGCATTATCACCGAGGTCGCTTTCCGACTACTCCCAATAGCGACCGCATACCTCGTCGTCGATCATCGCCGAGCCGTAGACCTCGACGACCTGCTGACCATGCTCGAGGACCAGAGGTTGGACGACCATTACAGTGTGGCCTGGATCGACTGTTTGGCCAGAGGTCGCTCGCTGGGGCGGGGCGTGCTCATGCGCGGTCACCATGCTGCTGTCGCCGGTTTGCGGGGTAGGGCGGAGAATCCATTGCGATTGGAGCCGCGCCGTCGGTTCAATCTGAGTTTTGATCTTCCCTCGGGACTGCTAAATTCGTTCACCGGCGCGGCATTTAATCAGTTCTATCATTGGTCGCAGGCAAGGTCTGAGGAACCCTTCATCTCTGACTACGACAGGTTTTTCTATCCCCTCGATAGCGTCGGAAACTGGAACCGGGTGTATGGCCGGCGTGGGTTTGTGCAGTACCAGTGTGTCTTTCCGCCAACTACGGCCGCCCGCGGACTGCGGATACTACTTGAGGAGTTGGCCCACAGCCGTCGCGCCAGCTTCCTCGGCGTCTTGAAGCGCTTCGGGCCGGCCGGCAGCGGGCTGCTTTCCTTTCCCATGGAGGGCTATACTCTGGCGATTGATTTGCCGGTAACCAATCCAGAGCTGTTCACGGTTCTCGATCGGCTGGATGAGATCGTCCTGGAGCATGGCGGACGGATTTACCTGGCGAAGAACCCGCACCTCAAGCCCGAGAGTTTTAGAACGATGTATCCGCGCGTCGCCGAGTGGGAACGCATTAAAGCGCAGGTTGACCCAATGAATCGCTTCAGCTCCGATCTGTCACGCATGTTGGAACTCGGCACGAAAATGCGATGACTTGAATCTGGGTAAAACAGAGAGTTAGCCGAGCTGCGGTGGGTGATAGCCTTCGCGGCTCTGCCGCCTTCCGTGCGGAAAGGCTCGGCCTTTCCGATAGCGGTTTCATTCTTCGAGGCTGTGCCTCTGACGTCGCCCGGAGGCATAGCCTCGAAATAAACAGAGGTGCCGGTGAGGCAGAGCCTCACCGCACGGAAGGTGGCCAAGCCGCAGAACCACGCTTAGAGACAAGCTCAGGCTGCTTTCAATCGCGTCCAGTTCTCATGAACATTGCCATCAATCTGATAAAGCTCATGCGGCCACGCCAGTGGGTGAAGAGTTGTTTTGTCTTCATGGGCCTCCTGTTCGCCAGTGCCTGGCATGATCGTCAAATGGTGGTGAAGGTGGTGATGGCGGCCATTGCCTTCTCGCTGGTGGCCAGCGGCGTCTACATTATCAACGACCTGATGGATCGGGGGCAGGATGCTAATCATCCGCAAAAGAAACTCCGACCACTCGCAGCAAAAACCGTAGCGCCGGGCGTAGCGGCCTCCTTGATGTTGTTCCTTTGGACCATCGGTTTGGTGCTGGGTTACCTGGTGTCGCTGCGGGTCCTGCTCATACTCTCCGTATATGTCGTCATCAACGTAGGTTACTCACTGGGTCTCAAGCACGTTGTGTTGCTGGACGTCTTCCTGCTCGCCAGCGGATTCATGCTGAGAATTTTGGCGGGGACTACGGGCGTAGGGATTGCGCCTTCGCAGTGGCTATTGCTCTGTGGCTTGATGGTGGCGCTGTTCCTCGGCTTTGCGAAGCGCCGCGCCGAGCTCTACGCGTCGGTGGACGGAAGCACCGGGGACCGGAAAGTACTGGCAAGTTATCAACCCGTCTTGCTGGATAAACTGATCGTCATCACCTCGACCTGCGTGGTTCTGACCTACAGTCTTTACACCATGAATGAACAGACAATTAGAGTGCACCGCACTGAATCGTTAATCTACACCGTGCCGTTTGTGATGTATGCCATTTTTCGCTACATCTATTCACTCCACAATCAAAGCATGGGATCAGATCCGGCACTGGAGATCTTTCGCGACTACCACATCATGGCGGCGATCGTTGGCTGGTTGGTTTTGACGCTTTGGTTGATTGCCTGAAATTCGGCCTCACTCCCGACCTAGCTATCCTTCTTCGATGATCGATATGTCTTTCTCTGTGCCGCCTCTGTGTTCTCTGTGCCTCTGTGGTGAACTCTTTTCCGGACCTGCACCACCACAGAGACACAGAGAACACAGAGGCGGCACAGAGTTTCACTTTTCGACCGGACCCTTCAGGCCGAAAGAAGGGCCGACCAAAGCGTGATATCCGGCAGTTGTCGTTAGCTAAAACTCTTATCGATAAACCGACGAATTGTGAGCCACAGAAAGTAAAGCGTGACTCCGGCCAGCACGTAGACAAACGGCTGCGCCGCCAGCACGTAACGATATTCGGTGTGCAGGAATGACTGACAACAAAGATAGTAGGCGGGAACGGCCAACAGAATGAAAATGTCGCGACCTCGACCTGCCAGACAGAGCAGAGCAATGCCTATGATGGCCAACGACAATATCCAGGCGGTGATGAAAAAGCGTTGCCCACCGTTGATGAGGACGCGGATATAGCGCGTCCAGAGAAATGACGCTGGTCCAAGTCGGAATAGTTCGGGCCTTCCGAGTCTGACAACCGTTTTTCCGCCCCTGCGCTCAACATTATTCAGAAATAGAGAAATCTGATCCGTGTCCTTGGTGACGAAGGCTACCTGATGCACGTCCAGCGACTGATCAGTTTGCTTTATCCTCTCAAGTGGACTAAGCACTGGTGTCGAACCGTAACGTTGCGTGCCTTCAGTGTTTGTAATATTGATAACGAGGTTACCTTGTTCGACCAGGATGGGGATCCGCAGCAGGTAATCGGTGTTCTGCTCAACCGAAATCGGCGATGAGACGATCTGATGGTTTATGGCCGGAACGTCGCTCTCCAGGATCAGAGCCTGGCCATCAGGAGAGAGAGAACTCTTCACTTGCGTCTGGCCAGTGAGGTCCGTAAGACCTGGCCCAACTAACTCTGCTGGCCCTCGCGACCAGTCCGGCCTGGCTTCCTCTGGCTTAATGAGTCTGGACATAACTCCAGGCGTCGTTGCGATAAGGTGCACCCTTTCGAGTCGCAACATAGAAGCCGCGCGTCGCAGAACTACTCCGGCAAACCAAACCGGATGCGCACGTACAACTGCCAAAGCGCGCGCCGTGCGTTGCTTGTCTCGCTCGATTCCGTCCTCTCCGAAAAGAGAGGCGGCATATTCAGGTCGGTTGTACTCTGTGGCCTCGTTGGTCACGATTTCAATATCGGTCCCCGGCAACCCGTATCTTCTTTCCTTGTCAAAGTCAGCGATACCGAAATTGAGCATTTGGCCCACGCCGAGCGAGAGCGGAATGAAATGATGGAACACTACCAGATTGCGAATGGTGATGGGCGCGATGACGAGGATGGTAACGGCAACGAGGGTTATGGCGTAGCGCACCCGGCGCGCCCGGTCCAATATCACCAGCAGCACGACAGCAAAGAACGGCGCCAGCATCAGGGCATTCGATCTGAGCCAACAAGAGACGCCAACGGATACTCCTGCTGCCACTAGCGCCAGAAAGCTGTTACTCTTTTTTGCCCGAATGATGAGTAAGACGGCTATCAGGATTGGCAGGGTGGCGAGCGAGTCCGGTATGAGGATAAGAGAGTAGTAAGCAAGTTGCGGCGACGTTGCGGCCAGGGTTCCGGCAATTGCCGCCGTCTTTACTGGTAACAGCTCAGCAGCAATAAGGAAAATGAACACTGCCGCGCCGGCGTCACAGATAATCTGGAAGAGGCGCAGGGCCGCATCTGATTCCGCAAACACCTTGAAGACCACCGCCATTATGATGGGATAACCGGGAGGGTATGTCAGAATGTTCGCATCGCCTGGCGGGGCTGGACCAGTGAGAAAGCCGGCGACGTGGCCATTGAGGAGAAGTCGAGCGTTGGATTTGTAGTGCTCGACCATGCCGGTAAAGAGTTTGGGAAAGATTGGCCGATTATCTTGCCAGTGAAAGAGTCTGACGCCGATGGCTAGCAGAAAAATGACGAAACAAATCATCGCCATCCGGCGTCGCCACTGAGGTGTTCGGATCGCTTCGGGTTGTAGGTCAATCGCCAGCTCGTTCTTTGCCGGCCATAGTCGTCTGAATGTTTGACTGGAAAAAGGCAAGAAGGTAGTTTCCACTCTGTTTGGAGTGCGGCGGCTCGACGCCGCTTTGGTCCGCGGCGGCTTGACGCCGCTTCGGTGAGTAGAGATCAAGTAACCGGCTCATAGGGCAACCCTATGATCGGGCGTTTCATTTGCCTGGACCAAAGGCGGCGTCA
>JANNJZ010000565.1:0-4736 GCA_031396065.1 Pyrinomonadaceae bacterium | reverse complement strand
CAGATGTCGCGCCCTTCTTCCTCGTTTCGTTTAGAAAGTGCACTTGTGCACCCCTGCGATAACCGCACAAGCAGGGATTTTGATCATAGTTTGTTTCTTGAGACCGACGGGTGCACAAGTGCACTTTCTAAACGAAACGAGGAAGAAGGGCGCGACATCTGCCAACGCAAGTGTCGTTGGATACAAGGGGGGCGTTAGTCTTTCCAGCCCCAGGGAGCCTCAGGTGCCTTGACCGGCGTTTTCAGGTCGAATTTGATGCTGAAAAATCTTTCTGAGCCCATTCGGCGAAGGTTATAACTGAAGTGTTCGCCGGGAACGAGATCGATCCACCAAACGTTGGTAGCGGCCGCCGGGATTATGGTAACGGTCTCCTGATCGGCCGGAAACACCTGCCGTGTCGGCATGCCAACGTTCGTCGTCAAACCGCCGTACATCGTCACCTTGTCCGGCGTGCCGTCCTGGTGGCGATGATCGTGCTTCAGCAAGATTGTGGATTCATTACGGGTCAACACCCACGTGCGCGAGCGGTCGTCGCCAACCACGAACGGAATGCGGATGCGATCCTTTTCGCATGAACGAACGTGCATCACGAGAGCCTTGTCTTTAAACGTCGTATCATCGGCCGGGGCCGCGGCCACCGCACCCAGGAAGGCCTTTCCGCAGAGCTTCTGCAGTTCCCCCCAAAAGACGGCGTTGGCGGGCGCAGTTTGCGCCGAGACATTCATTGTTGAAACGGCGAGGATACCCGCCAGGATGAGCTTTTGTGTCATAAGTTTACTAAAGGCCAGCGACTCGACGAACATCTGAGTGTACTCCGAGTCGTCACTCCATAGGCAAGTGTTTGCTCCATGGAACAGCTTAGGTTAATAGGTTGCGCGCTTGACGACTTGGCCTCAGTACCACGCGGTCGAGACTGTGTGGAATCATTGTAGGGGTGGCCACGGAGTGCCACCCCTACAAACTAGTTTTCACACATCCTCGGTAGCGCGAGGTGGTACTGACTTCATGGGACTGCTGCTCATTGTTACCGATGACTTTAGAAACCACCCAACACCAGTTACCCCTTCTCCTTGATGGCCCACAATGAAATTCTCACGAGGGCAGCATTGCCTAAGGTGCGGTCAGTTGAAGGGAATGGTTGTACTGTGGTCCGGGTCGGTGCTAAGTCCGTGAAGAAGGCTGCGTAGGTTTGGTTCATCAGTTTGAACTCGTCAATGTCATCCAGATATATATTGCAGACCACCGCGTGGGCCAAGTCTGTGCCGTGCAGCTGAAGTTCACCTTGCAGTTTGTTCATCACACCCTGAACCTGCCCCTGAATGGTCTCCGCGCCCGGAGTGACACTGGTCTGTGCAGTACAGTAGATCATTTCTCCATCGGAGCGACAGAAAGCGGACGCATCACCGGTCGGTGGTTCACCGCGTAGTGCAATAGCTGAGATCGCTGCCCCAAACATCGATGGAAGTTTTTGGACCGGAATCATCGCTACGGCCCCGCCCCATCCCGTGAGAGTCGTAGCGTATTCTGTTCGGAAGACAATCCCCTCGTGGCCCAGAGCCGCCTCGTTCAGGGCCAGCGTCAGACCCGTTTCAGCTTCAGCGAGCGTGGGGCCGTAAACGGCCGAAAGAAAGACCTTGTTTGCAACCGCGATGGCCGAACTGGCATGACCCAGCGGTTGCAGACTGTTGAGTTTGATAATCTCTTTTGAACTCAGATCCCGAACCGCGAGCGCAGTCATCTCCACCGGCGTCCCCACCGGCATCCTGGTTACGCCTATCACAACCCGCGCGGGTGGATCCTCTGGAAAATAGTCAGCATAAACTCGATCCACTATTTCAAATTCTTCCATGTGTTCCAGGTAGAGCTGGAGATGGACTATGTGCTTTAGATTTAACCCGGCCGACTCAACAATGGCTTTCACATTCTCGAGGCATTGCCGCGTCTGTGCATCAACGCCTTCCGTCATTCTGCCAGCGGCATCGCGGGCTCCCTGCCCTGAAATAAACAGATACTCGCCAGCAAGTATGCCCGGACTGTATGGGCCAACTGGTTTCGCCGCATTCGCTGCCGCAATCAATTGTCGTTCTTGAGAGTTGTCGGTCATAAATGAATGGGCCACAGATGAACACGGATAGACACGGATCTAAACGCAAAACGAAGTGGGCTTTAGCGATTTCAGTCTTAGTTGTCCTTGCTGATCCGTGCAAATCTGCGTTTATCTGTGGCTTATTGCTCTCGGTCATAAAAGAATGGGCCACAGATGAACACGGATAGACACGGATCTAAACGCAAAACGAATTGGGCTTTAGCGATTTCAGTTTTAGTGTCCTTGCTGATCCGTGCAAATCTGCGTTTATCTGTGGCTTATTGCTCTCGGATCAATTCGACTTCACCTTCCGCTGCCGCTGATAACGATAGTAAACAAAAACAGGAAGCCCAAGTGCGATCAGTGCCAGCCCGGTGGCTGACTCAACTGGCCGGGTCACGAGCGTATTGATTGTTAGCCAAAAAGCTACCAGTACAAAGACGACCGGGACGAACGGGTAGCCCAACGTCTTATATGGGCGAGGTGCATCAGGCATCTTTCGCCGCAGCACAAAAACCGCCGACGTGGTCATTCCGTAAAAGATCCAAGAGGCGAAAATAACGTAATCGGTCAACTGATCATAGGAGCCGGAAACGGCCAGGACACTCGCCCAGACTGCCTGGATGATAATGGACCACGCGGGCACGTGTGAACCCGCATTCACTTCCGAGAGGCGGGAGAAGAAGAGGCCGTCGCGTGCCATAGCAAAAGGCACTCGCGCGCTGGATAGGATCAACCCATTGAGTGCTCCGAGCGCTGAAAGAATAAAGGCGATCGAGATGAGCTTTCCGCCCCAGTCGCCAAGGAATGTTTGCGCGGCTTTAGTTGCTACCGGCAACGCATGGGGATGACCGGTTGAACTGGACGAGACCACTTCCACAAACGGGAGCGCATAAAAATACGCTAGATTCGCGAGGCAGTAAATCGCCATAACGACGAGCATGCCGCCAATCAACGCCCGGGGTATGTTGCGCTCCGGGTTGCGAACTTCCCCGCCAACCATCGGCATAGCGTTCCAGCCATCATAAGCCCACAACGCGGCGAGCATCGCTGCCCCGAAAGCTGAAATGCCGGTGACCTTTGTGCTGCCTGCGGCCGACTTCAGATTTGCCCAGGTTGCAGTTCCTGACAGCGAAAAGACGCCAATCACAATAACCACAATCCCCAGCACCTTGAGCAGCGTCAACACGGATTGCACCCGGCCGCCAAAGACAATGCCAATACAGTTTATGGCGGAGAAAAACAGGATGGCTGCGACCGCTACGATCTGTTTGGTGCCAAATTGCCAATGGATTTCCTGGCCCAGCAAAGTGTAATTGTGCTCGAGCCAAACGGTTGTCAGGGGCGAGACCGCGGACAAGAAGGTAGCGAAACCAACTCCGAGCACGGCGATAGCGCCGGTTGACGCAACACTGAATCGCGTCCAGCCATAAAGGAATGCCGGCGCTTCCCCGTAAGCGCGACGCAGGTAGACATATTCACCTCCGGCGTGAGGGAGCATTGCACCCAGTTCTGCATAACTCAAAGCCCCGGCCAGCGAGAGAAAACCTGCGGCCACCCAGGCAGCCAGCACCAGTGCGGGACTTCCGACTTCCTGGGCCATCACGGCACTTTTCAGGAAGACTCCAGTGCCAATCACGGTACCAATCACCAGCAGCGTCGTGCCGCTCGCCGTCAGTCCCCGAACCAGGGAAGTTTTTTCATCAGCCATGATTTGCGCAAAAAGTCGGTCAACGATCAAATCCAGCTAGCCCGCTACCGCGGGCTGTCGAAACACTTCCCGCAGTCGGTGGGCCACAATTTCTGCTTCGTTCGGCTGCATCATCCAAACGCCAAATCGTATCTCCTCACAATCCCCGGCAGGCTCATACGAATACATAGGAATCGCTTCGATCGAAACTGCCCCGGTGCGCAACTGTTGACGAATATCGTCGGCTGAAACTTTGAGACACTCTTGATTCCAGGTGACCTTCAGATGCGGAACATGATTGGCAATTGCTGGAGTGAAGATCTCCACTTTGAGCGCTTCGAGGTCTGCCAGACTATCAGCCAGCAGTTTCATCCGCCGTTCCCATTCCATTGTTTCGGCTTCGGCGTCGCGTTTGAGAAACATCTCTAGCGCAACCACCATCCCGAGGATCGCCTCTTTGCTGACTTTATATCCGCGCCCAATCGCATCACCGTTGGGCAAGGAATTCAATCTGGCGGCCTTGATCAAATCTTTACGACCGAGTAGCAGTCCGGCATTTTGTGGTCCACGCATTCCCTTGCCTCCGGAGAAGGTCACGAGATCGAAACCCATCCTCAGGAATTTCGAGAGGTTCTCTGTCGGTGGCACATCGGCGGCCGCATCGTTGAAGGTGGGAATACCATACTTCTTGCCAAGAGCAACGAATTCCTCAGCCCTGATTTTGCCCTTTGGCTCGTTGTCGTTGAAGTACAGCATCATTGCGGTGTGACCGCTGATGGCACTCTCGAGTTCGGCGACCGTTTCAACCTCTACGAATCTGATTCCGCAGTTCCGAATCGCGTGATCATAGAGAAAGCGATGCGATCTTTGAATGACCACTTCACTCTTGAGACCGGACAGGTCAGGTATCTGACGCACGTTAGCTGGATCCTCACCGGTGAGGCAGGCTGCCGTGCCAAT
>JANNJZ010000507.1:0-16379 GCA_031396065.1 Pyrinomonadaceae bacterium | reverse complement strand
CCTGCGGCTCAATGCTGATCTGGTAGTCCTGAGCGCCTGTCAAACCGGACTCGGTGGCCACCCCTCGTTGAGGTTGCGACATCCTCGGAAGTTGAGGTGCCTTAAGAAGGGGTGGCCACGGAGTGCCACCCCTACAATGTTTTCACAAGAGTGGGTGGTGTCCCAGCCTGAAGGGCTGTCAGATAGTAGCCGGTGGTCGGCGCGCAGTGGAGACCACCGGATCATAACGCAAATGATTTCCACCCAGAAAGGGTGGCAGAAATCGCTGGCACCCCTCCAGGGTGCGCGAACGGTCGGTTGTTCCGGTGGTCTGCGGTACGCTCCGACCACCGGCTACTATCTGACAGCCCTTCAGGCTGAAGCGGGCCTCGCTAGTTTTCATACAGTCTCTTAAAGCCGCGGTGTGATGAGATCGCTTCGCGTAAGGCACAATATCCTGACAGGTTGTTTAGAGTTCTTACAGACATGACTGAACTAACCGAAAAGTCCATAACGAGTCTCGCGGCGCTAATCAGCAGTCGTGAGATTTCTCCGGTTGAAGTTGTGCAGGCATATCTGGATCGCATCGACGAGATTAATCCGACCCTCAACGCGATAGTGACGCTGGCTCCGGACGTTCTCGAGAAAGCCAGAGAAGCCGAGGCCGCCGTGGTCCGCGGTGATGTGCCTGGTCCACTTCATGGCGTACCTCTTACGATCAAGGACACAATCGAGACCAATGGGTTGAGGACAACCAGCGGTTCAGCGGTGCACGCCGACTTTGTGCCGGAGCGCGATGCTGAGGCAGTCGCTCGGCTCAAAGCTGCCGGTGCAATCATCCTGGGAAAGTCCAACACTGCCGAGATGGCGATGGACTACACCGCGGACAACCCCGTCTTCGGCCGTACCAACAATCCGCATGATCCCTTACTGACGCCTGGCGGATCGAGCGGCGGTGAGGCCGCTGCGATTGCTTCGTTCATATCCCCAGGTGGAATAGGCAGCGACCTGGCCGGCTCAATTCGAATCCCAGCTCATTTCTGCGGTATCGCGGGGTTGAAACCGACTGTCGGGCGAGTGCCGGGAGGTGGTCAGTTTCCTCCCAGCAAGGGTCCTTATTCGCTCGGTTCTGTAATTGGCCCAATGGCGCGATCTGCGAGCGACCTCAAGCTTTTATTCAATGTGCTTGCTGGACTCGCAACCCCGAACGTATCTGAAACTACTTTTGAGAAGAGTCGGACGTTGATGATGGGCTGGCGGTTTAGCAGCTATATCGACGACGGGGTTTCTCCGGTCACCGAAGAGACCGGGCAGGCAGTTGCAGCTGCGGCAACGGCTTTAACTGCTGCCGGTTTAATTAACGAAGAAGCGCGGCCGCCGGGTGTTGAATTGGGCCATGACCTCTGGCTCAAGCTTTTTTCCCGAACTACTGTGGTATTGCTCCGGGAGATTTATGCCGGACACATGGAGACAGCCGGCGATTTCATACGTTGGAGATTGGCTACCGCCGACAACACGCCGACTGCCTCGCTCGATGACTACATAAGCTCATGGTTGGAACGCGATGTGTTACGGGAGAAACTTGTTCGGTGGATGGAAGACGTTCCATTGATAATCGCGCCGGTCGGGGCGACACCTGCACTACCGCACGATGCTCACAAGGTCGTGATCCGCGATCAGACAGTGAGTGTGTTTCGCGCTTTTGGTTATGCACAGACGTTCAACGTTTTCGACCTGCCGGTTGCAGTGGTTCGCGCCGGCCGATCGGCTGATGGAATGCCGATTGGCGTTCAAATCATTGGGCGACCGTTTGAGGAAGAAACTGTGTTGGCGGCTGCGGCGATTATTGAAGAGGCGGTGGCCGATACACATTAAAGAAGTCTATGAGGCGGCTTTTGGCGTGATCCTAAACCCGCGAAGCGGGTGGCAGCGTAAAGCCTGGGGTGGAGCGCAGCGGAACCCCAGGATCACTTTAAAAATGTCCGCAAAGCCCGCGTAGCGGGCGACAGCGGATTTGTCACATGTATCGTTCGTCATACTCAATGCCATTGGCCTTCAAAAATTGAATAAATTCGTCTCGGAATGAAACCTTCAGATGGTGCTCCATTTGTCGTCGAATGTATTGGCTTACCTGTTCCACGTTTGACTGACTCACCGTGAATGCACCGTACCCGCGTTGCCATGAGAAATCACTAAGTTCAGGAAAGACCTCATGCATCCACCCACTTGCATTTGCTTTGAGCTCACGCAGAATGTCCGACAAAGCGCAGTCGGGTCTAAGCTTCGCTAATAAGTGGACATGATCTGCAGCCCCGTTGAGTTCCAAACAGATGCCGCGAAGTCCACGAATGATACCGCCGATGTAATCGTAGAGCTGGGGTTCGATCTTGGACGTGATTAGTGGTCGTCGCTCCTTCGTAGAGAAGACAATATGGTAGAGGAGGTTGGTGTAAGAGTCAGACATATTGACCGACATTATTGAGTATCGTCGGCAAGTCTGCACGCTCCGAAGTCTGTCGGCCGCTGCGCGGGCTTTGCGGACTTTTTTGCATTGATGGTCCTGGGGTTCCGCTGCGCTCCACCCCAGGCTTTACGCTGCCGCCCGCTACCGCGGGCTCAGAAACCTTTATCGAAAACCAAAAGTTTGGCGCACGTGCGTCTGATCCGATATAGTTTCACCCCAAAGTTCTGATTCACCTTCAATTGTAGGGCCAACAGCCGAGGAGTAAATTATGGATCCCGTTTTTAGTGTTCTGACCTTTTTGTTCTTCGGGTTCATCGGAATCGTCCTGTTAGTTATTGCCGTGAAGACAATCAGAATTGTGCCTCAGGCTACGGTGATGCTGGTCGAACGGTTGGGCCGGTTCGACAAAGTTGCCAGCGGCGGTCTGAATATTCTTATTCCATTCCTTGATCGGCCCCGAGCGGTTTATTGGACCAATACACGCCCGGGTCTGACTTCGATCGACCTGCGCGAGCAATATATTGACTTGCCGCCGCAACCGGTAATTACGCGAGACAACGTCACCATTCACGTGGATTCGGTAGTCTACTGGCAGATTACAGATCCGGTTAAAGCCGTCTACGAGATGAACGATCTGGTCGGGGGCATTGTGCAGTTGACCATCACCGGGATGCGGTCAGTTATGGGCGAGATGGATCTGGATCACACGCTCTCGAATCGCGATCAGATCAACTCAAAGCTGCGGATTATCCTGGATGAAGCGACCGACAAATGGGGTGTCAAGGTAACCCGAGTTGACGTCAAGAACATTAATCCGCCTGAGGATGTGCGCATCACAATGGAAAAGCAGATGACCGCCGAACGCAATCGCCGCGCGTTGGTGCTGCAAGCCGAAGGAGACCGTCAGGCGGCCATCACGCGCGCTGAGGGTGAGAAGCAGGCGGCAGTTACTCGGGCCGAGGGCGACAAGCAGTCGGCCATACTGCAAGCTGAAGGGGCGGCCCAGGCGCGTTTGCGGAATGCCGAGGCGGAGTCGGAAGCCATCGCGAGGATCGCACAGGCGATTCCTAACGGCGACCCGGGTCAATATCTAATCACCACGCGCTACATTGATAGCTTGCGCGATATGACCAAAACCAATAACTCGAAAGTGATCTTCATGCCGATCGAAACTGCGTCGATGCTGTCTAGTGTCGGAGCGATCAAGGAAGTGTTGGCGGCGACCGGCGGACAGAGCGGGGAAGCGCCGCCGCCTCCAAGGCCGCGAGAGTTGCCGAAGTAGTTTGGAGTGCGGCTATCGTTGGACGAGGGGATATCGAGAGATCACCGTATACTTCGAACCGGCACTTGAAAGTTCGCTTCTAATTACCAATAACTCCGAGACCTGGATCTCAGCAGGTACGATTTCCATCGCTTTGTGTGCAGCAGCCAGCGTGCGTGCCTGCTCAGGCTTGCGCAGCCGGGCGATTGTCAGGTGTGGATGAAAGCGACGCGACTCTTTGGGTGAAGCCAGCGGTCTCACACTCTGCTTCCAAACGCGCATGTAGTTCGGCAAGCTTTCCTTCGAAGGCGTTAACTCCAATCCATAAGACACGAGGCGATCCGTGAGGCGGAAAAGGAATTTGTTTGGAACCTTTTTGGTGGCTAAGCGTGGAGGCTGTTGAGGAAACTTGCTCGACTGGAATGGTTGATTCCTGATTGGTGAGCCTTGAAGTTATGCTCTTGACAAGAACCGTCGACTGCCATATCGTCCGACCTCTGACCAAGCGAGAAACTTCTGATCGGTTGTGGAACCTCATTCGCTCCAGAGCCACAATCTAACGCGCTTCTTTTCATTGAAAAACCGAAGCTTTTTCTTCACTTTGACTAACAGAGCCAAAAGCGCCTGAGAATGACACAATGCAAAACTCGACTATGCTGCGATGCCGCTTTGCCGCTGCTTTCTTCGCCGTCGCTATCGTCGCTGTGCCCGCGCCCGTTCGACCGCAGACGGGACAACCTTCACACATGCTGCAGACGATGAAGGCTGAACTGACGCGATCGCTGGCGGCGCTAAAGAAAGAGTCTGAGCCACCGTATTTCATCAGCTACGAAGTGACGGATCAGCGCGCCGTAACCGTTTCTGGATCCTTTGGTTATGTTACCGGCAGCCACGAGTCGCGCAGCCGACTGCTCGGTGTCGACCTGCGGGTAGGTGACTACTCGCTGGACAACACGCACGAGATCCGCGGCGGTTCGAGCATGTTCGACTTCAGTGATCGCTTTTCGCTCACTCAAATCCCCATCGACGACGATCCCGCGGCAATTCGCAGCATGCTTTGGTTACAGACCGATCGAAAGTACAAACAGGCCATCGAACGCTTGACCAAGGTACGCGCGAACGTCCAACTCAAAGTCGAAGGTGACGACAAATCTGCTGACTTCTCCAAAGAACCGACGGAGAAATTCGGAGGTAAGCTCGCGACCCTTACCGCCGACACGCGAGCGTGGGAAGCGAAGATCCGCAAATATACCGCGCCGTTTGCAAGGGATCCGAAGATCTACGTGGCGCAAGCTTCGTTTAGCGCGCGAGCTGAGACGCGTTGGTTTGTAAGCAGCGAGGGCTCGGAAATTCAGACATCTGATCCTCAGTATCAGTTGTTCTTATCGGCAGTAACGAAGTCAGATGACGGCATGGAGCTGCCACGGTACGAGTCCTTTTTCGCTTTCACACCGGAAGGCCTGCCCGACGATGCGAAGGTGATGGGGATTGTCGAGCAAATGATCCGCGACCTCGAAGCCCTGCGGAAGGCTCCAGTGGTCGACCCGTTTACAGGCCCGGCAATTCTCAGCGGGCGGGCCAGCGGCGTCTTTTTCCATGAAGTGTTTGGCCATCGCATTGAAGGACATCGGCAAAAGGCCGCCCAGGAAGGCCAGACATTTAGAAAAAAAATTAACGAGAAAGTGTTGCCGGAAGACTTCTCGGTTTATTTCGATCCGACTCAGAAGCGAATGGGTGGGACCGATCTGGTCGGGACATTTGATTACGACGATCAGGGGGTGAAAGCCAGACGCGTGGTCGCCGTGGAGAATGGCGTGTTCAAAAACTTTCTGATGTCGCGGAGCCCGATAGAAGGATTCTCGAACTCCAACGGACATGGCCGAAGCCAGCCGGGACTTGCGCCCGTGTCGCGGCAGTCAATCCTGATTGTGGAGGTGGCCCATCCAGTATCGAACGCCGAACTTAAGAAAATGCTGATCGCAGAAGTCACTCGTCAGAACAAACCGTTCGGCCTGTGGTTCGAGGACATCCAAGGCGGCTTTACTTTGACTGGGCGCACGATTCCCAACGCCTTCAACGTGTTGCCGGTGATGGTTTACCGCATCTATCCGGACGGAAGAGAAGAGCTGGTGCGAGGCGTGGATCTGATCGGAACACCATTGGCCGCATTCAGCAAACTGGTTGCGGGAGATAACCAGGTGAAAGTGTTCAACGGGATCTGTGGGGCTGAGTCTGGGGGCGTGCCCGTCTCGGCAGTTTCCCCGTCCGTGCTGATTTCGCAGATCGAAGTACAGAAGAAAGAGAAGTCGCAAGATCGGCTGCCGGTTCTCGAAGCTCCAATCCAGGAAAAGAGGTAGCGAGCAATGATTTCTTCAAAAAGGTCGCGGATATGTTGGAAAGCAGCCACCTGCGTGATCCTTGGCATTCTGCTGGCCACCATCAGCGTCGAGGCCGGCGACGACGTAGTGCTGAAGGCGATGAAAGACGAGTTGGCCCGCTCGATGCAAAAGCTGCAACTCGAGAAACTGGAGAAGCCCTATTTCATCGCTTACCGAGTAGACGAGGTTGTCAGGTCCGGAGCTTCCGCCTCTTTTGGGAGTCTGCTGAGCACCTCTACTCCGAGCCGCACACGCTGGTTGAGCGTCGAGCTGAGAGTAGGCGATTACGCGTTTGACAACACCAATTTTTTGGCTGCTCCTTCGTTTGCGAGCGGTCCGATTGGCTCGGTGTATGGCGGGAGCTTCCACCTTCCCCTCGAAGATGATTACCAGGCGATTCGCCGCCAAATCTGGCTAGCCACAGACGCGGCTTACAAAAAAGCTGTTGAAGATCTTTCGAAAAAGCGGGCCGCCCTTCAAAACAAAACACGCAGCGAAGACTTGGCTGACTTCAGTCGCGTCAATGCTGCCAGCTTGACCGCGACGACTGAGGTTCCAGGGTTCAACCGTCTTGAAGCAGATGCGTTGGTGCGCGAGCTATCGGCCGCATTCCGCGAGATGCCCGACATCTTCAGTTCCAAAGTCGATCTGCGCGTCAGTTTCAGACACACGCTCTACCTGAACAGTGAAGGCACGACGTTCGTTCGCGACATACCGCTCGTCGCGCTTTCGGTCAGCGCTGAGACGCAGGCATCGGGTGGGATGCCGCTCGCCGATTCGTTTGTGTTTTATGAACGATCGATGGCCAATCTGCCCAGCAAGGCGGAAGTTCTAAACCGCATCCGGGAGTCAGGCGCGAACCTGGGCAAGCTGAGGCAGGCGCCTCTGCTCGAACGCTACAATGGACCAGTGCTGTTGGAAGGTCAGGCTGCGAATGCGGCCTTCGGTCAACTGTTTGCACCAAGACTACTGGCGACGCGCCGACCTGTTTTCGACAGCCCCCAATTTGAATCGATGGCCTCGCAGATCGACAATCCTTTTATGGATAGGATTGGTGCCCGTGTACTGCCCTTGTCGTTGAGCGTGGTTGACAATGCAACGATTACTGAGTTTGCCAACGCGCGGCTGATTGGCGGCAGCAAGGTGGACGACGATGGCGTGTCGGCACGAGAAACACGCCTGGTAGAAAAGGGTTATCTAAAGACGCTGCTGGCGACACGTGTTCCGGCGCGCGGCGTGACCAACAGCACCGGTAATCGTTACGGGTTGGGCCCGATGCCAACCAATCTGCTGGTCATGGCGGAAAATGGCCGTTCCGACCAGGAACTCAAGCAGGAACTACTTCGCCTTGCGAAAGAGCGCGGCAACGAATTCGGCATTGTGATCCGGCGAATCCGCAACCCGGCGCAGGGGGCAGACGGCCGTCAAGCCAACGAGATGCGAAACATTGTGCTTGCGTATAAGGTCTACGCAGACGGGCGCGAGGAACTCATTCGTAATGCCGTGCTCTCGGGCCTAACAGTCGAATCGTTTCGGGAAATTGTGGCAGTGTCGCGGACCCCAACGGTCACTTCGGAGCCATTCACGTTTCGGGCAGTCTTGTCCTTCTACCTCGACGTGGGGGCGGCTGAGGCGGCGTCGGCGCCCGTGTCGTTCGTCGTCCCGTCATTACTATTTGAGGAACTCACCTTGAAGAAGCCGGCTTCCGAGATCCCGAAACCACCAGTTGCGAAGCACCCGTTTTTTGATCGTTGATACTCGGAAGTTCTTGTGGCGAAAAATCAACGTTTGTCGGACCAGCCCAACTGATGGCGAGAGATCACCGTATACTTCGAACCGGCACTTGAAAGTTCGCTTCTAATTACCAATAACTTCGAGACCTGGATCTCAGCAGGTACGAATTCCATCGTTTTGTGTGCAGCAGCCAGCGTGCGTGCCTGCTCAGGCTTGCGCAGTCGGGCGATTGTCAGGTGTGGATGAAACGAGCGAGTCTCCCTCGAAAAACCAGCCCGCTCGGACTCTTCTTCCAACCGCTCGCGTAGCTCACCAAGCTTTCTTTCGCAATCATTAACTCCAATCCATAAGACACGAGGCGAACCGTGAGGCGGGAATACTCCAGTTCCCTCCAGGCGAATTGTGAAAGGCGCGGTGGTTGCCACGGCTCGAGAGGCTGCTTCTGAAAGATTCTTGACTGAGGAATGTGGGATTTCACCGAGGAACTTCAGGGTCAGGTGAATGTTTTCGGCGCGGCTCCAGCTTGCAGGAGCGTCCACAGCTTCCTTCAAGCGCGCGATATGGTGAATTACCTGGCCGCGAACAGCCGCAGCTAATTCAACCGCGCAGAAAACGCGCCAGTTAACGCTGGGTGCGCAGACATCCTGTCTGCAAGAAGCGCGCAGCGCGAACACCTGTGGCATTTACCGCAACCCTCGCTTTCGAAACCAGGCGCTGCTGTACGGCCAGTCTTCCGGCTTTTTACACAAGCGTGCCTTCACCGGATTGTTTTCAATGTACGTAATCACATTTTGGAAGTGGTCTGCGTCACGCACATATCGGTCGAACGACTCTGGTTGCCAGAATTGTCCGGCCTGACCCGAAAGCTTATTGGCTTCGTTCGCTGTGTAGGATTTCAGTGAGTGAAAAACATCGGAGAGTTTATGGCCGGCACAGGGGGTAAGTAGCATGTGCGCATGGTTGGGCATTACTACCCAAGCCGTCAACCTGTAACGCTCGCCATCGAAGAACAGGAATGAGTTCTGCACTGACTCTGCGATTCGCGGGTCTCCTAAAAGACACTCACCGTAGCCACTATCGAGAAATAGTTCGATTCGCTTACGCAATGCGACTTCGATATCAAGATTCTGTTCTTTGTAGAGTTCCTGGCGCCATCTGTCCAGGAGTGCCTGAGGCATGGAGTCAGCTAGTCTAAAGGTGATGAACTGGGAAATCTCGCCTCCGTCGAAGTGAGGCAAGTAGCCGCGGCTGTGCCAACCGGAAGGAGTGTTGGGCTGTTTCGGGCCAGTCATCGAGAGGTTGTTCGCGCTGCGCGCTCATTGCAGGCAAGATGTCTGCGCTCCCAGCATTATCTGAGTGTCAGACTGTTTCGGGACAGTCATCGAGAGGTTGTGCGCGCCTGACGGCGCTCATTGCAGGCAGGATGCCTGCGCTCCCAGCATTAGCGTTTCGGTTCCAATGTGAGCGTTTTCTTTGTTGCGTTAGCAACTGCTGCAGCGCTGAATGGAAAGACGCGGGGGGTGACGGCGCGCCAATCGTCGAGTTGATCTTTCCAGTGCGGGCTCGACGGAACCCCGGATTCGCCGAGAGTTATTCCATGTTGCGTCCGGTCCCAGTCGCCCGGATCCGCGATCAATCTCATCGATACCGAAGTGCCAACATTTACGGTGGCGGCTAGTCCGCCCGTGCCGTTTTGCGGAAACGGCGGAATGGTAAACTGCAAGCCCACCAAGGGGGCGGCCGTTAGCGGGTGCTGAAATCTGACCTTCGCCATCTCACCCCACTTCCATTTCGACTCATCTGCGCCGAGGCTTTTGGTCAGTGCGCCACGCGCATCTTCAATACAGGCACGCATCAGATCAGCGTAACTACTGAATTCTTTCGGCAACCATTCCTTTGGTTGTTCGTCCATCAACCGGTCGAGAGTTGCTTCAAAGTTACTCCAGCCAAAGGTTCTGATTAGTTCACTACCCAACGCTGCCGCCAGGATTCTGGTACGAAACGCAGCCCGCATCTGGATAATTAACGGAGCCACTCGTGAGTTTTCATTAATCTGGCCATCCCATTTGTCGAAGGCATCGAGCGTTTCGGCAAGCTTTGTGTCAGCAGGCGTCGGATTAGCGCGCAGCAGCTTTACGCTTTGCCGTGCAAACGCGACGGCGGCGAAGGAATACACGTCACCCAGGATCTTGCGAAAGTCGTCGGCGGTGAGTTTTGGCTTCTCGTTCAGCAGGTCCAGAATGCGTCGCGCCCGATAAGGCTGGGCCCACGAGTGGGTAAGGAAGTAGGGATAATCATTACCGACTATTCTCTGATTCGCCGTTACGATGATTCCGGAGGGCGGATCGAATAGCGTCGGCAGCTTATCCGTCGGAATAAAACTGGTCCATTCGCCAGCGTCGGTCGAACCATCGTAGGGAACGCTGCCGTCTCCGGACTTTCTAATCGGCACCACTCCAGCTGCGTGATACCCGATGTGTCCCTCAATATCGGCATAGACGATGTTTTGAGTCGGCGCTGTGAATGAGCGTAGCGCACTCGAAAACTCTTTCCAGTTGCGGGCCCTATTGAGTTGATACGAACTATCCGCTGAGTTGAGTTTGGGATCGAGGGCGGTCCATCGAAGTGCATAACGCTGGCCGTCTTTTTCGAAAACAATTGGACCGTGCTGCGTGACTGTGACGTCGAGAGTAACAGTGTCAGTCGCTGAGTCCATTACGCCTTTGCGCACCTTGATCTCTTCGCGGCGGATTTCGGCGTCGCGCCAGCCGGCAGCAGTCTGATATCGCCGCGGGTTCGCCGGATCAAACTTTTCGATATAGAGGTCCTGTACGTCCGGACCAACATTAGTAAAGCCCCAGGCGATTCGTTCGTTATGGCCGATGACTACGCCCGGCAGGCCCGGCGCAGTGACGCCTGCAACGCGCAGCCCGGGAGCGCTCAAGTGGACCATGTGCCAGATTGAGGGCGCGGTGGCCGACAAGTGTGGATCATTGGCAAGCAACGGCTTCCCCGTGGCGGTGCGTTTACCGCTAACAACCCAATTATTGCTGGCAGCAAGTCCTTCTGCGTATAGACCAACTCGCGCCAGTGCGTTAGCTGCAATCTCTTCGTCCCTGGCCAGGGCGAGCAGTGTTTCGTTTGTAACGGGTGTAATCATCCCGCGAGGCTGCTCCAGTCGAGCCGCCTTTTTCTTCGTGTCTTTGCCAACAACCAGAACATCGTAAGGGGACGTCTCAGGCAAAAGTGCCGCACGCTTGTCGGCCGGTAGACCAGCCAGGGCTGCGCGCATGATGTCGAGACGCCAGGTGGACGAGAGTGACTCATAGAAGAGCTTCACGACCAACAAAGAATCGGCTGGCGTCCAGGGTTTCGGTCGGTATTGAAGTATTTGAAATTCGGGCGGCAGGCTTTTGGCATCCAGTGATGAAATGTAAGCGTTGACCCCCCGCGCATAAGCTTCAAGCAGCGCCCTTGATTGAGGAGAGGCCTGCGCAACCTCAGCTTCAGCGACCTGGGCAAAACCGAGTGTCCGATGCTGCTTGTCTTGTTCAAGGGCAACATTGTTTGGACCCGCCGTCAGAACCTCCGCGAGTTCTCCGCGCTCAGTACGGCGAAACAAATCCATTTGCCAGAGCCTGTCGCTGGCGGTGACATAGCCCTGGGCGAAATAAAGGTCTTCATCATTCCTGGCTTCGATGTAGGCAATGCCTCGCTCGTCACGTCTCACCGTTACCCGTTCACGCAGTCCGGTAATCGCAATTGAGGCTGATTGTGAAGCGGCGGCTTCCTGGGCCAGCACCGATGTACTTGATTGCGAGGGCAGAGTTGCGATACCGCCACAAATAAGAGAAAGGAGCGTCAGACGAACAATGAATCGGGATATCATCGGGGGAACCTCTGTGTCTAAATTTGGGCGAGATATTAGCATAGTGAATCTGTGGAGTGTCTGAAGTTGAATTCTTCGCGTAATCTTAGCGTTCTCTGCGCTCTTTGCGGTTAATTGATCGGGGCTGTTAACCGCAAAGTCCGCAAAGAACCGCAAAGGTCCGCAAAGAGACTCTCAAAGTTAGACACTACGCGTATCTTCGTTGACCCTTCACCGCCCAGTCGTTACAATCCTCGCCAATGAAGTCCAGGATGAAACTGATGTCGCGCGCTCTCTTGATTCTGACCTGTTTGGCGGGAGCTATTTCACTTGCCAACGCACAGCAGCGACCGCTGTTGACCGAGGACGTTGACATCATTCCGCCGGGATCGATGCGGATTCAGACGGGAGTGGATTTTCTGCAGGGAGCAAAGTTCCCCGTCTCAGGCCTGACCGGCGATCTCACACGGGTAGGCGTAATTGGAGTAAGCATCGGGTTTGCTCCCAACGTCGAGTTTCAGATCGAAGGAGTTGCTCAAAACTTCCTGAGTATCAATTCGCGCACTACCAGCTCTATTCCTTTAACGCTGGCGCCGGGAGCGAACTCCAGCAACGACGTTGGGGACTTCATTCTTTGGACCAAGTTCAAACTTCGAGCTGAAACTGCGCGGGGGCCGGCGGTAGGGTTTCGGGTTGGAGTCCAACTGCCAAATTCGAGTCAGGGAACAGGTATCGGACTTAATCAGACCAACGCCTACGGATCCATTTTGGTTGGCAAGAAGTTTGGCCCTGATGGCCGATTCAACACCTTCGGGAATTTGGGAATTGCCATCCTGGGTGCGCCGACCCAGTTGTTTACCCAAAACGACGTCTTCACTTATGGGGCTGCCGGAATCTTTCGCTTGAACAAACAGTTCAGTATTGCCGGCGAGGTTAACGGGCGCGCTAATACCCGTCCGGGCAATGGACCGCCCGGCACGGAATCGCAAGCGGAAGCGCGTTTGGGAATGCAGATTCGCGCCTCCGGCCTTCGGTTTGATTTCGCCGGGATCAAAGGTCTCACCAGTTTCACCCACAATTCCGGTGTCACCGTCGGCGTGACCTACGACACCCCTTCCATCTTCGCACCAGCTAAATAAATAGTGATGAGTGATGAGTCATGAGTCATGAGTTACGCTATCGCGTGACTCAGATTCGTCCTGACTACCCGCGTTATGACTTCCCGAGTGAATTGTGCTTTGATCTGTTGCTGATTGGTCCAAAGATGATTGTGTGTTGAGCTGAAGCGTTTCTTCTACTCATCACTCATTACTCATGACTCATTACTTTTGCCATGTCCGATTGGTTTACTTCCATCGCCGCCTGGCTTGAGCACAATGTCATCGGTCTGCCGCTCTATTATGCTTTGCCGGCGATGGTTGTCATTGGAGCTCTTGATTCGTCGCTCTTATCTCTGCCGGAAGTCAATGACTATCTGGTGGTGGGACGTTGCTACAAGTATCCCGGCGCTGTTTTCTACTTCCCACTTTTTGCCGCCATCGGATCGGTGCTGGGCTGCTGGCTACTTTATTCGATAATGCGGCGCGGCGGTCAGGCGCTCCTTCGAAAACGCTTTAAACCGGAAAATATCCAACGTGTAGAGCGCGCTTATGCCCGCTTCGGGATTCTGGCGATTGCGATCCCGGCTATCCTGCCGCCGCCATTGCCGTTCAAGATCTTTGTCGCCACTGCCGGGACGCTCGAGTATCCACGTTGGAAGTTTTTATTGACTGTGATGATCGCGAGATCGTTTCGTTATTATGTTGAAGGCATTCTGGCAGTATTTTATGGCGAGCTGGTGCTGACGTTTCTAAAATCTAACGGTCTGACTATTCTTTTGGTTGTGGCAGTGGCAGTGATCATCGCCTTGCTGACTTACGTAATAGTGAAACGGCGCAAATCGAGACCGTCGCGATCCAATGAATAACAATAATATTGATTCGTTTAGAGGTGGGCACCGCCCAACGGTGCCGCGTGGAACAAACCAATCAACTTCCGTCAATGGCGATCGAACTCACTTACGCTGAACGATTCCAGCCACGTCGGACTGGTGGGCGAGCCCACCTCTAACAGGCGTTTGATTATTTTTCGGGCGCTGGCCGATGCCCGGGCCTAATGAGAGACTGGGCCCAACCATATTGAGGGGAACCCGCATTTGCTATTACTTTCTTCAAAGATCTCCAGCGCCTTAGCGCGCCTTTCCGAGTACTTTATCGCTCTGGGGCCTTTTGGGTTGTTTGCCGTTGCCCTGCTCGATTCTACTTTCGTCCCTATGCCGAGCAGCGTGGACGCGCTGATGATCATCCTCACCACCGCTCATCCGCGAATGATGGTTGTCTATGCCTTGCTAGCCACTTCGGGCTCAACGGTCGGTTGCCTGATTCTTTACTACGTCTCGCGCCGCACTGGCAGTCGGGCACTCAAGCGTTTCTCCCCGGCGAAGCAGGCCAGGACTAAAGATCTGATCGAGCGTTACGACATTCTCTCAGTGCTGGTGGCTTCGCTCATGCCACCGCCTTTTCCGTTTAAGGTGTTTGTAATAAGTGCAGGTGTATTTCGGTTCAACGTTATTCGCTTTGGCATCGCCATCTTTGCGGGGCGTCTGTTTCGATTTCTGCTGGAAGGATACTTAGCCATTCGATATGGCGCGCAGGCGAAAGAGGTGCTCGCCAAAAACTATCCCTGGATTGGCCTGGGACTGGTGATCGCAATTATTGCTTTTTTTGTAACTCGAAATCTGTTGAAGCGAAAATCAGGGAAGGGAAAAGAGAACCTAGAACCCGGCAACTAACGGCAGAAACTGAAGCTCGGGTGCTGACTTGGCATGTTTGAGCGGCGGAAACTGGAAGCTCCGCGCCGTGGCCAGATCCTTCACTCCCTGTTGGTCGAGCCGATCGAGGATCCTAATAAACACTTCGGCAGTTGCCAGTGCATCACTCCCGGCGCGATGGCGCTCGAAGATTGGAATTGAAAAATGATCGGCAACGGTATCAAGGCGGTAGTTGATTAAGCCAGGCACCGTACGCCGCGCGAGTAGGACGGTGCAAAGATTAGCATTAATCATCCGATTGCCTGGATAAACCCGCGAGATCTCGTGGTTCAGGAAGCTGGTGTCGAAGAGGGCGTTGTGGGCTATCAGAACTGCATCCTGCACAAACTCCAGCCATTGAGGAGCAACTTCGGCGAAGAGTGGCGCCTGCTTTACCATCTCGTTGGTGATGCCGGTTAGCGCTATGACAAAGCGGGGAATCGAAATTTCGGGGTTTACCAGAGTGAGAAAGCTATCGACTATCTTTCGGCCGCGAATCCGATAGGCTCCAAGTTCCATGATCCGGTTGGGCGGCATTTTGGCGCCGGTAGCCTCGATGTCGACAACTACAAACTCCAAGTCATCCAGCAATCGAGCTTCGCAATCGTGCGCCTGTAGTTCGATGGTCTTGCCGTCGATGATCTTAAATCGCCGATCATCTTTCACCAGATCACCAACCAGCAGGCCCGCCAGCTCTTCGTCGATGTGAGATACTTTGAAAACTGCGTCGACAATTTGGGAGGCATTGGCACGACCGCCACAACCGCGGAGCAGTTCAATTGTTTCCTGGACCAGAGTTGAATCAGAAACGAGATTCGGATACGGCGGCATCGGCCGCGATTGTAACACGGACATCCGTGATTAGCAGGAGGATCCAGACGTGCAAGCCGATGAAGTAACTCAGAAATTTAGAGAGACCGGAGCTTTGCTGGAAGGACATTTCGTCCTCAGCAGCGGTTTGCACAGCGCAGTTTACTTGCAGTGCGCTCTGGTGCTTCAGCATCCGAAGGTGGCGGAAGCGTTTGGTCGCCGGATAGCGGAGCACTTCCAAAATGAAAATATTGAGACCGTTGCGTCTCCGGCGATAGGCGGGTTGATTATTGGCCACGAGGTAGCGCGAGCGCTGGGGGCACGCTTTATTTGGACTGAGCGCGAGAATAGCAGAATGACTTTGCGTCGCGGTTTCTCTATGACCCCCGGCGAGCGAGTGCTGGTGGTGGAAGACGTTGTCACTACCGGCGGTTCGACGCGGGAAACGGTCGCAGCGCTGCAAGCACATGGGGCAAACGTGGTCGCCGCCGCATCGATTATCGATCGCTCTTCGGGGGCCGCCGACGTGGGCGTGCGGCGAATTGCGCTCGCGACCCTCGATGTTCCTTCAGTTGAACCGGCTAATTGTGATGCTTGCAAACGCGGCGAGATTGTCACCAAGCCCGGAAGCCGGAAGAAAGAATAGCCGGGACGAAAAGCTAATCGCCAAGACGCCAAGACGCCAAGCGCGCCAAGAGGCAAAGGAAAATGGAACTAGACTACTTGTCGGGTAAGACTTGATGTAAGTGAGTTAAGTTTTTGGGTCGGCCGTAAACAGAGAGTAAGCCGAGGTGCGGTGCGGTGATAGCCTTTGCGGCTCTGCCGCCTTCCGTGCGGAAAGGCTCGGCCTTTCCGATAGCCGTTTCATTCTGTGAGGCTGCGCCTCTGATGTCGCCGGGAGGCATAGCCTCAAAATAAATAGAGCTGCCGGTGAGGCGGAGCCTCACCGCACGGAAGGCGGCCAAGCCGCAGAGCCAAGCTTAGAGACAAAGATTCCTGTTGTTCTATTTCCGATCGGTATTTATCCGCGTGAATCC
>JANNJZ010000477.1:0-85036 GCA_031396065.1 Pyrinomonadaceae bacterium | reverse complement strand
ACTGTCGCCCGCTCCGCGGGCTGGCATTATGTTGCGCACCCAACCTGGGGTTCCGCTGCGCTCGACCCCAGGCTTTACGCTGTCGCCGCTAACGCGGGCTGGGGACCCGGCCTCCATCGTCATGAAGGCTCATTCTTTTGGTCACCTGCAATGAACAACAACACGCGCGCGTTTGAAACTAAACCTCTCTGGACCGCGGAAGATCAGTCCGCGAGACTCGTTGAGCTGACCAGCGACGCGCCGGAAGTGAAAGAAGCGCCGTTGCGTCGCGACGTGCGCTCACTCGGTCGCTTACTCGGCGAAGTCTTGAAAGAGCAAGCCGGTGAGGCGCTGTTCAACTCAGTCGAAGAAATCCGGCAACTCGCAATTGAATACCGTGAGATGGACCCCGACCCGCAGCAGGACCAGAGCACCACCCGCGCCCACAATTTGATGGAACGGATCGCGCTGATAGTCACCGACATGGGACTGATTGAAGCCTATCGGATGACGAAAGCGTTTGCCATTTACTTTGAACTGACCAATCTGGCTGAAACCAATCATCGCAAACGTCGTCGCCGAACGGCTCAACTTTCCCCCGATCGGCCTCCACAACCGGGTTCGATCCGCGGCACGCTGCGCCGCATGCGCGAATCAGGAATCAACCTCGAAGCCGCGCTCGAATGGTTGCGGCAGATCGAAGTCATTCCCGTCTTTACTGCCCACCCAACCGAGGTCGCGCGCCGCACCGTCTTATTCAAGCGTCAGCGGATTTCCGCCAATTTGGAATTGCTGGATCGTTTGCCACTCACCGACGCTGAAGCTACCAGGCACGAAAGTGCCATTGCCGCTGAGATTACTGCGTTGTGGCAGACAGACGAGGTTCGTCGGCGTCCGCCGACCGTGCAGGATGAGATCAAAATGGGACTGGACTACTACTCTGGTTGTTTGATCGACATGCTGCCAAACCTCTATGAAGAATTCGCGGATGCCCTGCGCGAGGTCTATGAATGCGAACTAACCGCCAATGAGCTGCCCGGCTTCCTTCGATTTGGTTCATGGATTGGTGGTGATCGCGACGGGAACCCTTTCGTCACCGCAGACAGCACCCGTGACGCTCTGACCCTGGCCCGTCAGGTCATCCTTGATCACTACCTGGCTGCGTCGCGCGAGCTGATGGACCGGCTCAGTCCATCGGCGTGTCAGGTCCCCACCACTCCGGCGTTGCATGAAGGCGTGAAGCAATATGCCCAACAAATGCCTTGGGTCCGAGCTGCCAACGAAACTCGCGCGCCCGAGGAGATCTACCGCACCTATCTGGACTACGTTCTCGAACGCCTTCAGGCTACACGCGGTGGACCGGGGGATCCCAACGCATACCCTGACCCTAAGGACTTCGCTAACGACCTGGAACTGCTGCGGCAGAGTCTGGCTGAAAACGGCGGCGAACGCATCGCCGAGTTGCTGCTCGATCCGCTCCTGCGACAACTCAGCACGTTCGGATTTCATCTCCACTCTCTCGATATTCGGGAGCACGCGCGAGTGCACGCCCGGGCCATCGCCGCACTGTCTGTTGGTGACCAAGCGAGCGGAGCCAATCGGATCTCGTGGCCAGCTGCGCCTGCCGAAGAAACGCTGAGTCTGCTGGAAAGCCTGCGAACTATCGCAGATCTAAAGCGCGAGTTTCCGCCGCAGGCCATTCGCAGTTACGTGATCAGCGGCGCCAGCAAAGCGGAAGATGTGCTCGCGGTCATTTGGCTGGCCCAGCTTTGCGGCGTGCAAGTGGCGGCATCATCGGATAGCAGGGGTACACCAGACCCGGGCTTGATGCCGGTGCCGTTGTTCGAGTCAATCGAGGATCTGCGCAACTGTCCTGAAATCTGCCGCAGTCTTTGGACGTCGGTCGACTATGCGCCACTGCTTGATTCATGGGATCGCCGGCAGGAGGTGATGCTGGGTTACTCCGATTCAAACAAAGACGGTGGCATGCTCACCAGCGCCTGGGAGATTTACAAAGCGCACCGGGCGTTGCATGCAGTCGCCGCCGAATGCAGTGTCAATCTCAGACTCTTTCACGGACGCGGCGGAACGGTGGGACGCGGGGGCGGTCCAACCCATCGTGCGATTGTGGCCCAACCGAGAAATGCGTTCAGCGGCTCGCTCAAGATCACGGAGCAGGGCGAAGTTCTTTACTGGAAATACTCCGATGCCGCATTGGCCGAGCGCAATCTGGAGCTAATGGTGGCAGCCTCTCTGGAAGCGCTCACGAGACCAGGCAGTGCCGAGGCTGAGGCAGACGAAGCAGCGCTGTGGGAAGCCGCCATGGAAGAAATGTCCGAGCAGGCTTTTACTTTCTACCGCGAGCGAATTGCCGAAGACCCGGAGGTGCTGACTTACTTTGAAGAAGCAACTCCGGTCCAGGAACTCGAACACGCGCGCATCGGGTCTCGCCCGGCGCGACGTAGTGAGGCACGCGGCCTCGGGGATTTGCGCGCCATCCCCTGGGTCTTTGGCTGGATGCAAAGCCGTCACGTGCTGCCGGGATGGTTTGGTGTCGGGTATGCGTTGGAGCAGTTCATCGGAACAGATGCCGAAAGAGAACGACTGCTGCAGACGATGACGAAGGAGTTTTCCTTTTTCTCTGATTTTGTGGGCAACGTCGAGATCGGAATGGCGAAGGCGGACCTGACCATTGCGCATCGCTATGCGGACCTGGTCACCGACGCGGGCGTGCGGGAGCGGGTGTTTGGAATGATTGTGGAGGAGTTTGAGCGTACACGTCGAATGATATTGAGAGTAACAGGACAGAAAGAACTGCTCAGCGGCAACCCGGTGCTGGCACGCTCAATCCGATTGCGAAATCCTTACGTTGATCCGTTGAGCTTGATCCAATGCGCGCTATTGCAGCGCAAACAATCTAATGAGGAAAGCGAAGATCTAAACTATGCGCTCGCCGCGACGATTAATGGCATCGCCGCGGGACTAAGGAATACCGGTTAAAGAAGGTCTCTGCCAATAGGAACTATAGGACTTATTGGAACCTATCCTCGCTCCTATCCACACAACACTGAGCCGCCATTAACGTTGAGGATCTCGCCGGTGATGCTCTTCGCCCAATCCGACGCCACAAAAACAATCGCCAGGGCTATGTCATCAGCCGTGGCGACTCGTCCGAGCGGGATGGTGTTCACGATCTTCTGCTTGAGCGGCGCGTCTCCAAACACTCCGTCATTCAATTCAGTATCGACCCAACCCGGCGCCACGCTGTTCACCCTAATGTTCGGCGCCAGTTCCGCCGCCAGGGCTTTGGTGAAACTGATCTGGCCGCCTTTTGAAGCAGCGTAATTCGAATAGCCTGCTTCACCACGCTGCCCAGCAGTTGAACTGACGATCACAATCGAGCCGCTTCCCTGCTCCTTCATATGGGGCACGACGGCGCGACAGGCGGTCCAGGTTCCCTTCAAGTTCGCATCGATGACTCGATCCCAAAGCGCCTCTGACATTTCTTCCACCGGCGCTCCCTCCCAGATGCCTGCGTTCGCCACCAAGAGATCGACCCGGCCAAACTCTTTGACCGTCGTATCTACAATGGCAGCAACCTGGTCCACGTCAGCAACGTCGGCGCGCAACGGCAACGCACGCACGCCAAAATCGCGAGCCTGGCGCGCCACACATTCCGCTGCCTCTTCATTGCGCGCGTAATTAATAACTACATCCGCTCCCGCTTCAGCCAACCGAAGCACAGTCGCGCGGCCGATGCCCCGTGCGCCTCCCGTTACAATCGCTACCCGGCCACGCAACAGCGAAGCGGGCAACGCGGTTCTGTTTCCATTGTTTTCAGCCATTTATTTACCTGGAATAGGTCATACAGGACATATAGGTCCTACATGCCTCACTCCCTTCTTCACATTCCGATGCCTTTAAGGTGATAACGATCGGTGTCGTAGAGCCGGGCCACATCCACCGTGTCGATCTTTCCCAGCACGGTCGAAATGTCTACCAGCGATAGATCGCACGCCGGGGCGATTCCGCGTGCAGACACCATCTTGCCGAAGTCACCATCAGCGACAGCGTCGGCCGCACGCGCGCCGAACAGCAACCCCATGATACGGTCCACCGGCGAAGGCGAACCGCCACGCTGCGGATGACCGATGATTACTGAACGCGCTGCATAGGCCGTATCACTTTCGATTCTGCGCGCCAGAACCTCAGCGATCCCCCCCAACCGCGCGTGCCCAAATGCATCGTGACGGTCGTCTATGATGATCAAGTCGCCATCCTCCGCATAAGCGCCTTCGGCAACCACAATCACTGAGTAACGTGGATGTTGCGGATCGCGCGGGTGCAAAGTCGAATCGCCGAGATGTCCTTGCAACTGGCGGTAAACTTTTTCATAAAGAAAGGGATGTTCGGGAATCAGAATGATGTCTGCCTGACCCGCCACTCCCGACCAAAGCGCCAGATGTCCGGAGTGACGCCCCATAACTTCGATCACCTGGACCCAGCCGTGGGAACCGGCAGGCGTCCGCGAACGCTCAATCACTTCCGTCACGTTTCTCAAAGCTGAGTCGAAGCCGAGTGTGTAATCCGTTCCCACCAGGTCCTTATCGATCGTCTTGGGAATCCCAACTACTCGCAGACCTTTCTCTGACATCCGCGCGGCCACTCCCAGGGTGTCTTCACCGCCACACGCAACCACTGCATCCAGACCGAGTTTCTCCACGTTCACGATCACTTCGGCCGACTTGTCAATCTTCTCGCCCAGCTCATTCGGCGTCTTGAAGGGGTTGGTACGCGACGAGCCGAGGTTTGTGCCGCCATCACGATCCCAACGTCGCACGGCGGCCCGGTTAAGCGGTACTACATCAAACGGTGGGTCAAGCAAACTTAACCAACCGTCGCTAAGACCGACTGTTTCGATTCCGCGCTCCGATGCACGATAAACCAGGCCTTTGATGGCAGGGTTGAGTCCCGGTGCATCACCGCCTCCGGTTAACACTCCAATACGTTTTACTTCAGCCATAGAAAATAGAATGCTCCTCTCAGAGCTAGTTTGTCTTGAACCGCACGAAATCGCAAAAGCAGAACCGATGGGGCCGATAAATCGAACAAGACCTATCTGCCTGGACTCGCTTCATCGCCGACCAGCCTTAGCCAAAGTCGGCTGCTCTTCCTCAAGGTGCGCTTTGATGAGCGGTGTCAGTTGTGCCGCCTCAGCGAGAAATCCGTCGTGGCCGTGTGCGGAGTTCAGCTCAGCATAGTTTGCCTTCACCCCGGAAGCTCGCGCCGCCCAGGCCAACGCCCTCACGTCGCTCGCTGGAAAGAGCCAGTCGGAAGATAAACCAATCAGCAACAGTCGTGCGCGAATCTGACGCAAGGTGCTCTCAAGCGAAGCCCGCGATCCATCGCCCAGTTCAAACGTGTCCATCGCTTTCGAGAGGGCCAGGTACGAGTTCGCGTCGAAACGTCGGGTAAAGATCGAACCCTGATAATCCAGATAGCCGGCGATGTCATAACGTCCGGTCAGTGAATTCTCAGGATCTTCGCCGCTCCGATCGGGCCGCCGGCCAAACCGCTCGGAAAAGAGTTCGGAGGATTTGTAGCTGCAAACAGCGAGTGCGCGCGCCAGCGCCAGCCCAGCAGTTGGTTGCCGGTCCGACTCATAATTGCCATTATCCCAGGCCGGGTCATTACGGATGGCCTGCCGTTGCAAATGATTAAGCGCCAGACCCATGGCCGAAAGCGGCGCCGCTCCAATAGCGATGCAGCGCTCAACTCTTTCCGGAAAGTGAACGGCCCAACTGAGTGCCTGCATGCCGCCGATGGAGCCGCCGATGACCGTATGTAACCGTTTGATCTCAAGGTGATCAAGCAACCGGACTTGCGCTCGGACCACGTCTCGGATAGTCACCACTGGAAAATCGCTGCCGTAAAGTTGTCCCGGCTTTTGCGGATGAGGGCTGCATGGTCCAGTCGATCCATAGCATGATCCGATAACGTTCACGCCGATGACACAGTAGTGCGTCGTATCAAAGGGTTGACCAGGTCCCAGCAATTGCGGCCACCAGTCAGCGACGCGCGCTGAACCTGACAGCGCGTGACAAACCAGCAAAGCATTGTCCCGCGCCTCGTTCAGCTCGCCGTAGAGTGCATATCGCAGCGAGACAGGCTGCAAGACGCCGCCGGCATCAAGCCGAAACGGTTCGTCGTTTGCGAAGGTGAAATCTCCTTCAAATGTTGGCTCTATAGCCGCGACCATGCTCGCCCTTAACTCCTTACCTGATCCTGAATCCTCGCCGCAGAAATAGACGCTTCAGCAGTGATAGGCTGCTGGCGTGCCTGGGGTTTACAGGTTGGCGGCGAGGTCCGTGTTTTCTCCAGGTCGGTGAGGGAGCGACTGCATCCCTGCCTGCCTCCGGTACCAAGCCACGTTGCTCCAGGTGAAGCAGGATCTTGTTCACACTGAACTCAGCCGACTCAGAATCCGTCTCTACCACAACGTCGGGCGCCAGCGGTTCTTCGTATGGATCAGAGACTCCAGTGAAGCCTTTGAGCTCGCCGGCGAGCGCTTTTTTGTAGAGGCCTTTCACATCGCGTTCGGCCAGCACCGCGATCGGGCACTTCACGAAGACCTCGATGAACGCGGCGCCGTCCTGCTCAATGCCGTGTCTCACTTCATCGCGTACCGCGCTATACGGCGAGATCGCCGCTGACAAGACACCGACCCCGTTGCGCGAAAGTAGCCGGCAAACGTAGCCGATGCGGCGGATGTTGGTGTCGCGATCTTCCTTGGAAAAACCCAACCCCTTGGAGAGGTTGGTGCGCACTTCGTCCCCATCTAAAATTTCTATCCTGACACCTCGAGTTCCTAGCTCGGTCGCGATAAGTCCTGCCAAGGTCGTCTTGCCCGCGCCGGACAAGCCCGTCAGCCATAAGGTGAAACCTTTTTTATTAATCATCTGTGTAGCTCCGGTGAATGGTGCCTGCTTTCAAGTCTCTGGGGTGTCCGATAGGTCGAATTGGTCCTATATTCACAGCGCCACCAGGCGCTGTGCATCAATCAACACTTGCGCCACTTCAGGTCGCGAAAACTCAACTGGTGGTAATTGTCCTGCGCTTATCAACTCTCGGACTTTCGTGCCCGACAGCGTCACATGGGCCGAAGTTTCATGCGGGCAGGTCTTGCTCGACGCCATGCCCCCACAGGTGCGGCAATAAAAGGTGTGGTCGAAGAATAGCGGGGTAATACCCAACTCTTCCGGTTCAAACTCGTCGAAGATGTGATGCGCATCATAGGTGCCGTAGTAGTTACCTACGCCGGCATGGTCGCGTCCCACAATGAAATGCGAGCAACCGTAGTTCTTCCGAATCAACGCATGGAAGACCGCTTCGCGCGGCCCGGCATAACGCATCGCAGCGGGCATGATCGAAAGGATTGTGCGTGACGCAGGGTAGTAGCCGGCCAGAA
Source organism: Pyrinomonadaceae bacterium (assembly GCA_031396065.1). Taxonomy (GTDB): domain Bacteria; phylum Acidobacteriota; class Blastocatellia; order Pyrinomonadales; family Pyrinomonadaceae; genus PSRF01. The sequence continues at coordinate 77,589 of JANNJZ010000477.1, read as the reverse complement.
TCGCTTCATATGACTGCATGCGCACGTCCGCCGGTACATCGTCGCCTTTGGTTTCGCCCACCAGCGGGTGCAACAGGAGTCCATCCGCGATCTCCAGCGCGCACTTTTGAATGTATTCGTGAGCGCGATGGACTGGATTGCGCGTTTGAAAACCAACCACGCGCCGCCAACCGCGTTCCCGAAATAGAGCGCGTGTCTCGGTTGGGTCCAGCCGGTATTTCGGGAAGGCAGGATCCACCGAATGGTTGACCAGGCTGACTTTTCCACCCAGTAACCAATCGCCCTGGTTCAAGACACGGCTGACGCCTGGATGGGCCGGATCCGTGGTGCGATAGACTAGGCTCGCTTCCCGCGTCCTGTCGTAACGATACTTATCAGCCAGATGAAGTATGCCGAGGAGCTGGTCTGACCGATACAACGCCACATCATCAAACTGGCGAATAGCTCCGGCTTGCGCGTCCGATAGCGGCAGGGTGACAGGGATAGACCATGCCAGGCCGTTTGCCAGACGCATGTTGTCAACCACCGCATTGTAGTCGGATCGATCCATGAAGCCTTCAAGCGGCGAATAGGCTCCGGTAGCAATCATCTCCAGATCGGACATCTCTCGCGCGCCCAGACGGAGCGCCGGCATCTGCGCGGCTGATTCAATCAGCCGTTCACGTTCAGCCCCTGTTACTTGCCTGTTAACCAGTGTGCCCCCGTGAGGGCGGATTAATTTCATTTGGCTTGTCTTTCTATGAATTGAACTGTAGGAGATTTTCCATTTCTCATTTGACATTTCTCATTGGTCATCGGCGGAGACCTGCATGCTAGACCTGCGTAGATCCTCTTGATGAGAGACGCTGTCCGGCGATGACAAACGAGAAATGGAAAATGACATATGGAAAATCGGTCTGCGCTTTGGTCGGTCGCGACCTGTCGCGACCACGGTTCGCTTGAGTCTATTCAGGACTACGGCGTCAGGCCGCCGAAGGCCAAAGCGGTGACAGGTCACCGCACTCCAAATTTTCTATTCACCATTTACCGCTGATGGATCCCGCATTCGATCTTCCCCGTTCCGCGCCAACGCCCGGCGCGTGACACTTCACCAATTTGCACTGGCGTCGTACAAGGCACGCAGCCGATGGATGGATAGCCCAGATCATGAAGCGGGTTGTAGGGCACGTCATACTTTGCAACGTAGTTCCAGACATCACGCTCAGACCATCTCGCCAGTGGATTAATCTTGACCAGCCCGAATTTCTCGTCCCACTCGACCGGGCTGATATTCGCTCGGGCGGGCGATTGATCCCGTCGAATGGCTGTAACCCAGGCGCGCAACCCCTCCAACATTTCTTTCAGCGGTTCCACTTTGCGAAGCCGGCAGCAAAGATCTGGCTCACGCTCCCACAACCGTTCGCCATACTGCGCAGCCTGCTTGCTCACTGACAGCCTGGTGGCTCGCCGTTCGAAGCGAACGCCGTAGCGAGCTTCGAGTTGCTCCCGCAAGGCATAAGTCTCCGGGAAGAGCAGGTCAGTATCCAGATAAAATATCCGTGTCCCCGGACTGATGGCTGACAACATCGACACGAGCACACAGCCTTCCACGCCAAAACCGGTCGCCAGCGCGATATCCGGGGAATACTCCTCAACGGCCCAGCGCAGCACCTCTTCCGGCGAGGCCGAATCGAATTCATGCGAGATGGCTTTCAAATCCTTACCAATCGCTTCCTCGCTAATTGTTGAAGCAGCCGAAGCCATAATCACGTTCCCTGACCCTCTCAACCATGGCCGACACCTTCCGTTGTGGCTGTCCCACACGCTTAAGGAGGCTCTGAGCAAGTGTCTTCGACGCGTAGGCGTCGGTATGACTTTAGCCGGGCCTTTTAAGGCCGGGATTAGATCAGTTCTTAGTCACGTCGCGTAGCGACGATTGAATCCAGGTTCAGGCGTCGCTACGCGACGCGAACACTCCGTTGCTATTCCCGGCCCTGCCACCCCACGCGGGCTGCCCGCGCGGGGACCCCGGTTGAAAGGCCGGGCTAAATTCATACCGCCGCTACGCGTCGAAGACACATAATCAGAGCTTCCTTCCGTCGCTGGTTACGCCGCGGGGCCTCTGCCCAAGTCGGGCCGATGAAGTTTGCCGGGCACTTTCAACAAGCCACCGCCAACACGGTCTGCAAACGTTCTTCTTCGACGAGCTTCTCCTCAAACCAGTTAAGTCGTTCGCGCAATCGCACCACCTCGCCAATGATGATGACTGCGGGAGCGCGCATGCCGGATATCCGCGCCTCATCGGCGATCGTGCCAAGTGTGCCCGTGACGGTCTCCTGTCCGTCATAAGTGCCCCAACGAATAACTGCCGCAGGTGTTTCCGGGGCCCGACCCGACTTCACCAGGTCTTCGGCAATCTCCCGCAGGTGGGCCACGCCCATCAACACAACAACTGTGTCTGCCGTCGAACGATGCGCCAGAGCTCCGGGCTCGAACCCGCCATCTCCACCTCGAGCACCAGTGATGACCGTCACCGACGAAGACATACCTCGATGAGTCAACGGAATGCCGGCGTACGCCGGTACGGCAAGCGCCGAACTGATCCCGGGAATGACCTCAAACGGGATACCGGCGTCGACAAGCGCCTCAGCCTCCTCGCCGCCACGACCAAATAAAAACGGATCGCCACCCTTAAGTCGTACGACCCGCTTTCCGGCACGCACATGTTGAACGAGCAGATGATTGATCTGCCGTTGCGGTGTGTGGCGCCCCCCGCCGACTTTGCCAACATAGATTCGATCTGCCGACGGGCGAACGAAACTTAGCACTGCCGGGTTCACGAGATAGTCATAAACTACGGTGTCGCATGATTCGAGCAGAGCCACCGCTCTCACAGTCAGCAGTCCCGGATCACCAGGTCCGGCGCCGACGAGGTAGACCGTACCCGGGAGCGCAGGCGCTGCTAGGTTAGACATTGCGAGCGCACGTATCTTGCCTGTCTCAACATTCACCGCTCTATAGCCGTGGTCCCCAAACCAACTCACATCTTCTGTACAATCCAGGCTTTCACGTATTCGTTCAACGGACGCTTCAATCACCAACGAGTGCGCTGATAGCGGCTCAGTAATTCGATAAACAATTTCGGGATGACGGCTACCTGCCTCAGCAACCTCCACTGGAATATCGCCGCGCGTGTGCCGACCGGGCGAGAGAAAATATGGATGGACCGTTATGTCGCGTGCCCCTCGCTCAACCAAACGCGTGAACCCTTCACGAATGTTGGGATGTTCGATCTCCAGGAAGGCAGGCTCGACCAGCTCAAAGCCACCACGTTCACCGATGCTCTTCGCAGCTGCGCGCACATCATCGTTTGCTGCCGACCGACGACTGCCGTGACCAACGACCAGGACACCATGTTGAGCCTGATTTTTCATGTGGCTACGCCCGATGCCCGGCCGATCGGCGCAGCGCAATAAGCAACGAATCGGCGAGCTTCTTCGAGGAGCGTTCGCGCCGCTTCCTCCGCCAGATCGCGAGCATCTAAACTGCGTCGGACATTGCTCAGCAGATCCTCGAAGAGTGACGAGACTTCCTCCCACGCACCTCCGGTTTCATCGGATAAGACAAACAGGTTCTCAAATTCCCAGAGGGCCTCATCGGCAGTGAACGGATCCACCAGTCTTTCGTACAGTGGAACCCGAGCAGCTGCCGCCGCTGCCGCATAAGCCGCCAAGCCTGCCTCTTCATATTCTTTGTGGTAGATGAGGGCTGCTGCCTGAGCCAACCGCTCCCGCGCCGTCTCGATGTTGGGCACAGTTTCAGCCACGGTTGAGCCGGCGCATTCGCCCTTGATCCCGCGGCGAACGGCGAAGCTTTCATACTCGTGGCCGTAGTCCTGGTAAAACGAGGGGTCTGTCTCAAAAGAGGGGACGTGCCGCAGCGGGTCAAGTATTTCCTTCAGACGCCTGGTTCCGATCCGATTAGCGAAAGAGGTGAAGTTTTCAGCCCCGAGTTTTTCGGTTTCGAATAGACCCAAAAGTGATTGAGTCACTTGCTCGCAGTTCCTGGCCGGATACTTCCCGAGGAGCGAGCCAAACTGCGCGGTCTCGGGTGAAACCTCACCGCCGATGGTCACAAAGTATGCCGGTACGCTGCGGTCTTCGTGCGTAAGGGCGGCAGCGTAGAATCCGATGTTGGCAATTGAATGTTGAGCGCAGCCATTCGGGCAGCCCGATACCTTTATCCGCAGGGGCCTGGCTGATGCACTATTCGACTCAGCCGAAGGACGCGTGATATCGCCTGCGAGCATCGTTCCCAACGCATTACCAAGCCCCTTGGCCGACGCAATACCAAGTCGGCAGGTGTCAGATCCCGGGCAAGTGGTCACGTCGGCGATCGTGCCAACGCCGGGTTCGGCGAGTGATAGTGCCGCGAGTGCAGCGTAAAGATCGAAAAGGGTTTCTTCCCTTACCCAGGGCAAATAGATGTTTTGTTCGATCGAAATCCGCAACTCATCGGACGAGAACTCGCGAGCAACTTCGGCCAAACCGCGGGCACGATCTGACGTAAGATCGCCGAGCTTGATGCGGACGTGAACCCCGCGGAATCCGGCAACCTTATGGTCAATCACCGAATCTCGCGCCCACGCCTGAAATTGTGGATCCCCTGTCTGCCACCCAGATGTCCGAAACACTTCGCTTTGTCGCTTGATTTGATGGAGGCCTTCGTCCTTAAGGTCGCTGGACGGTAACGTCTGTCGGACATCTGTAGTGTCCTGGGCATCCAGCTCTGCCAGATAATCCGTCATTGGTAAAGGACCAACGCGATCGCGCTCTTCGTCGAGGGCCGCACAAAATGCATCCCATCCCAGGCTCTCGACCAGGAATTTCATCCGCGCCTTCATGCGCACTTTGCGCTCTCCATAGCGGTCGAAGAGCCTGAGCGCCGCGGCTGCCAGGTTGAACAGTTCCTCAGCTGGCAGAAAGTCGGTGTAGAGTTGAGCAAGATGAGGCGCGGCCCCCAGGCCCCCGCCCAAATAAACTCGAAAGCCGCGCCTCAATTTGCCATTCCGAGTCTTGGTGACAGCCCATAATCCAATGTCGTGGATTCGCAAGTTCGAATGGTCCTCAACGCAACCCTCAAACGTGATCTTGAATTTCCGTCCGAGGTTCTGGTTGTATTTGTTGCGCACCAGAAATCGAAACAGCGCTTGCGAATAAGGAAGCACATTAAAGGCCTCGGTGGCGGAACTCCCGGCTCGATAACATGCAGTGATGTTGCGCACGGTGTTGCCACACGCTTCGCGAGAGGTGATTCCGGCCTCCGCCAGAAAGCGCAATAAATCAGGAGTTTCTTCCAACTTAACGTAATAAATTTGCGCATCTTCCCGCGTCGTAAAATGCAGGAACCCACTGCCGAATCGGTCGGCAGCATCCGCCAGACGGATTAATTGATCGGCACTCAAGACCCCACCCGGAATCTTGATCCGCTGCATCTGCACTCCCTCCTGCCGCTGCGCATAGGTACCGAAATGCAGTCGGAGCTTCTGCATTTTTGTCTCATCCACCTCGCCGGCACGATATTTACGGATCTGCTGGTCGTAGTTGGCCAATTCGTCTAAAGCAACTACGGGCAAGGTCAGCGGTTGAGGCTCGGAAATCTCGGTCGTCATATAGTTAATCGTTGCTGCAGCGCTTGGCGTGCACGGCGTTCGCCTTCACATAGGTAAAAAAAAACTCTCGCGCTAAGTAAGCGCGAGAGCAAAAGCTCATTCGGTTCTTAGCCTTTTTAGGGGAAACGCTGCAACATATGGAGACATGTCGCGCGCATGTTCATACACGTACACATACAGCGACAGCTCGGAGTTTCGATCTTCATAATGTTGGATTGGTGCGACACGATGGCGGAAAGGTAAACAATGCTCGCGGGGTCCGTCAACTTAATTGTTTTTATCGAGAGATAAATTGCATTTCGGAGTAGGACAGACATTCCTGCGTGTCCTCGACACAAAACTCGTCTCCGGTCGGGCCGATATTCCTGTTTAGCATTTCCTCAGGCGACAGCCGGGGACGGTTCGAAGGCAATGAGGTCAGTCCCACCTCCGCGGTAGAGACTGTGTGGATACTACTGGCTCTCAGCGCCAAGGGCGCGAAATGTGATAGCCCTGGGCAACGCCCTGGGTTAATGTCACATAACGATCCGGGAAGCGCTGAAGGTGCGAAATAACAAGTCTCAACTGAAAAACATTGACGATTCGTAAGTCCACTTTCATTTCGCGCCTTCAGCGCTAGGAATCTTAATGCGGAGTCCACCTGGGCCGATGGCTCAGGCTGTCACATTTCGCGCCTTTGGCGCTGAGAACCCGGAGTTTTCACACAGTCTCGGTAGCGGGTAGGTCCTGTCCGGAACAAGATCGCTGGGCAAAACAGATCCTCTCGGCCTTATTACTGGCCCATCGACAACCCATCCGCTACCGCGAGATGGTACTGACCTCATCGCCTCGCAGTAACTGGCCACTCAATCGGCTTTTCATTCTCAGCAACGCGCTAGCGGAGCACCACTAGAATTCAAAATTTCTTGGCATGCTTAATCAAACCGTGGTAAAAGCCCTCGACCATTGTTTTCGAACCGAGTCTCGTCAGATCTCAAGTACGTCCGTTTAGAGCGTGCCACCCTCCGGTACGACGTGGATGAAACGAACCCGGTAAACATTTAATGTCTGGTTATTAGTCTGAATGGTTTCATCAACGGCGCATCGGTGGGCGGTGCCCACCTCTAAACGAACCTGATTCTCTAAACGAAACTAATTTTGCTTAGGTCCGCGTGAATCCGCGGCAGTAGAGGAAGACTGCGCATGATAGCAACCCCCGCACTAACTCGCCGGCGACGCGAGCGCTGGTTTTACCTCGGCATGTCGATCGCAATTGTAATCACTGTCTTCGCCGGCTTTGCGCCAACCTACTATCTGCGGCCGCGTTTCACCTCGACGCCGCTAATGCCGCTCTTGCATCTTCACGGCATTGTCTTCACGGCGTGGATCGCCCTTTTTCTGATACAGACCACCTTGGTCGCCGCGCACCGAACACACATTCATCGTCGTCTAGGAATTGCCGGCGGTGTGATTGCCGTGCTCATGATCCTGGTCGGCGCCAGCACGGCGGTCATTCGGGCGAGTCAGGGAGCAACGCCCGGACCACCGCCACTCGTTTTCCTGACAATACCGCTCGGAGACATGTTGGTGTTTGCGATCCTGATTGGCGCGGGCTTCTATTTCCGGCGGCGACCGGATGTGCACAAACGGCTGATGCTGCTGGCAACAATTTCAATTCTGTCTGCAGCGTTGGCTCGCCTGCCTTTCGCATTCCTGCAGGCCGGTCCGATTGCATTCTTTGGTCTGACAGACACCTTTGTGTTGGCTTGCGTGGTCTACGATCTCGTTACCCTCAAGCGTATCCATCGAGCCACGGCCCTGGCTGCGCTGTTGATCGTCGTGTCACAACCGTTGCGCCTGATCATCGGCGGCACCCAAGCCTGGCTCAGCTTCGCCACCTGGTTGACTCACTTGGCCGCGTAAGGCGCGAGCGCACGGCGACCGGGTCCACGAAACGAAGACAGCAGACGATGTAATGGGGTAAGTACCACCTCGGGTAGAGACTGTGTGAACACTTGGTCTGGATCCGTTTAGAAAGCGCCCTTGTGCGCCCCTTCGCCGAAACAACATGGCCGCGTTAACTCTTTCCAGCCCAGGGGTGCACAAGTGCACTCTCTAAACGAATCCAGACCAGGTTTTACACAGTCGCTACCTCGCGAGGTGGTACTGACCTAATAGGCTCGCTGATTGTCGGGCCCGTGCGAACAAGACTGATCACCCCTCGCTCAGCCGGCTCAGACGGAAACCTTTACTCGCGGAACCAACCCTCGTAAGATGGCCGCGCACGCCAGTCGAGTTCCACAAAAGCAAATCCGGTCTTCAGGAAATGGAGCGAACCCATGAATCGAGTACGCCTGTTTTTCCCCAGCCACACAGACGCGATTTTGTTTACCGTTGGCGTATTGCTCACGCTAGCCTTATGCGGAGTCGCCCGTTCCCCCGCCCGCGCTCAAAAGATGGTAGATGGCGCGAAGAGTGCCGCCCCGAATGCCGACGACAACGACTACACCAGGAAGATTAAGGAGTACACCACCCAGCCTTACTTCCGCACTGAGCTGGTAGACCACCTGCCGATGTCCGACAAAGTGCCGTCGCCTGATAAGGTTTTGGGTTACATCGTCGGCACGCCCAACAAGCTCACTTATTCAAAGGATCTCTATCGCTATTATCGCGAGCTGGCCAAAGCGTCGCCGCGCGTGCGTGTGTTCACTGCCCCAGAGCGATCCGAAGATGGTAAAGAACAACTCCTGATCGCCGTCGGCGACGAAGCCACCCTGGCCCAACTCGATCGTTACAAAGAGATCACCGCCAAGCTGGCTGACCCGCGGAAAGTGACCGAGGCGGAAGCGCAGAGCTTGATAGGTGAAGGCAAGGTTTTCTACTGGGCTTCGGGTTCGATTCATTCGCCAGAGACCGGCTCACCGGAAATGTTGATGGAACTCGCCTATCGGCTGGCGGTCGAGGAGAGTCCATTCATCCAGGCCATCAGGAAAAACGTTATCGTCCTCATCACGCCTGTACTCGAGGTAGATGGCCGCGATCGGATGGTTGATGTTTACAACTATCGCAAAGCCAACCCGGGCAAGAACGCGCCGGGACTGATTTACTGGGGCAAGTATGTCGCGCACGACAACAACCGCGACGGACTCGGCATGGCCCTCGCGCTCACGCGTAACATGATGCGCGCGTTTCTCGAGTATCACCCGGCAATTCTCCACGACCTGCACGAGTCAGTTCCCTTTCTCTACACCTCCTCGGGCACTGGTCCATACAATGCCTGGCTCGATCCGATCACCATCAACGAGTGGCAGTTGCTCGCATCGCACGAGGTCGAAGAGCTGACGAGGCGCGGCGTGCCGGGGGTTTGGACGCATGGCTTCTACGACGGCTGGGCGCCTAACTACATGTTCTACGTGGCCAACGGTCACAATTCGATCGGTCGCTTCTATGAAACCTTCGGCAACAATGGCGCCGACACGATGGACCGAACGGTCACCCAGCAGGCCACCCGCGATTGGTTCCGGCCGAATCCACCCCACTCGCGGGTGAAGTGGTCTCTGCGCAATAACGTCAACATGCAGCAGTCCGGCATTCTGCTGGCAATGAATTTCGTGGCCAACAACAAGGAACGGTTCCTCCAGAATTTCTACGTGAAGAGCCAGCGTTCGGTGGCCAAGGCGTCGAATGAAGGGCCAGCCGCCTACGTGATTCCCATCAATCAGTCCCGGCTGGTGGAAGCGGCGGAGACGGTGAACTTATTCCGGCAGATGGGCATTGAGGTGCAAACGGCGGACCAGGAAATCGTAATCAAGGATCAGAAGTACCCGGCGGGTTCGTATGTCGTCCGGATGGACCAGCCTTACTCGCGCATGGCCGACATGTTGTTGGACACGCAGTACTACAACGTCAACGATCCCCGGCCCTATGACGACACCGGCTGGACCATCGGCCCGATGCGCAACGTCAAGACGGCGCGCATAACGGACAAGACTATCCTGACTGCGCCCATGACATTGATGGTGAGCGATGCAAAAGTGACGGGCAAACTAACCGCCGCTCCCACCGAGGCTGGTTACGTCATCAATCACAACACCGACAACACGCTCGCCACTCTTCGTTTCCGTCTGAAGGATGTAAAGATGGCCGCGGCCGAAGAGCCTTTCAAAGTAGGCACCCAGCAGTTCAACGCGGGCTCGTTCATTATCAAGGCTGACGGGGCTGAGTTGCGCAAGAAACTCGAGACTGCCGCCATTGAGCTTGGCATAACCGTCTTAGCTGTCGAGACACTCCCGACGGTAAAGACACATGAGCTGGCGGTGCCCCGCATTGCCATTCTCCACACCTGGACCAACACCCAAAATGAAGGCTGGTATCGGATTGAGTTTGATCATCTCAAGATTCCTTACGCGTATATTTCCGATCAGGACGTGCGCAAGACAGCGGACCTGCGTAAGAAGTATGACGTGATTATTTTCCCGCCGTTGGGTGGTTCGGCGCAGTCAATCGTCAACGGCATTCCCATGCGCGGCGACCCCATTCCGTGGAAGCAATCGGAGCTGACGCCAAACATGGGCTCGTCGCCCGATCAAACGGATGATATGCGCGGAGGAATGGGACTGGCAGGAGTGGCCAACCTGCAGAAGTTTGTGCAGGATGGGGGCACGTTCATAGTAATCCAAAACAACGCCAGCATTCCCATCGACTTTGGGATAACCTCAGGCGTTTCGATTCAGGAGCCGCGCACGTTGCAAGCGCGCGGGTCGATATTCAAGGCGCAGTTCACCGATCGCCGGAGTCCGATTTCCTATGGCTACGATGACACGATGGCTATCTATTTCAGCCAGTCTCCATTGTTCCAGGTGGCTAACCCGATTCCCGGCCAGGGTGGTGGCGGAGGCGGCGCCGCGGGAGCAGGTGGCGCGGGTGGACCAGCGGCCCGCCCATCGGGACGGGGCACTTTAACCGACCCTGACATTGTCCAGGGAATGCCACTGCCTGGGCCGACCCCCTCGCCATCGCCGTCGCCATCTCCGGGTTCAATTGCGGTCGAAGAGAAACTGACTGACGAACAGCGCCTTCAACTTGGGGCTTACTTTACGCCCCTCGCCCAGCGGCCTCGCGTAGTCTTGAGATTCTCTCCAGATGAAAGAGCTCTCTTGATCAGCGGCATGCTTGCCGGCGGTTCTGAACTCGCGAATGCGCCGGCAATAATCGACGTTCCCGTCGGCGCTGGCCACGTGATCATGTTTGCCAACAACCCAATGTGGCGTCACCAAACCCAGGGCAGCTTCTTTCTGATATTTAACGCAGCCCTAAACTTCGATTCACTTAATACGGATCGCACCGTGCCCCCAGCCCGCGCCCGGCCAAGCCCGTCGCCCGCCGACTCCCCGTAGCCTGTCAGAACCGCCTGCGTAAGCGGGTGGCCCACGCGGGTGGCCCACGCGGGTGGCCCACGCGGGCGGCTCACACGGGCGGTCACTTAGTAGCGCACGCTCGGAGCGCGCAAACCTGGGAGCGCAGGCATCCTGCCTGCAATGAGCGCGAAGCGCGAAAAGCCACGCGCAGTCACGTCGCTCAGACCACACGCGGCTCGCCCGCAACGCGAAGAACAAAGCTGACAGGATTCACCACGACACCGCCGGGCAACAGCAACTCTGGCCACGAATACGGCATGCAGCTAAGTTTAGAAAGCGGTGGAATTGTCCGCCAGCGACCGGCGGGGGCACAAGTGCCCTTTCTAAACGGAGGACCAACATCACAAGTGCGACTCAGAACTCAGCACTCAAAACTCCGCATCAGGACTTTGTAGTACACCGTGGCTTACTCTTCCACTTTCAACGATCATATCGCCAATCCTCGAAATGCCGGGGAGCTTCCGGATGCCAACGCAACAGGCGAAGAGACTAATCCGATCTGCGGCGATCGGATTCGGCTTTCGTTACGTGTGCGGGAAGGTCGCATTGAAGCCGCGGGCTTCCTGGCATATGGCTGCCCGCCAACGCTCGTGTGTGGATCGATTCTGACGGAATTGATTACTGGAAGAACGATCGAGGAGGCAGCCACACTAACGCGAAAAGAAGTGGTTGAAGCCGTGGGTGGATTGCCCTCAAGAAAACAACATGCTGCCGCGTTGGCGATTGAAACTTTGAGAGCTGCCCTAGCAAAGAGCGGGGGCATGCGGGATCCCCAGCGGGGCAGCCCCGCTGCGGTGTAAGCCCGCCTTCCCGACCCGGAGCTGATTAATCATGCGTTCGTTTAGAGGTGGGCACCACCCACCGGTGCGACGTGGGTGAGAATATTCACCTAGCTAGCAGGCTGCTGAAAAAGTAACTTTCGCGAGATAATCGTGCCTTCCAACCTAACTCCCGTTTAGAAAGCACACTTGTGTGCCCTGGGCCGAGCATAGAAAAGTTTTGTTTAGAAGAGATCTTGTCAGCGCCGGCTTGAGCGGCATTCAACGGCGCGGGCACACAAGTGTGCTTTTCTAAACGGGAGTTACGCGAGATCACGGAATGGTGTGACCACGCCGCGGGCACACAAGTGTGCTTTCTAAACGGGAGTTGAGGCGAGATCACGGAATGGTGGGACCACGGCGCGGGCACACAAGTGTGCTTTCTAAACGGGTGTTGAGGCGAGATCACGGAATGGTGAGACCACGCCGCGAGGGTTGCGGCGCAGCCCCCGGCCGCTGATGATATTGCGGCGCGCAAAACTGTTTTGGCTCCGTGCCCAGCACATAGGTCCGCGTGCGTATCACCGGACACGATTCCACCGCAATCATGCCTGTATTCGGATCTATGTCCAGCGTAATGGTTCCTTCCAATCGCCCCGACTCGTTGCTGCGAGTCTCATATCTCGGCTGCCTGACTTTCGGTGATGGACTCGGCGAAGCCTCGGGAGGTGGCGGCAGGCTCTCAAGTCCGGTTGGCTCGACCTCTTCAGTTTCAGGCGTACTTTCGACCTCAGGTTCTGCAACCGTCGCATCCTGTGGCGATGTGCCGTTGACAAACAGTTCGACCCGCTTGTCTGGCTCGTCCGGCGAGGCGGGACCACCTGTCTTCGGGTTTATTGCCACCTGCTCTATTCCTGCGGGCATCTGCCAGTCGCCTTGCCACTCCGGATGTTCGCCCAGCGCCACCGACATAAAATCGGTCCAGATTGGCAGCGCGGAATTAGCCCCAGTCAGGCCAAGTTGTGAACCATCATCAAATCCTACCCAGACGACGCAGACGAGATTCGGCGTGTACCCGGCAAACCAGCCGTCGCGAGAAGTTCCAGTCTTACCGGCCACGTTTCCTTTAAAGCCACGAGCCCTTACCTGAGCAGCCGTACCCCGATTAACCACATCCTTCATGAACGAAGTCATGACATAGGCAACGTCGGGCCGAAGCACGTCAGTCTTCTGAGGAGTTGGCGCCGCAATCGTCACCCCGCTGCCCGTGGTGATGCGATTGATCGCTACGGGACTAGTTCGCGTTCCCAGACTGGCGAAGGCTGTATAGGCGGAAGCCACTTGCAACGGGGTGGCCTCGCTGGTACCCAGGGCCATCGCCGGATACGCCCGCGGAGGCTTTGGCAGTCCCGCTTTCGCTGCGAGGTTCATCACCCTTCCAATCGTGACCTCCATCGCTACATCGACGGTGACCACATTCAGGCTGTGAACCAGAGCATCCCGCAGGGTGACCGGAGCGTTGCTGTAAGACCCTCCAAAGTTTCCCGGCGTATATTCCTGATTGTCGAACGTAAACGTCTTGGGCTCATCGACGTAAGTGGTCGCGGGTGTAATGACACGTGGGATCGGGTCGTACGCGGTATTGAGAGCTGTCGCGTAGACGAAGGGTTTGAAGACTGAACCGGGTTGGCGATAGGCGTTGGAGGCTCGATTAAGTTGGCTCTTGGCATAGTCTCGCCCACCCACCATCGCCACAATCTCGCCCGTTTTGGCGTTCATCGCCACCAGCGCTGCCTGAAGTGTCCCCGGCGCGAACCGTTTGGCCTGAATCTTATCGAGCGCCGCCAGCTGTTTTGTCAGGGCAGCGTAAGCCGCCCGCTGCAGGTCCAAGTCGATGGTTGTGTAGATTCGGAGATGTTCCTCAGCACCGGAACCAGCCACAATGTCGCTCAACTGAGTCTGAACAAAGTCAGCAAAATAAGGAGCATCGGAAGCATCGATCCGGCCCTTCGCAGCAGTGACCTGTAGTGGAGTCTGCTTGGCTTGGGCTGCTTCTTCGGGGGTAATCTCGGCGGTTTCAGACATGCTATCTAAAACCTGATTGCGGCGGGACGTAGCCGTGTCTAGGTCATGGAATGGATTATATCGATTAGGACTACGGATTATTCCGGCCAGAAAAGCTGCCTCTGGGAGCGTGAGTTTGGTAACGTCTTTGTTGAAGTAAGCATCGGCGGCCTCTCCGAATCCGTTTATCGAAAATCCCGCCTGCTGGCCCAGGTACGCCTGATTGCAGTAGAGAGAGAATATCTGCTCCTTCGACAATCGCGTCTCCAGAATGATGGACATGTAGGCTTCAGAGATCTTGCGCTTAGGCGTTTTTTCGGGAGTCAACCATAAGTTCTTCACCAACTGCTGTGTGATGCTCGACCCCCCCTGGCGCGCAATGGGAGAGTTTGGATCGCTATCGTAACGTCGCACCAGGGCGCGTAAAATGCCTCGAAAGTTTACGCCATAATGTTGGAAGAAAGAGCGATCCTCAGTGACGGTGATGGCTTTTATGAGATGAGGCGGTAGGTCATTGAAGCCGATTACCTTGCGCTTGGAACGGTCGCGCCCAGTCACTGACGAGATCAACTCCGGCTCTAACCATGTCCTCTCGAGAGTGGCATTGTGGTCAAGTTCAGTGATCGAGCTTATCGCTTTTCCGTTTCGCGAGAACTGGACCCGCACCTTTTGAAACTGTGGCTGGCCGTCGACGATTGTATTGCCGCTTGGCTCGATGTCGACAATTCCTCCGCTCACGTAATAACGGCCGCGGCCTTTGTCGGCTTGGGTTGATTTTTCGACGTACCCGGAGTGTTGGAGAAACTCAACCAGACGTTCCTGAGTAAGCGTCTGCCCCACTCGAAGCTGCTTAGGCGCTGCATAAATCCCGGCGGAGCGCGTATAAACCTCGCCTGCCAATAGATTGTCAATCCGACCCGAAAACACTGTCCAGTAATAAATCAGTGGGACAATTATGATTAGCGCAAGCACGGCTAGCGCAATGAGTACCGGCGGACTAAGCAGTCGGCGGAGGAGACGTCGCCAAAAACTCAATTCGGGTTCCGCGTAAGCAACAACGCGCGACTGTGGCTTTGAGGCCCTCCTGGGCTTCATTGCTGCGGGGGCCTTTCCTTCGGGTGGGTATCTTACAGGCATAAGAGACAGACGATAGACTCCAGTGGTCCCACGTCGCAGTTTGGTCAGTCGTCCATCCTCGCGACTCGAATGCTAACCTCTTGAAAGGAACGTGTCCACCTAATTGACAGCATGTTTTTGTTTAGTTAACGTCCAATCCCTGAGATTAATCCTGGTTCCGGTCTGTTAGATGCGCTGTCTGACCTATGAGTCTATTTCCCATCGGCAAGCGTGCCCTACCCGGAAATCATCGTCGGATCCTCTTCGCGATTCTGGCCGTGACGGTGGCGATTGGACTGGGCACCCTGGGTTTTTCTCTAATCGAGGGATGGTCGATACTTGATAGCCTGTACGTCGCGGCGCAAACTGTGACGACTGTCGGCTATGGCGACCTGACACCTGCAACCCGGAATGGCCGTATTTTTTCAACGGCTTTCATGCTGGCCGCGGTGGGCGTTGTGCTCTATGCGCTGACGTCGGCGGTACAGGGAATAGTCCAATCGGAACTGGTCGCTACCTTTGGCGAACGACGCCAGTCAAGAAAAATGAGCAAACTCCGAAACCACTTCATAATTTGCGGCGCCGGGCGCGTCGGCTCGCATCTGATTCGCGGACTGTTGGGCGGCGCTGAGACTTTCATTGTGATCGAAAAGGATCCGCAGAAAGTTGCTGAACTGCTCGACCTGGGTGTCATCGTGCTGGTGCGGGATGCGACCCTGGAGGAGAGTCTGCGGGAAGCAGGTGTGGAGCATGCGCAAGGTTTGGCCACGTGCCTGGCTGATGACGCCGACAACGTCTACGTAGTGCTCACCGCTCGCGACTTGAACCCGCAGCTTCACATCGTCGCCCGCGCAGCCGAAGACCAGGCTGAATCCAAACTGATCAGAGCCGGCGCCAATCGGGTGGTTGCGCCCACGATTATTGGCGGCCACCGCATGGCGATGGCCTTGACCAAGCCTGCGGTTGACGACTTTCTCGGCTCGATCACCGCAAACAAGCTGGCGCTGGCGTTTGAGCAACTTGAGGTGGGCCCTTTATCCGAGTTGGTAGGACGGAGACTGAGCGAAACAAATATTCGCTCGGTCCTGAATATTGTCGTGGTTAGCATTCGACGCAGCCACGGCGAGATACTTTTCAATCCAGGTGGTGAGGCGATTATTGAAGCCGGCGACGTGCTTATCGCGATCGGTCACGCTGAGACGCTGATGAAATTGGCGTCGCTGGCAAAAGGAAGTGTCCAAAGTCCAAAGTCCAATGTCCAAAGTCGGTGATAGAAGTTATTGGATCCAGCGCACCTATTGACATTGGACTTTGGTCTTTGGACTTTGGACTAATCCATGAAGATCCTAGTTACTGGCGGCAGCGGTTATCTCGGCACTCATGTTTGCCGTTTTTTCAATGCCGATGATTTTTCCCGGCGTTCCGGCCATGACGTTCTTGATAGCTCAGACGTTCAGGTGGTAGCCGATTACGATGCGGTCATTCACCTGGCCGGATATCTCGACAAAGATGCCGACGCTGCCGAGCTCTGCTTCCGCACAAATGTCGAAGGCACTGCCAATGTGGTCCAACATCTTCGGCCCGGAGCTGTCTTTATTTACGCATCTACCAAAGACGTTTATGGCGCTCATGCGAATTCATATTCCGAGGGAGTGCCCGAAACCTGCCCAACTGACTACTGCGGACAGACGGCCCTGGAATGGTCGAAGCTCATCGCCGAGCGCTACGTAGATTACTACGCTCGCCAGCGGAACCTCCGCGCCTGCATCTTTAGACTGTCGACCGTTTATGGACGGCCTTCGGATGGCAATGAATCCGGCTTTGTCACTCATTACGTTGAATCGGTCAAACGCGGCTGGCCCATACGTCTTCCGTTGGCTGGGCATCCGGTTCGCGACATCCTGCATGTGGACGACTTCTCCCGTGCCTGCCAGGCCTTCATGGATTCGTCGCAAACATATGGCTTGTATAATTTGGGAGGTGGGCCGGAAAACTCGGCAACGTTAGCGGAGATAGTAGGGACGATCGGCAGGTTGATCGAATTGGAACCCGCTGTCAAGGACGACAACAGCCTGCCCCATCCTGTACCTGTTAATTACGTATCCGATTTGACGCGGATACACGATGAGCTGGGATGGAAACCACAGATAGGGATCGAAGAAGGACTGCGAAGCTTGTTGTGAGAAAGGCAGGCATTTCTGCCTATCTTTGGTGGCGACACAGATCCCCTTGTCCATTGAGGAGGAAGCCGATTTTCCATATCTCATTTTACATGTCTCATCTGCCATTGGAATTACAAAGCAGTTTTTGAATCAGCAATGACCAATGAGACATGTCAAATGAGATATGGAAAATCCTCTGCTGAAACTGTCTAGGAATGCACGAACCAACACGTAACGAAATTAACCGGATCGTCGTTCGCGGAACAAACTGGGTCGGCGATGCAGTAATGACTATCCCCGCGTTGCGTCAGCTCCGACGCCTGTTTCCTGAGGCTCACATCACCTTGGCTACTCGTTCCTGGGCTCAAGGTCTCTTTGAGGACGCTGAATTTATCGATGATTTCATGGTTCACAATGGCAGTGGACTCAGGTCAGTTGTTCAGCAGGTCCGCGAATGGCGACGGCGCAGCTTCGATCTGGCCGTGATACTGCCCAATTCCCTGGAAACAGCTTTGGTGGCATCTTTGGCCCGAGTCCCTTTGAGGATTGGTTACGCAACTGATGGCCGGCAGAGACTGCTCACGCATCCACTCGATCTGCCTGAGTCGCGGAGCTCACAACACGAAGTATTCCACTATCTGAATATCGTCGCGCGACTGGAGTGGCTCATTAGTCGGGAGCAGAGTTTCCTGGACACGCAACCGTACGCCTCGCTTGAGGTTGCCGAGTCTCGCAAGGTTGCCGCTCGCAAGCTTCTTCGCGCTAATGGCGTAAGCGGTATACCGGGAATAACCGATGGCCGCCCCTTGATTGCTCTCTGTCCCGGATCGACAAACAGTAGGGCCAAGCGTTGGCCCGCCGAGCGCTATGCGATACTTGCGGATCGCTTTATCGACGAATGTGGCGCCGATGTGATTCTGATTGGCGCGGCTCCTGAGGAGGACGTGTCGCTTGACGTGCGCGAGCGGATGCACAACCTCCCCATATTGCTCACCGGCAAAACCGATCTGTCGCAGCTCGTCTCTGTGCTGAGTCTGGTCGATATGTTGGTGACCAATGACACCGGTCCTGCGCATATTGCTGCGGCTCTTGGCCGACCTACGCTCGTGATCTTCGGGCCAACCAACCCGTTGACTACGCGGCCATTTTCGCCCTTCGGTGAGGTTGTGAGTCAACCGCCCGATTGTGCACCCTGCATGCTCCGCGACTGTCCAATAGATCATCGCTGCATGACGGCAATAACGCCTGATCACATTCTTGAAAGGGCACGCGTACTCCTTGATATCGAAACAAAGTCAGACACCCTTCAGTTTGTCGATAGTCACCCGGAGGCGCTTTCAGAGGGAAACGACAAGCTAAAGTGTGTCGACCAAGTAATTGCCGGACAAACAAAATGAGACGAGCAGTGTTCATTGACCGAGACGGGACGATTTCAGAAGAGGTCGGTTACATCAACCATCCGTCGCGTTTTCGTCTGTTTAGCTACGCGGCTGAGGCCATCAAACACCTAAACGATAACGGCTGGTTTGCCATGCTCGTAACTAACCAGGCCGGCGTAGCTCGCGGATACTTTTCCGAGGAGATGATTCAGACAGTGCACGCGGCGCTGAACGCTGAACTCGATCGCCATGGTGCGAAACTGGATGCGATCTACTATTGTGCACATCATCCATCGGTAGGTGAGCCCCCTTATCGTTTCGATTGCGATTGCCGTAAGCCGAAACCCGGACTAATCACACGGGCGGCAAAGGATTTCGAGATTGACATTAGCGAAAGCTGGATGGTAGGCGACAGATACAGCGATATCGAACTCGCTCGAAATGCCGGGTTGAAATCAGCGTTTGTTTTGAGCGGCTACGGGCGCGGAGAATGGGAACATCAGCGCGGCGGTTGGACTCAGAAACCGGATTTAGTCGCGGAGAACCTGTTGGAGGCTGTACAGCTGATCGTTGCGAAAGACAGTCGATAAATCGGGACTCTGGACAGGTTCAAGGAGATGACATTTGACGGTTGACCGCACCTTAATGCAGGAGCAGTTGATAAGCATCGTGAGCCGATTTCCGCAGCGGCGGATCGTGGTTGTGGGTGATTCGGTCGCAGATCAGTTTATTTATGGCGCCATCAGCCGCGTTTCGCGCGAGGCCCCGGTCTTGATTCTGGCGCATGAGCACACCGAGACCGTGCCCGGCGGCGCGGCGAATTGTGCAGCGAATCTTGCCTCGCTCGGCGCGAACGTCTCCCTGATCAGTGTGGCCGGCGAAGACGAACCAGGACGTGCCCTGGTAGAAAAACTCAATACCGCGGGAATCGACTGCAGCGGGCTATTGACCTCGCCGGCGTTGCGCACCACCACCAAGGTGCGGATCCTCGCAGGCCAGGTCCACTCCACCCGCCAGCAAGTAATTAGAATTGATTACGAGGGCGAACCGCTGAACGACCCGGCACTTCGCCAGCAGCTTCGAGAACGGGTTGTGGAACAAGTAGACGCAGCTGATGCCGTTATCATTTCCGACTACAACTACGGTGTGGCCGACGAAGAAATGTCTATGTTCACCCGAGACGCAGCCGTCGCCCGGCAGATTCCCGTGTTCGCTGACTCGCGTTTTAGTTTGTCAACCTTCAAGGGATTTACTTCGGCCACCCCGAATCAATCTGAAGTTGAGCAACTCCTTGGCAAGGAGTTTTCGGACGAAGTCGAACTGGGATTGGCGGGCGAAGAGTTGCGAGCGCACCTGGGTTATCAAGCTTTGCTGATCACCCGAGGCAGCCAGGGAATGACGCTCTTCGAAGTTGGTGAGGCGCCGGTACATATTGACGCCGTCGGCGCCCGCGAACCGGTCGATGTTACAGGAGCAGGCGACACTGTCATGGCTGCCTTTTCGCTGGCGCTGGCTTCCAATTCGTCTTTCACGGATGCGGCGCGCCTGGCGAACTTTGCCGGCGGATTGGTCGTGATGAAGCGCGGAACAGCTTCAGTCACGCGAGAAGAACTCGAGAACTCAGTCCTGCATTCGAGCTAAGGCACTAGCTGTGAGGCGATGACCACCCAAACCGAAATGCCGACGGCCACTTCGCTGATTTTTGACCGACAGAGCCTCGTATCTCGCGTAAGCGCGGCCAAGGCAAAGGGGTTGTGTGTCGTGCTGGCTAACGGTTGCTTCGACGTCGTGCATGCGGGCCACATTCGTTATCTTCAAGGTGCTCGTGCCCTGGGCGACATTTTAGTGGTGGCAATTAATTCAGATAAACAAGTAGCCAGGCTGAAGGGCGAAGGGCGCCCGATACTCTCCGAAGGTGACCGGGCAGAGATTGTGGCTTCGCTGGCAGCGGTTGACCTGGTAACCATATTCGACGAACCTACCGTGACGGAATTACTTCTGGCGATGAGGCCTGATATCCATGCGAAAGGCACCGATTACACAGAAGAAACTGTCCCGGAGCGCGCGGTCGTTCGATCCTTTGGTGGACGCGTAAGGATCGTCGGAGATCCAAAAAACCATTCAACCTCGGAACTGATCCGTCGTTTTCGGTAAGGCGGGTGTTTTTGCGTGTCTGTTTTTATGACGCGGAAAGAAGAAGACACAGGCCAGGGTTTACTTTTAGAGTTCATGACCGAAAGTTTCGCTGGGCCCGCGCACTGACGGTGATTTCCGAGAGCATCTGGCAAGTAAGAAATCGCGGGATTGGAGAACATCGATCATCAAAAATTTTGTGAGACAACCCACTTCAGAATCGTCTCATCGTAGTCGGCACGAAGGCCTTGAGGCGCGGGTTGGTGTCTGGGGAGACGCTGCGGGCACCGCGCCAGCAGTTACGTCAGTTCGCGCCTCAGCCTTCGATTTTCCTCTTAATTTCTCAGTATTACTCAAATCCGCATCGATTGCGCGTCGGTCACGCGGTCGCTGTAGTTTTGGCGCGCGTTATTTCAGTCGAAGAGCCAAACCGTAGCGACCTACTAATCCAGTCGACTTTGATAATCCATAAATTCGGACGTTTGTCCGAAAAGTTTCATGCGTCATGATGCTTGTAAGAATTAATACCGACAGCAATGTTTATTTCTTTGAGGAGTTTGATCGAATTTGCTTAGAGGCAGCACCTGGATGCAACGCTTGCGCGTGCCATTAAGTTTTGTGTGCGCGGTCGTCTTTCTTTTGTTCGCCAGGCCGCGTCCCCTCGTGCTCCTGGTCGGAGTTACCGTCTCAGTTTTCGGTCTCTTGCTTCGCGCCTGGGCATCCGGGCACATCCGAAAGAATTCGTCACTCGCGACCTCCGGGCCCTATGCCCATACTCGTAATCCGCTTTATCTCGGCAACTTTCTCCTGGGCCTCGGATTCACCATTGGTTCTGGTTGGTGGCCGCTGGGTGTCCTGTTCGCAGTTCTATTTCTTGGCATCTATTTGCCGGTAATGCGCGTCGAATCGGAGACGCTCGCTCAGCTGTTTGGTGAAAGTTATCAACGATACACGAGGGGAGTGCCACTTTTTTTACCCCGAGTTACACCTTATCGGAGCGGGGAGGCTGAGACGGAATTCGACCGCAGCCTTTATATGCGATACCGAGAGTACCGAGCTGCTCTCGGTCTCGTAGTCGCTTGGGGGTTGTTGGTCGCCAAGGCTTATTACTTGAGATGAAATTCCAGACTCAAAAACTTCTCATTCCGAGCTTGGGCCTGGCCTTATTGACTCTTGGTTTAGGTCAAGCCTTCGCACAGAAAGCTGCCGGACATTCGAAAGACCAGACCACTCGCGCTTCCGTTGACGGCCGACGCACCCACGCTTTTGAAGATGGTGAAGAACTTGAATACGTCGCAGAATTTTCCCGTGCCCTGCTAAGAAAAATGGACGTAGCTGACTTCCGTTTCACGGCCGCAAGAGAAAGATCAACTGAATCAAAAGCGACCCCGAACAGCGGCGGTAGTGCTTACTTGCTGAAGTTTACCGGAGACGTTTCAAGCAAAGGATTCTTCACCAGGCTTTTCAATCTGCGCTTTCGTGAGCAAGTTGAATCCATCGTGGAACCCGTGACGTTCACAGTTCAGCGCACTAAGCGAATAGAGGAGCAAGGAAAACGGGCCCGGACGAGTGAAGCCGTTTTTGACCAAGGCAAAGTTTTTTGGACGGAAAGCGATCCGAATAATCCCTCGCGGACTCCGCGGACGGCTAGCAACACCTTTTCAGGTAGCGTTCAAGACGTTTTGTCTGCAATCTACTATTTGCGGACGCAGCCATTAGTGATGGGGAAGTCCCTGAACCTTACCATCAGCGACTCTGGCCGAGTTTACGAGGTGCCGGTCCGCGTGGTCGAGAAGAAGCGTCTTAAAACTATTTTGGGACGTTTAGATGCGCTCCGAATCGAGGCCGACATCTTTGGGCCGAACAGACCGCTCGATGGCGATGGGCAACTTTCGATTTGGGTCACAAACGATAGCAGACGACTCCCGGTGAGCGCTCGAGTCAAGACAGAGTATGGGACGTTCGATATTACGCTGCGAAAACTAATCAAGAATCCGACCCAACGCGAGTATCTGTCAGAAACAACCAGGGATAGTCACTAAAACCGAACCGAACCTTCCGCGTTTGTGCACTTTCCTCTTCCATTCAGTTAGTTCTCCTGCGATCCTAATCCTCAGAGATGATAATGAGTTCGACGCCGCTCATCCTGGGCCACCGAGGGGCTTCTGCCGTTGCCCCCGAAAATACGCTCGCAGCATTTTCACGGGCTATCAAGGATGGCGCAGATGGGATCGAGTTTGACGTCCGCCTTTCGCGAGACGGCGTGCCGGTCGTGATCCACGACGCGAACCTCCGGCGAACTGGATTGATAGACCGCCAGGTTGCTGACTTGACCTCCGACCAGCTACAGGCAATTGACGTTGGATTCTGGTTTAGTCGGACCGGCGCTGGGCTGTCGTCCCCAGAGCCATCATATTCAGGCGAGCGAATTCCCACGCTTGCTCAGGTCTTTGAACTCTTCCACTCAAAACCCGGCTGGCTTTACGTGGAAATGAAATGCGATTCAGGTAATGGGGCTGACCTCGCTGCCGCGGTGGTTAGGATTATTCGTGAATTTGAAATCGCCCAACGGGTGATTGTTGAAAGTTTCGATCTTCCCGCGATTGCCGAAATCAAGAAACTCGATGCGGGTATAGGTACTGCCGCTCTTTTCGAACCAAAACTTTCGCGACCAATTTCAACCATGCGACGGCTGAAGATGGTTAGTATGGCGCTGAGCCTCCCCGCAGACGAGATAGCACTTCATTACACGCTGGCTGGGGCTGCAGTGGTGGAGAAGGCCCGAGAAGTTGGCCTCGAGACGGTGGTCTGGACCGTTGATGACCCAACATGGATCAGTCGAGCTCGCAGTTTAGGTGTTAAGGCGCTGATCACAAACAATCCTGCAACGTTAGTGCGGCATCGCAATACCACTTAGCACAGTTGAAGCCTTGGCTGATTTTGTCCCAGGTGTTGCTTCACATTTGCACTCATCGATCAAGATCACGACCCCGGACATGATCTATCACACATAGATAGTTCCTGAAGAATTTGCGGCCGGATGACAGCGGGGACGCACATCTGTATCATTCGCACATAAATCGTTGAATAGGAGACCTAGCTAAATGCCAGTTAGAAAAGGCGCTGAGATTATTGAGCCCAAAGGCAGACTTGGAGTGCTGCTGGTTGGCCTCGGCGCAGTCAGCACCACTTTCATCGCGGGGGTGGAGGCAGTTAAGAAGGGTATTGGTCAGCCCGTCGGGAGTTTGACTCAGATGGGCACGATACGCCTCGGCAAACGAACGGACAATCGGGTGCCCTTGATCAAAGATTTTGTGCCATTGGCGAAGCTTGAGGATCTGGTGTTCGGCGCCTGGGACATTTTTGAAGACTCAGCGTACGAAGCCGCCATGCACGCAGGGGTACTCGATAAGGATCTATTGAAGCAACTGAAATCAACGCTTCAGAAGATCAAGCCAATGAAAGCCGTCTTCGACCAGTCTTATGTCAAACGCCTTAACGGCGTTAACGTAAAGACCGGGGCAAACAAGTTTAAGCTCGCTCAACAACTGATTGAGGAAATCGCGGAATGGAAGCGAAAGAATCGATGCTCGCGAGTGGTTATGATTTGGGCGGCCTCGACGGAGATCTTTCTTAAGCAACACCCCGTTCACAAGACGCTCGAATCGTTTGAAAAGGCAATGCGCGAGAACCACAAGTCGATCGCGCCCTCCATGATCTATGCCTACGCAGCTCTGAAGTCGGGCATTCCCTTTGCCAACGGCGCTCCCAATCTGACCGTCGACATCCCGGCCTTAAGAACGCTGGCCGAGGAAAAGAATCTGGCAATTTGTGGCAAGGATTTCAAGACCGGCCAGACATTGATGAAGACTATTCTAGCCCCCGGGCTAAAGGCGAGGATGCTGGGTTTGGCCGGCTGGTATTCAACCAACATTCTCGGCAATCGCGATGGTGAAGTGTTGGATGATCCAGAGTCATTCAAGACCAAAGAAGAATCGAAACTGTCCGTTCTTGAATATATTCTACAGCCCGACGTCTATCCTCAACTGTACAAAGACTTCTCCCATGTCGTCCGCATCAACTACTATCCGCCGCGCGGCGACAACAAAGAGGGCTGGGACAACATTGACATCTTTGGATGGCTGGGCTACCCGATGCAGATAAAGATCGACTTCCTCTGTCGCGACTCCATTCTGGCGGCTCCCATCGTTCTCGACCTCGTCCTGTTTCTCGATTTGGCACAGCGCGCCGGGATGAAGGGGATTCAGGAGTGGCTGTCGTTTTATTTCAAATCGCCTCAGACCGCCCCAGGACTCTATCCGGAACATGACGTGTTCATTCAACTGATGAAGCTCAAGAACACGTTGCGCTATCTTCGCGGCGAAGATTTGATCACCCATCTGGGGCTGGAATACTACGACTGAGAAAAGAGATAGTCTGGTAGCACCTGTAAAGGCCCCATCCCAAAAAGGTTTCGACTTTCGGCGAGACCTTTTGGTAAGTGTCGCGCTTTAAAGCGTGCAGCTAAACTGTCTTTGCGGCTAGCTACTAAATCCCCACAAACATTTATTGGCAGCAGTGCTCTGACGTGAATTGTCACCACGGATCGCAGCGATTTTCCTCGAACACAAAATAAATATTATGACTTACCCAATATTTTGTGATGACATTTCGACCCGTGTCGTATATATAGCATTCGCGTTTTCGGCTGCGAGTGACGAGAGCTCAGAGTATAAGCAAACGTAGCTGTGTACCGGCGCATCAATAGGATTAGCGGATCGTTCCTTGCATTAGCGAAAGGCGGCCAATAAAGGCCGACTAACAGCTGGCCCAGTAAGCGGCGGCGAGTAAATGCGAGGAGGACGCGATGATTTCAGAAATGGAGATACAGAAACTAAACACTACTATGGGCACCGTCTTCCTCGACCCAGATCAGAAAAGTCCCCGCGCCCAGGATTTCGAGCAGCGGCTTTCAGACCGCATCGTAGGACAGGAGCGCGCAGTGCGCCGGATGAGCGGCCTTTATCAGATTTTTCTGGCCGGCATGAACCCGCCTAATCGTCCGATTGGAACGATGCTTTTTCTTGGCCCAACCGGTTCAGGGAAAACCCGTGTCATTGAAGCGGCGGCGGAAGTCTTGTATGGCGATCCACACGCCATCGTAAAGATCGATTGTGCGGAGTTCCAGCACTCGCATGAGATTGCGAAACTAATCGGATCGCCTCCGGGATACCTGGGTCATCGCGAGACTTCTCCGATGCTCACGCAGGAGAATCTCGACCGCATGCATACGGAAGAGCTGAAACTCTCTTTAATACTCTTTGACGAGATTGAGAAAGCGTCGGACAGCTTGTGGCAGTTGCTGCTGGGCATCCTCGATAAGGCAACTCTAACACTTGGTGACAACCGGCGTGTTGACTTCTCACGGTGCATGGTGATCCTCACCTCAAACCTCGGTGCCAGAGAAATGTCAGAACTGATTTCCGGCGGGATCGGCTTTGCTCCTGCGAAAGGTGGCAAGAATCCAAACGACACGGAAGTGGATCAGAAAATTTACCGAACTGCGGTCGAATCAGCGCGCCGGAAGTTTTCTCCTGAGTTCATGAACCGCATTGACAAGGTGGTAGTGTTCCGCTCGTTAAAGGAACATCACCTGCGGCAGATTCTCGATCTTGAACTTCAGGCTGTACAGGAGAGGATCATGCAGTCGGCGGGCACGAAGTTTGTCTTTCAGTGCTCGGAGAATGCAAAGAACACTCTCTTGAAGGAAGGATTGGACTTCAAGTACGGCGCGCGTCACTTGAAGCGGTCAGTTGAACGTTTCCTGGTCTATCCGCTTTCGAACCTGGTAGCAACTGGACAGATCGGGTTGGGAGATTTGGTCTATGTCGACCTTGACGAGTACACCCATAAGCTGATCTTCTCCAAGAGTTCCGGCGGTGCGTTGATTCATGACATGCCGGCGCCGAAGGAAGAACCCGAGACGTTGGAGTCCCTTTCCGGCGGAGTGGGCTTGCCAATACCGCAGGCCACCAAGGCGGCAAAGAAGGGACAGAGCCGCGGAGATAAAACCGAAAACTAAGCATCTCTTGAGTCGAGATCACGAAGGCGCCGTTCACTTGCAAGTGTTCGGCGCTTTCGGTTTTTTGGGGCCCACTTCCGCAACTACTTTTGGGTGGAACTGCTTATCTTTTGTATCGCCACCTGAGCCGCCTGGGAAAGATAGGGATCGAGGGCGGCCGCCGCCTCACGGAGGGACGGAAGGGCTGAAGAATCACCAACGGCACCGAGCGCAATAGCCGACTCCCTTCTAACATCCGGTTCGGTCTGCTCATCCTGAAGAGCGTGTATGAGTGCCAGCACCCCGGCCCGACTTCCAATCTGACCCAGCGAGCGAGCCACAGCTCGCAAAACAAAAGGATTCTCCGGCTGTTTCTTTTTCTGCTTACGTTTTAATTGGGTCAATTCCATTTGCGGATTCAAAACAGACGCAAGCGGAACGACAGCAGTTTCGTCTCCGATTTGCCCTAATGCGACAGCCGCCGCACTACGGACCTCAACTACCTTGTCACTGAGGAGTCGGTCGGTAAGAGCTGGCACTGCTGCTGAACTTCCCGCTTTCCCCAGGGCATAGGCGGCTTCGCGGCGGACAAACTCGTCCTTGTCACTCAGCAGCGGGATCAGACTTTGAGCGCATTCGTCGCCCGGCAATGACAAAATCGCATGGGCCGCCGAGACTTTCACAATCGCAACTGGATCCGCAAGGCCGGCCAATGCTACCCGCGAAGCATCTTTGTTGTGCATCGCCCTCAGCCGCATCAGCGCATCGCGCCGTTCTTCGACATCCACGGAATTCAGCCGCATTCGTTGCTTTTCGATTTCTAACTGAAGCGGCGTCAACGATGTTGCACTTTGGGGCGGCTGTGGGCCGGGGTTGGCGATGGCGACCGCCGTCCCAAGGGAAGGAACTGCACTCACCAGGACGGCCACCAACCAGGGTAATTGCCAACGTTTAATCTGAGTTCGCATTCTGAATTTACACCTATGCGTTTAGCCTGAAACTAATCAATTCGCGACGTAACGGAGTGCATCGTATCAACAATCAACACTGCAATGGGAGGGTAGACCACTAGATCGGGAATCAGCAAAGCTGTTGACGTGACAAAAAGCATCTTTGATTGGACGCCCCCTACGTGACGGAAAAAAACCGACATTCCATGCAAGAACTCCTGCGCATGCCACCCAATCAGAAGTCCTAAAGCAACGCTGAGTCCGTATCCAACCAGCAGGAAAGTGTATGCGGAAAACCTTGTATATGGTTGCTCAGGCTTCTCATCATCTCTCAGGATGGAATCCAGCCTGGCTTTTGGACGGTAAGTATAGTGATTGAAGTATTCGCGCAATCGCGTCGCGAGGTGCCAAACTCCTATCACAAAAAGCGTGAGAATGATGGCACCTCCAACGAAACCCAACTTGCCCCAAAGCTGAGGCCTGATCATCGCGACAAAAAACGTGGAAAGGAACAGTGAAACGGTGGTGAATACAGCGCGCTGTCGCTCCCGGTTTTCCTGCCGGTCCCGCTCGAGGACCTCATCCACTACTCGATCCCACTTAGCCTGTACGGACAAGTTCCGAGCCCGGCGCGCATGAGGGTTATTCGAATTCAGTATGGAGTATCCACCGGTCAGCACCGAGGTCAGTTTGTCGTCATAGTAGGCTCGTTCCTGGGGGTCGATGAGGACGCGATAGGCTTTGGTTAGGAGAGCGAATTCATGCGCCGCGCTTTCTGAACCTCGATTGACATCAGGGTGATGCAACCTCGCCAGCTTCCGGTAAGCCGATCTAACTTCCGACTTCGACGCTGTTCGCGTTATTCCCAAAATTTTGTAGTAGTCAGTCACCGCTGATTGCTACTCCCTTAACAGCAAGCATGATGGGGATGGCGGTACTTTACCAATAGATCGCGCGAATTATAGCACTTTCCTATTAGCACACCTGCAGTTCGACCCGACAACCGACGCAGAAATTTGTTGGTGATGGGTTTGGGAAGGTTTGGGGGCCAAAGGGGCGTCATGAATTCCTCGATGCGGCCGTCGAGGGGGGCGAGGACACTTTTTGTGAGTGGAGATCCGCCCCTTTGGCTTTTGTTAACCTCTTATCAACTACGGTGCCACAAGGTCAGCGCCGAATTCCCCAACAAAAGCCAGATCCTTTGCTAGGGCTGGCGCCCAAGTGTTTACGATTGAAGACAGTGACGTCTACAGTCGGCCACACTTAGGGATTTTTAGTGTCAGGCTTGGTTGTCGCGCGGCTGACCAGCTTAAGTAGTGTTCTAACTGCGATTCCCGTGGGCCCTTTCGATCGAAAAGGCTTCGCTTCGTCGGCCCAGGCGGTCCCCGCAATATCGAGGTGTGCCCATGAAACGCCATCCGCAAATTCTTTGAGAAATGCAGCCGCTGTTATCGTCCCAGCTTTGCGCCCGCCTACATTCTTAATGTCAGCAATGTCCGATTTAATTTGCTTTGAATATTCCTTGTCCAGCGGTAATTGCCAATACTTTTCGCCAGCCTCCTTGCCCGCCATGATGATCTCATCAATGAGTTCCTGGTCGGTCCCAAGCACCGCAACGTTAACATCGCCTAACGCAATTGAAACTGCGCCTGTCAACGTTGCCATATCGACAATTGTAGTGGCGCCCAGTTTCTTTGCGTATGCGATCGCGTCGGCCAGGACAAGTCTGCCTTCGGCGTCCGTGTTAATTACTTCTATCGTCTTCCCGGTCATCGCGCGAACTACGTCTCCGGGTTTAGTCGCTTTACCGGACGGGAGGTTTTCCGCACAGGGAATAACGCCAAGCACCGGAATCGACGGCTTCAACTGACCAATCGCACGCATCGCTCCCATAACTGTTGCTCCGCCGCTCATATCGTATTTCATCAACTCCATGTTCTCGCCGGGCTTGATCGATATGCCACCGGAATCAAATGTTATTCCCTTCCCAACAAACGCCAGCAACCCGTCGCTCTCCTCTATTGCATTGGGCGGTGTGTACTTCAGCACAATTAGTTTGCCTGGCTCGTCTGATCCACGAGCGACGCTCAACAACGAGCCCATTCCCTCTTGTTCCATGCGCGCTTCGTCGAGCACATCGACGCTCAGACCAAACTCGTTCGCTACGTCACGAGCACGGTCGGCCATAATCGTCGGCGTCATATAGGCGCCAGGTTCATTTGCCAGATCGCGCGTAAAATTCACCGACTCTCCGATGATACGGCCGCGCTCGACACCACGCTTAATACTGGTTTCATCCGCGCCATCCAGCACCACAACGAGGCGTGTAATCTCTCTCTCTTCTTTGTCCGAGGTTCGGTATTTATCAGGATCAAAAAGCGAAATCAGGGAACCTTCAACAGCTACCGAGGCGACCTCTTCCGCATTCCGGTCCAGCCTTGGGACTACGGCAATCGACTTCGCATTCTTCCCTCGCAGTGTGCGTACGGCTGTCCCCGCCATTTGTGACACCTGAGTTGGGGTGTACTCTCCACGCTCACCAACTCCCACCAGCAACAATCGGCGAGCCTTGATCTCGTTATTTCCTACCAGATGAAGGTAAACAGTCTCGCCCTCTTTGCCTTTCAATTCTTCTGACTCAAGCAACGAGCTAATCACGCCGCCCGTAATGTCATCGAGATCCTTAAGAAAGCCGTCGTCAGCCTTCTCGTCTTTGAAAACGGCAATTGCCAACGCCTGAACATCAATCTCTTGATACGATCCACTATGACTTTCAATTTGCATGTGCAGTAATTATTCCTTTTTGACTAAAATCCTATATGCGAACCTACCGACTACTCACCTGTTGCGTTCTTTAAGTTGGGCGCGAGTCTCTCTTTCAACCGTGCGTTTAAGCTCAGTTTCACGCTTGTCATACATCTTCTTCCCTTTCGCAATTGCCACTTCGATTTTGATCCGGCGGTTCTTGAGATAGATGCGCGTGGCCACCAGCGTCATCCCATCCTTGACAGCCGCCTGATCCAACTTCTCAATCTCCCGTTTGTGCAGCAGCAACTTGCGGGTGCGCAACGGTTCGTGATTCTCGCGGTTTCCATGAGCATAAGGCGAAATGTGTGTATTAAACAACCACGCTTCCCCATCGCGGATAGCTACATATCCCTCCTTCAGTTGCACTCGCCCCCCCAAAACGCTCTTTACCTCCGTCCCCGTCAGGGAGATACCAGCCTCGTATTTGTCGAGAATGTGATACTCGTGAAAGGCGGCCCGATTTGCAGCCAGCGGTTTTTCTTCTTTTTCGACAGCCATTGGTTTAGTCCGGGAACTATCTCAAACCAGCATCATCACAGATTGCCTTCGTCCTTCAAAGGTCGAGTCATCAGTTCGTGGGTCGCAGCCGCTGCCGATTTCCTTTCATAGAGCACCGCGTGGACTTCGCTCGTGATCGGCATCTCTACTCCAAGACGGTCCGCGAGACGTTTTACGGCACGCGTCGTTTTCACACCTTCGGCAACCTCATGCATCCCCGCAGAAATCTCTTCCAGGCTCCGGCCCCTCCCCAACTCGTGACCGACAAAACGGTTGCGAGACAGTGAGCCGGTACAGGTTAAGACGAGGTCTCCAACTCCTGCCAAACCCATCAGCGTCTCAAGCCTTGCGCCCTCTGCTAACCCAAGTCGCGTCATTTCGGCCAGACCACGTGTAATTAGCGCAGCAACACTATTTGAACCAAAGCCAAGTCCGGCCACCATCCCGGCCGCGATTGCCATCACATTCTTAACGGAGCCGCCGACTTCAGCACCAACGACATCGCTATTCGTATAAATCCTTAGGTTGTCAAAACTCAATTCCAACTGAACTATGCGAGCGGCGTCGCCGACGTGGCTTGCTGCCACAACCGCGGTGGGATGTCTCTCGACCACCTCTTTCGCGAATGAAGGACCTGACAAGCAAACAAATGGCGGCCGGATCTGCTTGGGAATAACGTCGCTAACCAGCTGCGAAATGCGTTTGCCAGTATCGATTTCAATCCCTTTCGTCGCACTGACCAATATCATGTCTGATTTAAGACTCGGAATCATGTCAGACAAGAGTTGGCGCGTAGCATGGGAGGGCGCCGCCATAATTACGAGGTCAACGCCTTCCATTACATCTGCGATATCGGAAGTGGCCCGGACGCCGGAGGGCACCGGAGTGCCGGCAAGATATATCGAATTCACGCGCTCCCGATTGATTGAGTCAATGACCCTCTCATTGCGCGACCAGAGTTGCACTCCATGGCCCGCTCGGGCCGCCATCACGCCCAGCGCCGTTCCCCAACTGCCAGCTCCGATAACCGCGATTCGTTTCGTCACCTAAACTTGCTTTCAGTTCCCTGTATCAATCGTCCCACATTGGCCCGATGTGCAAATACTATTAGCAACCCGCTCACAATCGCCGCCGTTATCACGGGCGGAAAGGCTAGACGAGGGGAAACGATATTCCCCAACCAAATGAACAACGGGATCGAGACAGCGCCGACAATTGATCCGAGCGAAACATAGCGCGTCACCACCACAGTCAATATAAAGATCAGACCAGCAAACGCAACCGCACCTGGCGCCAAAACCACGAACACACCAACGCCCGTCGCCACCCCCTTGCCGCCGCGAAAACCCAGCCACACCGGAAACATGTGACCAACGATGACTGCGACGGCGGCGCCGGCGATATACCAGTAGACTTGTTGAAAGAAACGACCGCCGTCCGAGGCAACTATGTACGTCCCCCAAAGCGGAAGGTCAAACACCCAACTCGCAAACACGACCGCCGCCGCACCCTTCAATGCGTCGAGGATCAAGGTGATTACCCCAGCCACTTTTCCGGCTCGGCGCGAAACGTTTGTGGCCCCGGTTCCGCCCGAACCGGTCGCCCGAATGTCACCGCCCGCAGTTGCTCTGACTATCAGGTAACCGAAGGGTATCGACCCAAGTAGATAGGCAATGATGATTACCAGCGCAGGCCGCAATTCAATCCTCCGGAATGTTAATGAGTTAGACCACTGGACGACAACCGGGGTCGGTAGACTGGAAGCACTGAAATTAAGAAGCGGAGAGTCTTTCGCGGATCGTATTTGTTCGTTCCGCAGCCTGCTAGATCAGCCTTCTCCTCAGCAGATCCAGTGCAGCTTGCGATGCGCGCCAACGAACTAGTTGCCGATCACCCGGAATCTGCAGCTTCCGACTCTTTGTCTGGACATCGTCGGCAAGAGCGATGTAAACAAGGCCCACGGGTTTCTCTTCACTGCCGCCACCGGGTCCGGCAATTCCAGTCACTGACAGACCAAAATCGGTCCGCGCCCGTTTGCGTATTCCTTCCGCCATTGCTTCGGCCACCGGCGCGCTCACAGCGCCATGCTCCAGCAGCAACACCGGCTCGACGCCCAGTGTCCTCGTCTTGGCATCGTTCGAGTAAGTGACGGCTCCTTCGATGAAGTACTTAGACGACCCAGCAACTTCCGTCAGTCGCTGCGCAATCAGTCCCCCCGTGCAACTCTCGGCCACGGCCAACGTGTAACCGCCTAACGTTAATTTCAGGCCAACAACCTCTTCCATCTTCTCACCGGCAAACGAAAAGACAGCCTCACCAAGGCGTTCTTCAAGCTGTCCGGATAGTCGGTCAAGCAAGGCATTCGCTTCCGCTTCAGTGCGGCCACGGGCCGTGAGGTGAATCTCGACCTCGCTCTGATTAAAAAGAATTGTCGTTTGCGGATTGTCGTATTGGGTGTAGATGGGCGCAATCTTCTCATCAATTGCCGACTCGCCGAGCCCCGCCACGCGCAGCATTCGGCGCAGCACCTTGACTGAGCCGGCGCGGGATCCGAGCTTGGGCAACACATGATTTTCAAACATCGGACGCATCTCGCGCGGCGGCCCCGGCAGCAAGACAATAGCGACACCATGATGATCGATAAACATGCCGGGCGCACTCCCATTCGGGTTTGGCAACACCTCCGCTTGTTCAATCACCATCGCCTGACGCGAGTTTCGCTCGGGCATTACATACCCATAGCTCAAGAAGCGCTCACGCAGGTCGGCAAGAATGGTTTCGTCGAGCAACAATCGCCGGCCGAGCGCGCGCGCCGCAACCTTCCGCGTAACGTCATCCTCGGTGGGTCCCAACCCTCCGGTAGTGATTACAACCTTGGATCGCCTGGTTGCGTCCTTGATAGCTTCTTCAAGCCGGGCGTCGTCATCACCGACGATCGTTTTCAGCTTAACTTCGATCCCAATACTGTTTAGCTTTTCGGTGAGCCAGAGACTGTTGGTATCGGTACGATCTGGAGCCAGAAGCTCCGAACCTATCGCGATAATCTCGGCTGTAAGTGTTTCGAGCAAAAGTTGGAAACTCTGGCTGTTGTAAAGCAAACTGTTAGTTTGCTTTCCTGGGATTGGAGATCCTACTGCCGGATCAAAACCGCAAACTAACAGTTTGCTTTACGTCAGGAAGTCTTGCGCTCTTCCTGATAGACATCATTAAGAACTTCGGAAATTGGGCGGGGCGACTTGATTGAGCGAAGCGGCCGGTCCATCGCAATTCTATTGCCCGTCGGAGCCGGTGCCAGCTGTTGGGATTTCCCGACTTCATATGCTTCCACCAGTCGTTTTAGTTGCACCTGGTTTTGAGCCAGTAAGTGCGCGGCCCTTTCTCCATGCATACGTTCCAAACTTCTGATCGCCGCATTTAATTTAGACCAGCGTTCCGGCCGGCGTTCAATCTGCCGGAGCCTGCGCACGTAGCGTCGTAGTTGCCGCGAAGGTGCAACGATTGGGCTTTCTTTCAAGGCCTCTTCCTCGGCCGCCAGCGCCAGATGTTGGACCGCGCCGTTCTGATTACCGATCGAATGATACAAAGCTCCCAGCGCGAACGAGCTCAGCGGTGGCGGATCGGGCATTGAGTTGACAACCTTCTCGCCTACCTTAATAGCTTCGGTGATCTCGAAACGGTAACGTCGCCCGTCATCGTCTCCGAGTATTTCGTTGGCAGAGATATAGAAACCGAAGATTACATCTGTCTTTCGGCGCTGCCGGCCTTTTATGGTCGCGAACACCAACAAGCCAGCCCCAGCCACGCAGACTAAAACAGCCGGCAAGATGCCGACAAACTTCCAGCCCAATACCATCACTATCACCACGAGTGCTATCGAGGCGACTAATCTTTGGACCAACTTCCGTTTGTTGATCCTGCTGAATTTGGAGGGAATTCCCATAGGAAATCTGGCGTGGTTACACCGCGCACTTCTATCGACGTGTGATTTCGTGAATCCTCTTCCGTTTACTTAAGGACGCGATCTCCGAAATGGCATGACTCACACGAAAGTCGAAGCCGGTAGACTGAGTAATCTATACTCTCGCTATCCTACTGTAGACGGCTGTGCCAGCATCTTGGGTCGAAAGAGTCCCACCCAGGTCGCGAGTAGTTTCATTGTGAGAGACAGCTTCGCTAACCGCCTTCTCTATAGCCTCACTTGCTGCTTTGTGACCGAGGTATTCTAGCATCATCGCTGAGGTCAGAATAGCGCCTATGGGATTCGCTAACCCCTGGCCGGCAAGTGCGGGAGCACTACCGTGCACCGGCTCAAACAGCGAGACCCGACCGGGATGTATGTTTCCCGAAGCAGCCAGACCAAGCCCGCCTTGAATCCCAGCTCCGAGGTCCGTCAGAATGTCGCCAAAGAGATTGTTGCTGACGATCACATCATACTGCGCCGGATCGAGCACCATGAACATGGCCATAGCATCCACGTATTGATGTTTTGCTTCTATCTCTGAATAGTCCTTTGCAACTTCCTTGAACACGCGCTGCCATAGGTCACCGCCGAATCGTTGCACATTCGACTTGTCCGCCATCGTGACGCGCTTCCGGCCCTGGGATCGCGCATACTCAAAAGCTGCGACGATGATTCTTTCCACGCCACGACGTGTGTTTAGTTCTTCCTGGGTTGCGATCTCGTCGGCAGTTCCCTTCTTCAGAAAACCGCCGGCGCCGCAGTATGCGCCTTCGGTGTTTTCGCGAAAGACGACGAAGTCGATATCTTCGACCCGCGCATTCCGCAGCGGAGACAAGCGCGAATCCAGGAGTCGAACCGGCCGCAGGTTAATGTAGAGATCGAGCCCGCGACGCATTCCCAGCAAAATATCTTCGGCGTGTTGATTGGAAGGGATGCGCGGGTCGCCAAACGCTCCGGCGAGGATGGCGTCGAATTCCCTCGCGAGCATTTCGAGCGCTCCGTCAGGCAGCGAGACTCCGTCACGCAGAAATTTGTCAGCGCCCCAGTCGAAATGGACCAGATCGAGTTTGACGCCGTGCGTCTCTTCGACTCGGCTAAGTACCCGAGTTGCTTGCGCAATGACCTCAGGGCCAATCCCGTCTCCCGGGACTACGGCGATGCGTTTGCTGTCAGGGGACATAGTGGAAATGAGATTTGAAAGCCGAAAAACTAACCGTTCGTTAGCAGGCGCTTAGAGTCCAACCTTTAGGTTGCCGCTCGCGCACTACGCAAGCTAAAGCCTGTACTCTAAACGCCTGGTTATGGATGTTTAGAAGTTGAACCTTCAGGTTACTCTAGCGCAGCCATCTTCACGGCCGTTTGCTCAGAACATACTGTTCAACGCGCGGCAGGCTTGCCAGCACAGTGTCGCCAACAATCTTCATACTCTCACCAGAGACCTTGTCCAGGGAGTCGCTTGCTTTGTGCCAATGGGGATAGCCATTGAGCTGGATCAAGTCCACCGCATCGATTCCGGCCCGCAGAAAGGGTTCATGGTCGTCGCCGCCTACGCCCTCTGGCCGATCCACAAAAATTTTCCCATGCCCGAGTTCACGGCCGGTGCGCCAGATAATGTCCTGCAACCATCTCGTACTTAACGTGTCGCGGCCCAGTTCGAGATTCTTGTATCCCATCATGTCCAGGAGTATCAAAGATCGCATCCGGCCGAGTTCATTGTTCGCCCGAAGCTGGGAAACATAGTGGCGACTGCCATAGGTATTGTCCGGCGCGTCGGGCCTGCCACAGTCGTCCCATCCCTCGCAAAAAGATTCCTCGCCATCAAAGAACACCAGCCAATAAGTGAGTTTTGGTTTCTGTTGGCTTGCAGCTAAGACTCTTCCCAACTCCAACAGCGTGGCAACGGAAGTGCCTGGATCATTTGCCCCCACAAATTGCATGTCCTTGTAAAACTTCGTGTCGTAGTGGCTGCCAATTATGATCACGTCTTTCGACTCACCGGGCACCTCGGCTGTGATGTTGACCATCTTCTTCGGGCCGTGCGGCGTCGACGCCGGAAACTCTTCGGTAATGACCTTGAGACCTGAATCTCGCAGAGTGTTAACGATGTACTCTCTTGTTTTCGCCAATTCTGGAGAGCCGGGTGGCCGCGGTCCGATTTCAATCTGCTTGCGAACGTGGGCCATCGCCCGCTCGCCATTAAACGCGACCGCACCGGGCACAACCGGGCGCGGTGATTCGGCTGCGCGTTCAGAGACGCCTATGCGGCTAGCCGGCCCGTCGGCCTTCGGGCAACCAGTTAACAAAGCCGGCAGACCGAGCAAGCAAAGACCGAGCGCCAAAGTAGCCGTCCGTGACGCCGAGTTGTTTTCTTCGGTATTGATCATTGCGCTTCAGTTGGTCCTATCTGGGTTAGATCTCTTTTCCGCTCTCTTTGATCGCTCGCCGGCACTCAGCGCAAACACCGATAATGCGTAGTAGATGCTGCGTTACCTGGAAGCGATGCTTTGCCGCCATTGCATCCTGGATCGCCTCAAGCTCAGCGGAGAAAAACTCAATGATACGGCCACACTCAGAGCAGATCATATGATCGTGATGCTGATGTTTGTAGTTATGTTCGTAGTGGGTAATGCCGTCGCCAAAGCGTACTTCCCGGGCCAGGCCAGCTTCAGTCAAGAGCTTCAGGGTGCGATAGACAGTAGTCTGTCCAATGCTGGGATCGTCCTGCTTAACCAGCCGGTAGAGATCCTCGCTGGATAAATGGTCCTCCGTGCGCAGGAAAGTATCGAGGATCAAAGCACGCTGGGCAGTGCGTTTGAGCCCCTTCTTCTGGATGTGGCTGAGAAATATTTCCTGCTCTTCGGTCATAGTGGTTAGAGGGCAGTCAATCTTGCGAGGATAGTATCACTCGAAATGGTGGTAGTGAAGACTCACCGGCGAGCGTTCAGCTTTCCGCGCCCGCCATTGACCAATCCGTCCCCTGAAGGATAAGTTATCTTCGATCGTCGCACAAAACGGGTTGGCGCCTTCAGCATTGAGTCTCACGAGCGCCGGCCACACTTTTCACTCTAGATTCAAGACTTATCTTGTGAGCATGTTTCACAGGTTCGGACTTGCGTCGACGCTCACAATCTCCAGTCCCTACGGGAGAAAGTTATGTCCGAAACTCCAGACGGTTCCTTAACTTCAACTCCAGAATCGGTAAAGGCGGTGGCGCAGAGTGACGAACCAGCGGCTGCCAATCAGCAGGAAGTGAATGATCCGGTTCCGTGTGAAGGCGAGGGCACACTCTTCGCTATCGGGGAGAGCGTGAAACGCGCTGTGGAAGGACGGCCGAAGGAACGAGACTCCAGCCAGCCAATCTACCGGCCGTTGAAGATTTTTGCTCTCGATCCGTCGGTGTCACGGCTCGAGGGAGCGACAGCCGTGGTCAATGTTCCTTATGAGCCTTTGGAACAGGGCCCCTGCGGTGCGTTTTTTAAGGTGGAGAATTCGACTGGTGGCCAGGAATCCAAGCGCCCCCTTCTCAACCTCGACGACCGGGATATTTTGATCAGTGCCGGATTGACTCCGTCAACTTCTGATGAGCGCTTCCAGGAGCAGATGGTTTATGCCGTTTGCAGTGTCGTCCATACTGCTTTTCGAAAGGCGCTCGGCCGACACCTGGCCTGGGGCTTTAACAAGCCAGCCGACAGAACACAACTGCTGGTCAAGCCCCGTGCCTTTCAAAGCAACAATTCCCACTACAATCGTGAAACTGGCGAACTGTGTTTTGGTTTCTACAAGAGCCAGGCTCAAGACACCTATCCTGGCAACGTCTACGCTTGCCTCTCTCACGACACGGTCGCACATGAAGTCACTCACGCACTCCTGGACGGTTTGCGCGCGCATTTTTCGCTTCCCATGTCGGCGGATGTTTTGGCTTTCCACGAAGGGTTCGCCGACCTGGTCGCCTTGTTTCAGCACTTCAGTTATGAGCAAGTGGTCGCCGTCGCCATCCGCAAATCACGCGGGGATCTCTCTCGGGCTGATCTGCTTACGGACATCGCGAAACAACTCGGTCAAAGCCGTAAAGACTCGCGTTCGGCTTTGCGCAGCGCTATTGAATATGCTGCCGAGCAGTCGGAGCAATCCGCCGCCGGGAAAAAAAGAGTTCTCCGGGTGTATGACCCAACTTTGGAGGCGCATGATCTCGGATCGGTGCTTGTCTTCGCCGTCTTCGAAGCATTCATCAATGTCTACCGGCGAAAGACTGAGCGGCTGATGCGACTCGCAACCGGCGGTACGGGCCTGCTCAACCCCGGCGAAATATCCGCGGACCTTCAAGCGGCGCTGGCTGAAAAAGCAAGTAAACTCGCCAGCGAATTTCTGACCATGTGTCTTCGCGCCATCGATTACTGTCCACCCGTCGATATGACTTTTGGGCAATACCTGCGGGCCGTAATCACGGCTGACAAAGATCTCGTTCCCGACGATCCGTGGGCCTACCGTGAAGCGTGGGTCGACGCCTTTCGCCGGTACAGGATTTTTCCTAATTCAGTTCCGGATCTCTCAGAGGAATCTCTGCTGTGGCGCACGCCGAAACAAGCCGAGCTCGACGTCGAGATTCCTCGAATTGACGGTCTGGCATTTGCTGAGTTGAGATTCGATGGGGATCCGGCGCTGCCTGCCAATGAGGGAGAGCTCAAACGACAGGCCTGCGAACTCGGCAAAATTGTTACCAAAAAAGAGTTAATGCCTCTGTTTGGCCTCGCTGCTAAAGGTGATCCAAAACTAAAGCGCGACGCAAAGTTGGATCCCGATGAGGTCGCCTTGCCGAAGATTCAATCCGTACGCTCATCACGACGGATTGGCCCCAGCGGACAAGTTGTTTTCGATATTATTGCCGAAGTAACCCAACGAAGAAGCGCGCAGGTTTCGGGGGCGCCAGACACCTGCAATTTTTATGGCGGTTCCACCGTTATCATCGATCCGAAGGGTGCAATTCGATACATCATCGCTAGAAGAGTGACGGACAATGCACGACTTCAGCAGCAAATCGATTTTTTGAACGGGCCAGTGGGCGCTCAGTACAAAGACAGCTTTTATGGCCAGATATCGTCGCAGCCCAACTTCTTCATGATGCTTCACCAAGATGAGGCTTAGGCCAACCTGACAGTCAGGCGCGGGTGCGCGATGGATGAGACTTCTCACCAACCAACCTCCAACAAAACAAAGGAGAGCAAAAATGAGTTTGGACCATATCGACCACATCGTAGTCTTGATGCTTGAAAACCGATCTTTCGATCACATGCTGGGTTACCTGAGCCTGCCTCCGGCACTGGGCGGTAAGGGAAGGACAGATGTCGATGGTCTCACGGGCAACGAGACTAATGACGATCAGAATGGCGTCTCTTTTCCGGTTAAGAGGATGGCTTCGCCCATCATGAACGGCGATCCTTGTCACGATTGGCACTGCGTGAAGGAGCAGTTAGACAACACTAACGGCGGGTTCCTGACGAACTATGCCAAGGTTGTCGTGAGCAATCCGGAGTTTATCATGCATTATTTCACTGGTGCCGATGTACCGGTATACGATCATCTCGCCAGAGACTTCTGCATCTGCGACCGATGGTTCTGCTCAGTTCCTGGTCCAACTCAACCAAACCGCGCGTATTCGATGGCTGGAACCTCCGACAGCAAGCAGGACAACTTCAATTCCCAGCAGTTGCTATCGGGAGAAGGTTTCAAGGGCAAGACAATCTTTGAGGTGCTTAAGGAGCGTAACGTGTCGTGGAGGTGCTATTCACACGACATCTCCAGTCTCCGTTTCTTCAAGAAGTTTAGCAAGGCGCTGTTACCGGAGATTGATAAGATCGATAAGTTTTATGCAAAGGCGAAAGCCGGCACCC
Organism: Pyrinomonadaceae bacterium; assembly: GCA_031396065.1. Taxonomy (GTDB): domain Bacteria; phylum Acidobacteriota; class Blastocatellia; order Pyrinomonadales; family Pyrinomonadaceae; genus PSRF01. The sequence continues at coordinate 36,765 of JANNJZ010000477.1, read as the reverse complement.
TTGCCAGTGTTTCCTGGATCGATCCCGACTTCGGCATGGTGGTTTATCCGGGCCCACCCAACGACGATCATCCGGCTCACGACACGCGTCACTGTCAGAACCTGGTGAGTAAGGTCTATAACGCACTACTGGAAAGTCCTAATTGGTCAAAGACATTGCTGATAGTCACCTACGATGAGCACGGCGGGTTCTACGATCACGTATCTCCCCGGGACTTCACTCCAGCTGATGATGATCCAAACTTTGCGAAGTATGGAGTGAGGGTGCCGGCGTTCCTGGTTTCACCGTGGGTGGGTAAGGGCGCCGTGTACGGTAAGCAAACCAACGGACTGGAAGCCGAGAGTGTGGTCTTTGACCACGCGTCGATCCTGAAAACGATACTTAATCGTTTCTGCTGGAACGGTGAGGCTTTGCCAACTATGACGGCGCGGATCGATAACGCAAAGGATCTAGGTCCGCTGCTGACTGAACCTCAGCCGCGCACTGACTGCACCCGCGCACCTTTGATTCCCAACGTGCCTATATCGTTCAAAGATAAGTTCATGATGGCAGGCGAGCGAACGGAACTGCAGAAAGAACTGGACGCGATGATTATGCTAGCCTCGGTCAACGGCGTGCCGCCGGAGAAGCTTTAGTGGCATAGCCTCAGGACATTTCATAACCAGTAGGTCGTGCTCCATTAGGTTCTAACGGAGCCCGACCAACCAAGAAGCCGGATTGTTAGCATCTGTGCGGGCGTGCTATTTTGGCTGCCGTGCCGGGGTGGCGGAATGGCAGACGCTACGGACTTAAAATCCGTTGTCCGCAAGGGCGTGCGGGTTCGACTCCCGCCCTCGGCACCACTTCATTAGCATTTTTCAATCGTCTCAATCCGCTTGGTCCATCGGATGCTGACGATGCTGACCGGTAAGAATTCCGAAAGTCAGCACGCGCGCATCTCGTCTGTAAAATCCAGAATCTCACTGATCGGTTGTGGCAAGCTGTCGACCGCCCGTTGCGCGGCCGCCGGAGTTTGATGCGCGTAGGTCTTCACCATCGCCAACGACTTGTGGCCCATCAGGTCCATTATCTCGAGGCTCTGATTTCCCTTCTCGCGTAGCCTGGTTGCAAACGTGTGGCGCAGGTCGTGCCAGACAATGCCACCTGTTTGCTTGGACCCGTAAGTGATGCCGGCGGCCTCGCAGGCTTTCGCGAAACCAGATCTGAGAGTGCTTAGGCTCACTCCATTTCTGGCAAACGAGAAAACACACTCGTCCCCGGCTGCGTCATCGGTCAACTCTTGAAGAGTAAAACGAACCGCCTCGTTCATCGGAATAATCCGAGCCTCTCCGTTCTTGCTCTCTTCCACTAAAAAGCAGTTGGGCGGGATTGGCACATCTTCCCCGCTCACTCTACTTCGATATTGCATTTCCATGTCGCCGGTCGTTGTGTTTCTTCAGGCATGGCCCATTCTCCCATACCACACTAGTGATGGCTTTCGTGTAAAAGTGATTTGCATGCACGCAGCAAAAGCCGTTTGCGTCTTCGAGGTCCCTAATAATTACCTGACGCCCATCGCAGTTGTTAGGTGGCATTGTTTTGAGCGTTGCATGCATGCAAGCTTGTACCACACACGGGCTCGACAAGAGCTAGCTGTGCGTCGAAGGAGTTCTTGAGGAGTTGACAAACTGGCAAACAAATCCTCATCGCGGAACTGAGAGGGTATCGACCTTTAGCACCTCAATCAGTTTTGAAGCGCTTTGAAGAATTGATCTTTTTCACATCAAGCCTGTAAGTCCAGCGGCGGGGAACATAAAAGTTGTTTCGGGGAAAAGCCTCAGACCCTTCGTACCTATAGTTGGGATAACGAACCCGCTGATCATCTGACCCGTCATCGGCGGCAGAGTTCGAAATGGCAGCACAAATGGACGATTGGTACTAAGGGGATCTTCCAGTCCGCGATCGCAACCTCTCGAGACTTCTCTTCTTTAATGTGTTTGAACTGCGCTTCTCGCTAATAATCCAATTACGTGAAGAAGGTCGCCCTGGGTGAGATGCATTACCGTGACAAGTTCGGCAACGGATTAGTCGGGCTACAGAAGGAGAATTCAGCCGGTACGCTCATTTGTTTGTAACGCCGTTGTGACTGGTTCGACCACCGTTACCGGGCTGGCTCCAATCCGGAATTGTTCGAAGCATCAAAGACCATCAGGCGCTGGGCCAAGCCGGTAGGGATCGTGCCGGTCAGCCGATTGTAATCCAGGCGCAGAACCTGGAGTGACTCGGCTCCCAGGAAACTGGCGGGGATCGTTCCAGTGAGTTGATTTCTGTTCAACCGGAGGTCAGTCAGCTTCTTGAGTTTGCCGAATTCTTCCGGCACCGAACCCGTCAGTTTGTTGTTGGCCATTATGACGGCCCGGAGAGTCGGACTGAGCGTGGTTGGGATCGTTCCACTAAGTTCGTTATTGTGAATGAAGACTTCTTCAAGCCTTGGTTGGCCGAACATCTGCGGGGGCAATGCGCCAGAGATGCGGTTGTCTTCGGCCCGGACAATCTTCAGCTTGGGTGTGTGCCAGATTGTGGGCAACGGTCCCGACATCTCGTTGGCGTGCAAGTCGAGGTACTCAAGCTCGGGAAGTACGGCTACAGAGTCGGGAAGCCGTCCGGTGATCTTGTTTCCTTTCACCCATAAGTTTTTGAGCCCGCGACATTCGCCAAGTTTATCCGGTAGCGCGCCGGAGATCTTGTTGAATGAGAGGTGCAGTGTATGCAGGCGCTCTAACCGGCAAATTGCGGCCGACATCGGCCCGATCAGGTTGTTGTCATAAATCGTTAGTTGAACGACGTAGCCATCGGAGTCGGTTGTGACGCCGTGCCACTCGCCCAGCGGCCGGTCGCTCCCCCAAAAGTCGCGCTCAATCCAGTCATGCCCGCCGAGCGCCTCGTAGAACTCAATCATCGCCTTCCGCTCGCGCTCACGAACGGCGGCATCCTTGGGCTCTGGGAGTGACTTGACGGTATCGGTTCTTTGGGCCAGGCAGACATAAGTTTCCGCGGATGAATGGCACAAGCCCAGTAACAGTCCGATCACGAGCAGCTTGACTGCTGAGCTTTTCGGAATCCTAAAGCATCGCGCAAGAGTGTTAGGTATGCAATGTCTCACCGAGTTGATTCTGTCTTCGGACGATTCGCTAATCGAATTAATTTGGCGCTGGTTCATAGTTTCTCTTTGGTTCTGCATTAGCACCGGAAATACTAGCTAGCTCAACGTCTGGTTTCTCGGCAAACGGGTGAGCAAAACACGGCCGGCGAAAGATGCGTTGAGCGAAAAGGAGCGACGATAAAGTTCATTCGATCCGTGCAGTTGGACCACTCAAGCGCGCCACTCGACTCAAGGGCATTAGGCGTACGATCCCAAGTTTCCATCCCTGAAAGAATGCGATCAACTCTAAATTGTTTAATTACAGATAAGGTCGACGGGGCGCGAACATTCAATCTGCGCCTCAACGCGCTCGGTCATATTGAACCGAGATCCCAACTGGAACACGGCACTAGGCCCAAAAGGTGTGCGTACTTTCGGGTGCCCGCGTCTGATCGAACAAGGCTTGAGTCGCTTCCCTCAGCCTTCTCACTTAAATCCCCAGCGTTTTAACTTGCGATCACCGCGGCAGGCCGACAGTGGACGAGCGCGGGAACTCTCTATCTTTATCACTTCATGAGATTCGTGGTTAACCCGGACCTCCATGCAAGCGCATCCGTAGCCGTAGTTTTGGTTCGTTTTAACCCACTGCCTGGGCCCGAAGGACGGCCAATCTCCTTCAGCCTGATACCCGCCCTGCACGCCGATGACCCACTCGTCCTCACTGTCGTGCAGCGAGGCATTCGCGGGATTAGGATTGCTAAACCAACCGCACCGCGTCTCGACTTGGCTCACCTCAGACGCGGTCGATGATCTAGGCTGCCCAGTCACGACGGCCATTGCCACTAACAAAAGGCAGGCAATGCTCATCATCCAAGATCTTACAGGTTTCGTGCCCATAACTTTTCTCCTCTTTAACAAGCATGCGCCTGATGCCCTCCGCATTCAGCGGCGCACGAACTCACTCAACCTTAGATTACTAACTGAATCCACAACCGCCCTACCGGCGCTTTTTGTTCGCGGAATGACTTACTCGCCATTTTCTGCTTAGACTGAGGTAACGATCTACGGCTATTGGATTGCAAAGCGAGTCGTCGGGCGGATTTGAGATCTACCATCACACAATGGAACCATAAACTTGTTCATTAATAGTCACCTATCCCCTGAACGAAGCCGCAATTTTTTTCGTCACCTTATCGAAAACGTCCGCGCGTGATTTGTCGTACTCTATCCTGAAGGTCTTGAATATACCTCCGCTGAAAATCGTCTTTTGGTAGTAGACTCGATCGCCTTCGTAACCGGAGACGACGAACCAGTTGCCTTTCAATACCTTGTACGTGACCTGCCTGATTGACTTATCATTGCCTTCGCGTCGCAACTGGCTGTTGTAGAGGTCACGCAAACTGTGGTCAGAAGCGTTCTCGCTGCCATACACGATCATCTCTACCTGGCCGTCCCTCGAAAGGAACTTCTGCCCATCACCGTTATCAGGTTCACCCTGCGGGGTCAGGAGACCAGGCGGATAAGAGATGGCATAGGAAAACCGGGCGTTACTATATGTAGAATATTTTTCCTGCGCGACCCTTGCGTCGGCAACCAGGTAGACACCTAAAACCTGACAGAGAATGAAGATGCCGCTGAGTACGACTGCCATCGAATCTTTCATTTACAATTATTTCCAGTTTTGCGAATCAAAACCAATGCCTTCAAGGCGCGATCAGAGTTAGAACTCGGATCTGACTTACGCTGTCTGCTCACTCTTCTTCACTTCATCTTTATCTGTTAACGATTCGATCAGACTCTTTTCTTTATCGAGCAGTGTGCGTAACGACTGGCGAAAGATCCGATGCGACAGCGAGACATCCTTAACGAGCAGGCCGCGAAACTCTGACGCAGGCCATTGGAGAACAATCGAATCTTCGACTACTCGCACTGAAGCAGAGCGCGGCATGCCGCAAAGGACAGATAGTTCACCAAGGATCGTGCTTGGCCCTGCATCGGTTAGCACCATATTCCCGCCGTGACGCTCGACATAGACCTGCAAAGTGCCTCTCAGGACCAAGAGAACAAACTCGGGTGGGTCGCCTTCTTTAAAAAGCACTTCTCCCTTTGCGACTGCGTTGATTTTCCCTGCTCTTACTATTCTTTGGGCACCATCTATTGTGTAACTCTTGAATAGCGGTAGAGCCGCCACGATGGCAGCGTATTCTTCACTCATGTTTGAGCTCCTGACACCACGTAGTTGAGTATTGGCCTTCTTCTCAGAAGGCGGCAAAGCGTACCAGCTAAATCGACCGGGCGACAAGGTTCGCTTGTATCTGTGATTTAAGATTGGTGGACGACGACTCCATCAAACATCATTATTTCAGCGCCGACAGACAATACTCGCGGCATCATTGACCCCCCGCGCCGCACAAGCCAGGGCCAGTTTCCAATTCTCAAGCGGAGTCTGCTCAAGCGAGAGGTGGCTGGTTATATACGCAAGACGTTTAGTTTCCGGTCCCTGGCCGATCGTAAAGCGTTCTCTAAGGTAGTAAGGCGGAATCGACTGGTAATAAAGGACCGCGATCACGGCAACCGCATCTCGGGTCCTTTCGTTTAATGCGATGCGATAGGTAATCGTGTCGGCGCCACCGGAGCCTGACTTGTTGATATAGTCCGGATCCTTTTCAGCCTCGCCATGCGGACCGGTGACATTTGCAAATGGTCCATCTATGCGCCATCCCTTTGGTAGCAGCCGGTTGTTTTTGACTGGGTGATCGAGGCCCACAAAACTAGTAGTAATCTTACCTTCGGTATTGACTATGAGTTCCTCGTAGATTTGAACTTGAGTCTCATTGGTTATCACCGAGTGATGGGGCTGGAAGACCTGTTTGCGCGTTACCGGATCAAAGAAGAATTCTGTTGCCAGTACCTCATCGCTTAACCCTTTAACAATAGCTCCCGAGCTGTTTGTGCGTCCCGAGGCCCAGAGTACCTTTCCATTCGCATCGACAGCCTCCAGCGCTAAGAAGGCGCGGCGAAAAGCCACGCCGGAAGGCAGACTATGTCCCGCGAGGTTCTCGACACGGACTGAAGCCTCAAGATAATCAGATGTTCGTTTGACAGAAGCTACTTCTACCTTGGCGGTTTCGTTGCGCGCCAGATCATCGCTCGACTTCAGGGCCGTTAGCAGCCCGGGAATAGCTTTGTCGTACATGTAATCAGACGTGCGTATGCCGAGTATGTTGGGGAATTGTTGGAACATCATGATGCCAAACTGGTTGATGCCAACTAACGAATGTCTCGCGTACTCGTCGCGTACTTTTACTGTGATTTCTTTGTCGCGCGCGCGTCCTTCGGTGTAGGGATAGTTGTTGTCTTCGATGTTCGCGATCCGAAACGTCAGCTTCTTATCGAGAAACGTTTTCGGCATGTGACAGTCCTGGCAGGTCTTCGCGGTTTTTCGATCGAATGGCTCGCGCTCATTCTGGTAGATACTATTTTGCCATTCGGGGTAAGTCGTCTGTTCGTAAAACTCCTTCGGTTTACCATTTCGATCGCGTACGGGAATTCCCTTAGTGTCGAATACTGGAAGTACCACAGTGTGACAACTACCGCAGACCGCGGATGACTTTATCTGTGCGGCGTAACGCGGAGTGATGTTCAGCGCATGCTTCATCGGTAGGGTGATTACGTCTTCATACGGTCCGTTCACTACGTCAGCAGGATCGAGTTTAAACCTTCCGGTGAAAGTCTCAGCCGTGCCTAATCCTTCTTTCGCGATTCGATGACACGCAGCACAAGAAACACCATCGCGAGAGAGTGCGCCATACTTGGCATCAGGTTCATCCGGTTTGGCGTAGACCATGGAATGCTTGAATGGCTGATTCTTGTCCAATTCGATCTGACGCTGGCCCATTACGCCGTGACACCGGTAGCACGTGTTATCAAGAAAGCCCGCTTGCGAAGGGTACAGCGTTTTTTCCGACTCAAGCTGCGCATGAAAGATGGGATCGCGCCCCGCCAATCCCATCATCGACGCCCGCCATTCTGTATAAGGAGAAAGGTTGACCGGGCTTACCTTCTCGTCTTCGAAAAGGAAAGCCATGTTTTCCCTTGACGCCGAGTGACACCCAATACATTGACTAGATGTAACGAATCCTTCAGTTCCGCGTGGACCCGGGAACACGTGATCCAGCGACTCGCCTGGAAATCGTTTTACGTCTGACTCTTTAACCACCGGTCCTTTCATCAGAGTCAGGAAATTCAAGTCGGGAGTTTTTCGCGCCAGCGGAAACGGCCCGCCGATGATCTGTCGCGTGGTGGAAACCCTCTCATGAAAATCCTGGTTAGGTAGGGGTTGAGGGAGAATAGTCGGCACCAGAATGTAAAACGAGATTGGATCGCCTTCGACGTTCTTCAGGCTGAGGAAAGTTGATTCCTTCTCGGCAGACGCGTGACATCTAAGGCAGTAAAGAGCAAAGCCTGAATCCGGATAGTCAACGTCAGTGTTTGGAACACCTGGCTTCAGGCTTTGATAAGACCAGTACCAACCATCGAATGATCCTTTCTTGTCCTTAACCATGATGGTCCAGCTGGTCAGCTTCGCATCCTGTTCTGCCGGCGAAGGAAACATCTCCTTGACGATCATGGCGCCGTCTGGCATGTCTCCTTCGCGATTGCGAACTTTGAGCCAGTTCCAGCTTTCAGGTGAATAGTAGATCTTGACGGAGTTGTGAGTACCCCACGACTTGCCATTAATAAAAGGACCGCTATTACGAATTTGCGAGTCAGCTACCCAACCCTTGTAGCAGCCTTGTAACAAAAAGTTGCGCAAAAGCGTCTCGAACTTCGCGACGCCCATATCGCTTGGATTCGGGAGCGGGAAGGAGACGCGGCAAACGCCGGTTTGGCTCGACGCATTACTTGACTTCGCTTCGTGACGGGCGGCAAGAAAAATTGATGCGACACCAAGCACGAGTGTGACGAGAAGGAGTTGGGGGAAGGTTCGAGATCCCATTTTGTCTTGTGGGCGCGCGCGGCTAGTTAGATTCTGTTTTTATACGTCGTTGGCTGAATCTGATTTTCGCTTCTTCGTCGGATGTCTCGGTAATTGCATCATCCTGGCCCGGCGGACTCTGATAGCGAAAACGACATCCTTTTCCGCGACCAGCAGCACACGGGGCGCGAGGCCCTCAAGTATGGAGCGCAGTTGACCAGGCTCGGCCTCTTCAAAGGGTGCATTGTATTCGGAGATGATCTGAAAATCGAAGTAATCATGAAACGAATGCGATTATCGGTCAAAGTTGGCCTATTATATTCACAAAGATCTGTTCCAGCCATTTATTTATAAAGGACTTGGATTACTAGCAATCAATGAGACTCAAACGACCGAACAATTCAGGGCAACAAACTGATCCTCGAATCGCCGTTTCTCGCGCGAGCCACTGATATCGTGACGCTCTTCGCAACTTGGTTTTAAATAACTTGAAAAAGGAGCTCGCTGGGCAACATACAAACGTCTGAGTTGTCGAGTTTGAATCTCGGGCTACTCAACGATGCTGATTCGAAGCCCAACAAATGAGCTATGGATAAAGTCTATTTCGCGACCCACATTGCGTCGTTGCTAACGCTTCTCGCATACCTCGTCAAGGATATTCTCTGGTTGCGGGCTCTTACGATTCTTGCCTGCATCGCTGGAATCATCTTCAACTACTTTGTTGCGTCCAGCCCACTTTGGCCAGTCATCAATTGGAATCTCATGTTCATTGCCATCAATGTGGTGCAGATCATCCTTATTCTCAGGGAGCGTAGAGGCGTGAATTTTACTGAAGAAGAGCGCGAACTGTACGAAACACTCTTCAAGAACTTTGCTCCGTTCGAATTCATGAAACTGTTGCGACTGGCTGAATGGAAGGAGGCAAAGAAGGGACAGCTATTAGCCGTTGAAAAGCAGCGTCTCGACAGCATTCTTCTCATTTACAATGGCTTGTTAGCTGTAGAGGCCGCGGGCCAGCAGATCGCGCAACTGACAGACGGGAACCTGGTTGGGGAGATGAGCTTTGTTAATGAAGGCGTCGCCAGTGCAACAGTGCGCGTCATTCGACCGACCCGTTACCTATCATGGCCGAAAGCCGATCTGCGTCACCTGCTCAGGCGCAATCCCAACATGAGATATGCCATGGAGCAAGTTTTTACCGGCGATCTAGTTAGGAAACTGACACCACCTCATCAGGCCGAAACGTGGCACACCAGTTAGAATCCACCCGGCATTCCAGCTCCGGGCATGCCCATTCCACCTAAGGGAGCGCCCGGAAGACCCTGCTTAGCGTCACCATCTCCTCCGCGGGTTCGCAATAAGGAGGGATCAACATTCTTCAATTGGTAGAGAGTTTTGTAGAGACCTTCTCGTTCGATCAACTCGCTATGCGTTCCCTCATCTGCGACACGGCCCTTATCCACAACGATAATCCGATCGGAAACCGCCGCAACGAAGTTGAGATCGTGACTAATAACCAGGCAGGTTCTCTCTTTCGCATACTCACGAATCACCTGAATCAAACGATTACGCTGATCGGCGTCAAGATTCTCAGTAGGCTCGTCAAGCAACAGAACTTCGGGCTTTCGCAATAGACAACGCGCGAGAGCTATCAACCGCTTTTGACCACCGGATGGAACTTGAACGTCAACGACTGTGTCGTAGCCTTTGGGCATTCTTTGAGGATCCACGATGACGTCGTGAATGTGAGCGAGCTTGCAAACTGCTTCGATTTCCGAGTTCGTCGCATCGTTCTTACCCAGGCGAATGTTCTCTCTAATCGTGTCTTTTAGGAAGAATGGAAACTGCGATAGTTTGGAGACCTGTTCGCGCAGCGAATTGAGAGTTACGTCCGAAATGTCTTTGTTCTCGAGCAAAATGCGTCCTCCCTGGGTGTCAAGAAAACGCAGTATCAAATTCATAATCGTTGACTTGCCGCAACCTATTGGTCCGACGAACGCGACGGTTTCACCTTCCTTGATATCAAACGACACGTCATTCAAAACTTTCTGGGTCGGCGAGTAGCCGAACACAACGTTCTCAAAACGGATATCGCCATGGACTTCACCCAGAGCCATGGCCCCGGGCTTCTCGATAACGGTCGGTTTGGTATCGAACAATTCATAGGTCGAGACGATGCCCGGGACCAACGACTGGTACATTGTGTAGGAACCGATCAGTCTCTGTACGGGCGTAAACAGATTGGGCGCCATCTGCATAAACACCAAAGCGCTCGCAAATGTCAGCCCCCAGTTTTGACCAAATAGGATCGCAAACAGAAGTATTGCCGCGGTTGTTAGTGAAATGAAAATCTGAGCGCCACTGTTACTCAAACTCATCCAGGCGGTCGTTACGGCGGAACTCCTGGCGGCTTTTTTTGAGGCTTCCCAAAACCGGGTATTTCGTTTTGGCTGAGCGTTAAAGACCTGGATATCAGAGATACCGTTGATGGTCTCTTCAAGTTCAGAGCCCAGTTCGCGAGAGCTCAAATTCATACCAAGAGCACCCTCCTGAAGTTTTGCGCTTGTAAATTTGAACATCAGCACAGTGAGCGGCGCTGCGATGAACAGCACCAATGTCATCTGCCAACTCAGAGTCAACAAGTAGCCAGTAACCAGTATTAGCACAACTGCATCAACGACAGGCGTTAGGATTACCTGCGTCAGTAGTCTTTGAACTGAACCGGTCTCTGTCAGCACTCTCTGCATCAACGCACCGGTCTGGCCACCACTAAAGAAATCAAGTGAAAGAGTTTGAATGTGTTCGTAAAGCTTTTGCCGGAATCCAACAAGTAAGCGTTGTTCAAGATTCGCGTCTATCCACGCGCGAAAAATGTCAAGAACGTTTCGGAAGACGATCGCGAAGGTCCAGATTATGAAAATCGTCGTGAACGTCAGAGGAGTGGCGAGCCAGTCAGTAATAAATGGAATTGAGAATGCGCTCCTTTGTCCCGCGTTCGCCGACTGTTGGTAAAAGGAGGTGGTCATCGTCCAAACGTTATTCCAGTCGCCTTTCGCCGCGGCATCACCAAACAACTTGATTAGAGGCCCGAACGCCGCGGCCGCAAGAAAGGGAAGCAGAAACATGACAAGCGAGAACAGGAGAGAAACAGCAACAGTTGGTTTGTGTTCGGCCAGAAGTCTGAGGGCGCGTTTGAGGTAGGGCTTCGCGTCCATCTTCGGCATTTCCTTCATGCGGATTTTCCCACCACCCGGCAATCCACCTTCAGGCAGACCTTCAGGTCCGAGCGGGATCGCTCCCGGAAGTTCGAAGCCAGGAGGAAGTTGACCTTCTGGTATTTCGCTGAGCTCACCGGGATCTTTCTCGACCGGCATTCCCAGGGCGGGTGTGCCAGGAGCAGGGGGCTTGGGCATTGGTTTCTCCCTTCTGATTCTGAGGATGGAGCCGAGGTTTGAGATGTCAGGATTACAAACGCAAACACAACAGACGGGTGAGAAACAAAGTTTCTTACCCGTGGCTGCTGTGAAATGCGTTTCGAAAGTCCGTCTAGTTTAGCAGTGGCTTGAAGGATTTTCAGCTTGCCGGTGTTTCGACTCGGTGCGTGCCGTCTGCTTTTAGCAGTAGCAATAGTAGAAATGCCACCAACATCCGTAGGGATTACAAAGGAGTTGACGACAAACACAGACGCCGTTGTAGGCTTGAACTTCGGCCAGGCTCTCCGCGTTGTCCACTCGAGTTGGACTCATGTCAGCAACACTCTTGGGAATTTCGTCGCCGGCCGCCTTTCCGCTTTCCGGAAACATCGCGGCTGCTTTGTCGCCGGTGATCGCATACTGAGCCAGCACGTCTTCTGGGACATCGTAAATGTTAACTTTATTGCCCTCTCCGGGCGCCGAAGTCAGAATAGCCATTATTGTTCTCCTTAAGGTGAAAGTTGAAGCTCTAAGAGGAGCTTTGATTCCCGGTTTATGTTGCCACAATTAGGCAGGTGCACTGCTCCTGGTTTCGTCCACGAAAGCTTCGCAGCTTTCTCTAACTACCGCGGCACTGGTTACGAATTACCGTCCCAGTAACCGAGCCTGCATAAATGATAGCTACCCGTGAATTCTGCGGCAGCGGGAGCCACTACCGTGCTTCGATCGATGAAGCTTCGAACCCATCGCATTGGGGTCAAAAAAATCTCCGCAGAATTCGAGAAGAGAATTAAACGCCGGACGGCGTTGAGCTCAAGTCGCCTCTTGAGTCCATCGCCCCACATAAGACATCCCGCAGAACAGGAAAAGGAGCGAATGCCACCAGTATCCAGTCATCGACTCAGAGATAACTTTTACGGCATCTTTGTGTTGAAGCTGGCGCATCCTACCAGCGTTGACGAGGAGCGACAAGCTTTTTTGCGGAAGTTGGACAAGAGTTTCATACTAAAATGACAGGGATTGTTGTAACTCCCTGTTCAGAACTGGAACGTTCTCGCCAGGTCCTGCATACCTCACTATTCCATGACGATCTACGAGCACAATCGTCGGTAATCCGTTGGCTCCAAACACAGCTTGCAGCCGTTCGTCGTCGGCGATTCCGACACGAAAACTAACTTGATGTTGGTTAACCATTCCTAACATCAGTCCTCGTTCTTCAATCTTGGATTCGTCTGTTCCGCCATACGCCATGTAATGCCGCGTAAGTGCGATAATCTCGAGTCCTCGCGGACCCTCGATCTGGTGAAGCTCATTGAGTTTCGGAAACATCTCCTGACAAGGTTTACACCACGTGGCCCAAAACTCTAAAAGCACAACCCGACCACGCAATTCGGCGAGGGAGGTCGGTTCGCCAACCAGCCATTCCTTAAGTGAAATCTCGGGGGCTTGATTACCCAGAAGGCTCAATTGGATCGAACGATCGCGAACTTGGAGAAAACCGCCAGTTGCTGCACGCTTTTGCGGCGGAGTTCCCGTAGCCTTCATCACTTGCGAAATCTTCTCTGCGAATGCAGCTTCGGCAATCAGCATTTCCCGGGCTTTCTCAATTTCGCTGACGCTTTGATAAGCGTCCGCAAGGGTCATTGCCAGTTGAATCCGCGTTTGAAACTCTATCTCGAAGGGGGTCTTCCGCGCCTCTGCTATGGCCTGCTCCAAACTTTCCACAGCCAGGTTCAGGTTTCCAGTTTGTCTGAACTCGAATGCTCGACCCATTAGTTCAGTAACAAGAACCTGAGGCTTGACGGGTTCAACCGACAAATCTGCGTCAGTATTCATATTCTAGATCTCCCAAAGTGTTACCTACTGTTTCACTAAATCAGCCGGTACCTGAGCGGCTGACAACTAGACGGCGCCAAGTTCAAATTATTGCGCAATTGATCGTCGACTGTATAATGCCGCTTCGGAATTTGTAGAGGCCTCCCCGGTGGGCGCCCCACTTTTTATCAGATCAAGACTGCGTTGAGGGGCAAGCCCGCAGGGACGCTCCTACAAATTACGTAACCATCTCCTTTGTGCCAATTCGGCGACACCGTCGTTTGTATTGGATCTTCAGAAGTTTGTGAAGCTCCCGCGCACACTGTTATCACGAGTCAACCGATGCCCCGAATCGACAGCTACTCCCCTATACCAAATCTGCTTCGTCGCTGGTATTGGCTACTTGCCATGATCCTGACGCTTTGCGTCTGGGTGGGCGTAACACTCGCGATGCGTCCGTTAACTGACGCTGACGGATCTCATGCGTCATATCCTTACGGTTTGATTACCGACCTGGACAACAAAGCTCTAGATCTGCTCTTTCAGCTTCGTGACGCACGGCAACGGAATCTTGCCTCACGCGGGATGCGCGAACCGATCACAATTATTGAGATTGATGAGGAGTCTATCCGGGCTTCGAAAGTGCGTCTGCAAAAGTGGCCTCGCGATTGGTATGCGCGTCTAATCGACCGCGCAAGTGAAGGCGGCGCGGCTGTAATTGGCCTCGACACTTTCCTTAGCGAGGAAGGCGGAGTTACGAACGAGGATAAAGCAGGAGATCGAAAACTCGCTGACTCGATCACGAACGCAGGCAACGTAGTAGTTGCAATGAAGACAGAATCAGGCGGCTCTCCAGAGATCACCCCCTTGCCGATGTTCACAGCAGGAGCATACGCAATCGGGTTTGTTGATTTGCCGCTTGATAAGGATGGGTTTGTTCGAAGCTCCCAACTATTTCTTGTTAAACCCCGTCAAGACCCACAACTAAGTTTTGCAACTCGCGTTGTCGAAGGTTACCTGGCTTCCAAAACAACCGAACCCTCAAGTCCGGCATTACAGCTTGCATCGGCTGGAGTCGCACGTTTGGGTGATCAAATTCTTCCATTGCGTAATGACCTCAATCTCCAATTGGATTATCGAACACGTTCGCCGGCATTTAGGCGAGTCTCCGCTGCCGACATCTTGTTCAGATCTCAGCCGGATATTCCGCCAGACTTCTTTCGCGATCAGATAGTCTTCATCGGGGCGTCGAACATTGACGCTCCAGACTTATTGCCAACTCCTTTCTACGAGCTGATTGGTCTGGCTCGTCTCGCCGGCAGCGCCTTACCGACAGCGCCTAAAAGAACCCCAGGTGTCGAACTGCATGCAACAGCTGCCGCAACTATGGTGTTTGGTAACTTGCTGACGCGCCCTCGATTTGGGTGGCAAGCGATTTGGGTTTTGTCATTGTTGGCGTTTACTGGATTGGCTGTCTTTCGGCTGCGCGCTTTGTGGGGGTTACTAGCAATTATCTCGATAGCTATCGGCGCGCTCGTAGTTTCGTCATGGGCATTTAACTCCCGCGGCTTGATCTTGCCACTGAGTAGTTCTTGGTTGGCAATGGCCATACTGGCGCCCGTTGGTCTGGCCTTGCGCTATGCTCACGAGAGGATCCTACGTATAGACTCCGATGCCGAGCGGGCACAAGTGATGGACATCTTTTCTCGCTTTGTTTCGAAAGAAGTGGCGGTCCAGATGTGGGAGCGGCGAGGTCAACTGTCGCTATCAGGCGAGCGTCGGATTGTTACCGTTATCTTCACCGACATTCGCAACTTTACTACTCTGTCTGAGCCCGTTTCGTCTGGGATTGTCGTCGAGTGGCTGAACGACTACTTTGGTCGCATGCATACTGTCGTGGAGTCGTATGGTGGTCACATCAACAAGTTTATTGGCGACGGCTTAATGATAGTTTTTGGCGCGCCAGTGGATCGCGGTGATGCTGAAGAAGCGCGCGCCGCCGTCGATTGTGGTCTTGCGATGTTGGCGGCGGTCGAAAAAATGAACAAAGACTGGGCCAACTCTGGGCGACCAGTGGTTAAGATCGGAGTTGGAATACACACGGGAGAAGCTACATGCGGCGTGGTTGGCGCAGAGAGGCGACTCGAGTACACACTGATAGGCGATACTGTAAACCTGAGTGCCAGACTCGAGTCAACGACCAAGGAATTGGGAGCATCAATTCTCATAAGCGAGACTACGGCGGGTCTTCTAAATGAGGACTATGAAGTGCTTCCGTTGGGTGAAGTGAAAGTTAAGGGTAAGACTGTCAATACGACTGTATTTACTGTTTCCAGAAAAGAACCTGCTCGCATTGCGCAGGTGAAACAGGGTTGAAATCAGCGTGGAGTCGGTTATGCTTCAAACTTTAAGCATAGGTCGTCGTTTGCTACTGCTTTTTGTTTTCCTGCTCGGTACCGGTGCGACCGCAGCCGACGTCGCGCAGGTTCCTTCGCATAAACCTTCGCCAGCTCCCACTCCGCGGCGACCGCTACCAAAACCCACAACCGGCTCTCGCGGATTTGAGCAAGCTGGCAAGGATGCTTCATCAAGATTAATTGCTGCGGGCGCGACACGTGGACCACTAAAACCATCGGCGCCATATGAAGGCTTGGCGTACAGTGCTCAACCATTTTTTGCGTGGACGCCTTCTCCCGGCGCGGCTTCGTATCACTTTACTCTACGTGACGGGTCAGAGTCTTCGGCCCCAGTTATTTACGAAGCAGATGTTAGCGAGGCGCAACTTATCTATCCTGCAAAAGCACCCAAGCTTGTTTCCGGTAAGCTGTACAGCTGGCGCATTTCGATTGCCGGTGTGATGGAGCGAAAGCTTGGTCCGCCAGTGACCTTTTTCGTGCTTGCTGGTCCTGACGCCGAACAAATTAAGAAAGCCCTGGCTCAGGCAAAGCTAAACGCGCCGAAGTCGGCGTCCGATCGCCTGCGTCAGGCCCGTATCTTCGAAGATTACGGTGTCTGGTACGACGCGCTGCGAATTGCCAGCGAATTAATTAAGGAAAGTCCTAGCGACGCCGACGCGAAAGCTTTTTACGACTCCCTAATTCAGCGTCTACAAGATCAAACCGCGAGTGCCGCTTCGCAATCACATTCGGTGGCGCTCGCATTGTGGCAAGAGGTTAGGCCACTCGTAGAGTCGTCGAATGAAAACGCCGCCCGCAGTGCGATCAAACGCAATGCGGCAGGCTCATGGTTACTGTATCGCAATTTACTTTTCGAAGCCGTTATCTCAAGGCTCTACGGAAATCCAACGCTTCCGTTTTCTAATCGGGTGCGGAAGTTGTTGGTTGAGAGTGACGGTGAGAACCAAAGGTTAGAAACAAAGTTTGACGCGTGGGCCAAAGAAAAGAAACCAGGAATCGGTTTTGCGAATACTGGCGATGAAATTGAGCAGCTTCTTTACCTGGCCCAGGTGGCTAACATGCGGAGTTCCGATAACGATCCGGGTAAAGAAGCGCCCCCAGGAACCCCGCGAGAACTGATCCAACGCGCCCTGGAATTGGCTGAAGCAAATGGAATTGAACTGGCGATTGGCAGCTTTTCAGGCACTCTCTCTTATTACGCGCTACGTGAGGCTCGAATGAATGACTTTCAGGCGCCACTCGGACGCGCTGAAGAGATCTGGAAAAGATGGGTGCATTCAATCGGGCTAACACAGGTTCCACTCATCAGAGGCTACGCGGCTTTCAACACGGGAAACTGGAAAGATGCGGCGGAGTTCCTGGTCCACGCCGCGGAACTCGCGAAGGTTGTTCCCGAGCTTCGCGCGCAAAGGGTCAACGCACTGTCCTTATTGGCTACAGCCTCTCGAAATCTCGACGACAAAGCAGGCGTTGCCAAAGCTCTACTTCTAGCAGTGAACGAACAGCAGCAAGTGGTAAAGGAAACAACCGATGCCAACCTTCACCTAACACAGTCGAAGCTACTGGCTGGCCTCGAGACACAGTATGGTGGTGCGCTGGCGAGCATGGGACATCACGTTGAAGCTGGCGAGTGGTATGTGCGTGCCGAGCAGTTGCGAGATGAAAATTATCGGGTCGAAAGAGCTGCAATCGAAAAGAACATTGCCGAAACCACCGCAACGTTTCAGGCCAGAATTCAGGCAACCGAGGATACTGAGCTTCGAAAAATTCTTGCTCAAACACTCGCGTCATACATAGACGGCATGCTCTCCTACCTGGATGGTCTGGCGACGACAAGAGATGACCTCGCAGAAAACGCTCGTCTAGCGAATGCACGTCTGGCGTTGGCTCGAAGCGGCGGCCAACCCGACAAAATTGCGAACGGCTTGCAACAAGTCGCGAACGCATTTCGAAAAGCCGGCGAACTCGCGAAAGCAAAGACGGCAGCGGAAGAGGCACTTACTCTGCGCACAAACGATCCGCGACGTCGATGGCTTTACGAGACTCTCTACCTCCTCGCTCAAATCGCCGATGACGCTGACGATTGGGATGAGGCATTCATTCGGTATCGTCAAGTCGTTGAGCAAACAAAGCCGGGGGTACTTCCATCAATCCACGATCTGAACGGTGAACAGGACGCGGAGATCCGAACGATCAAGTCTCACATGAATAGCTTCGATCTCGTTTCGCGAGCTAACAAAGCACTCGAAGCGAGAACCGCAATTGCCAACCTTTTAGCGAAGCAGGGAAACTACCGCGAGGCTGATCAAGAATTTCAAACGGTGCTCAATAACGTGCCATTCCTTTTTGCTTATGGTGCGCCGGATGAAGCTGAGTTACTTAACTGGATACGCGCGCAGCGCGACGCGCCAGTTAAAAGCGCTGACGTTATGACGCACCGCCGTCTAACCGGCTTTCAACCAGATTCTGGCGAACAGCAACGTCTCGGTTATGCCGGACTTGCGATCGATTCTCATCGCGCCGTCATCACCGGCTATCGCGCAAGCCTTTATGAAAACCAAAACGATTTGGATAACGCGGTAAAAGCTTATCGTCTTGCCAACACACTGAACTCCAATCTAACAGGCGGCAGTTTTGCACTCTCCGGCACCTATGTCGCGCTCGCACGAATCGAGCGTGAGCGCGGTAACTACGCAGCCGCAGAGCTTCCAATCGAAACAGCGCTTGCCGATGCCATTCGCAAGAACGAAGCCTGGGGTATTGCCAACATGCTGATCTTCAAGAGCGCCCTGAGACGAGATCAGGGCCGACTCGTTGAGTCAAAGCAACTGGCAGAAGACGCTTTGAAGATCTCTCGGCCGCTGGGGTTGCGCTCTCAAGTCGCAGGCATACTGCGAACGCTGGGTCGCACTGAGACTGAGCTGGGCGGCGAAAACCTCCTTGCTTCTGAACAACATTTACGCGAGGCACTCGCTATCTGGCGGGAAATGGGTTTACGCGCGCACACAGCTTACACTCTCGATAGCTTAGGTTTAACGTTAGAACGGCTGGGTCGTGACGATCAAGCGCTCGCGGCATACGCGGAAGCAGTCGGAATTATTGAGACACTCGTCGGTTCTTTGTCAAAGGATGTGAGTTCGGAAACGTTTAATGCCAGTCGAGGCAACCGCGACCTCTATGATCATTTGATCAAGTTACTCATCAGGCAGGGACGCGCGGCTGACGCGCTCCAGTATTTGGAACGCGCAAAATCGAAATCTCTTGTCGACGCTCTGGCTGGCTCAAACGTGAATACGAAAGATCCTGCGCTTCAAGCTTTGATCGATCGCGTTCGGACATTAGCGGGTTCGTTGCGCGAAGCCGATACTGCTTTGGCGACCGAGATGCAAAAGCCAGTCGAAGAACGCGATCCGGTCGTTGCGACTGCGGCTCAGGCACGAGCCGAAGCTTCTCAGAGACAATACCTCGACGCGGTTAAGCAGATTCAACGGACGAATCCCTCTTACGCCAGCCTCGTGGCGGTGAATCCGGTCGACCTGGTCGAAGCGCGCAAACGACTCGAGCCTAAGACTCTGCTTCTCGAGTACTTTCCCACGGACGATGAACTCTACATTTTTGTCGTAACTCGAACGACTGGTCCAGTGATTCGCACGGTCCCGATCAAACGTACAGACCTGGCCAAACTGGTAATGCAGTTCCGCGAAGGGCTAAGTAGTGCTACCGAGCATAGTGTGTTGAGTCGTTCAGCGCGCGGCGAACTCTGGCAGGATGATGGCAAACCGGATTTCAAAAGTGATATCGCGCCAACTAAAGATGCGATTCTTCGGATGTATGACGTGTTGATTGCGCCGGTTCAGGCGGAGGTGGATTCGTCGAATACAATATTGATCGTTCCAGCTGGCGAACTTTATTACCTTCCCTTCAATGCCCTCGGTAGTGCAAATCCAAATGGAACGCTCAGTTTCCTGATCGAGAAAAAGTCGTTCGCTTACTTAGCGTCCGCTGATTTGCTCAATGCGATTCCGGTGTCGACGAGTGTCCGCAAGAGTGCTCACAGCCACTCCACATCGACACTACTTGCACTTGGCAATCCGGACGGAACCCTTCCGGCTGCGAGCACTGAGGTATCTCAATTGGGTGGACTGTTCATTGGGTCGAGGGTTTTTACCGGGAAAGATGCGACTGTGGAGCGCGTCACGACTGCCGGAGCGAAAGCCTCGTATCTCCATTTTGCCACTCATGGCTTTATTAACAGTCTTGAGCCGAAAGAGAGCTATCTCTTGTTGGCCGGCCAGCCCGATCGCTTGACTGTCACAGATCTCATCGAAGACAACTACAAACTGACGTTCTCAGGAACGCGTCTCGTTACACTCTCTGCCTGCGAAACGAACATTGGTGGCTACGATCCGAGTGCAGTTTACAGTAGCCTCTCGAGGGCGTTCTCAAAGGCTGGTGCGCCAGCCGTAGTTGCTTCTTTGTGGAGCGTTAACGATGTCTCAACTCGAGAGACGATGACTGCGTTCTATAAACAACTCGCGGCGGGCCAGCCAATAGCAGAAGCGATGCGGCGAGCACAAATCAAAACTATGCGCGATCCACGCTTTGTACATCCATACTATTGGTCGGCGTTCATTGTTTTGGGTGATTGGAGATAGAGCGAGTCAATTGACGAATAAGCCTGAATTTCAATACGTTCGCATCGTGCTCTGATTCTCGGAGACCACCTTTATGAGTAACGAAGTTTTTGACAACGATTACAGCGACTTCTCGCACGACACAGATTCAACTGATAGTTCAGGCTTGTTTGCGGAGCCATTGGGTGAAGTCATAGACAGAATCGATGTTTCCAATTCATTAACCACACCGATAAAGGAGGCAATCGATCAAGTCCTGCGACTTGCTGCTGACGCCGTCGGGTCGGAAGTCGCTTCAGTGTTGGTCAGGGATGGAAATGAAGGCGGCTTGAAATTCCTAACTGCCATCAGCGAGGTCAAGGAAGAATTACTAAAGCTTCGCGTTCCACCAGGGAAAGGTATCGCAGGCTTGGTTTTCGGAAGCGGGCAGCCGATGGCGGTCTCCGACGTTTCAAGTGTAGGTTCATTCTGGTCAGAAGCTGATAAGAAAACAGGTTTCAAGACGATCACTCTCCTCGCCACACCCTTGCGCACGGACACTGAAACGGTAGGCGTCCTGGAGTTCATTAACAGAAAGGGCGACCCACCTTATCCACCTTTCGCTCCGGAGGAAATGGATCACGCTGCCTATTTTGCTGGCACTCTTGCTCGGCTGGTCGATGCCCACGACATTGCAGAACTTGTCGAGTCGATTTTCGATCGTTCTATGAAGTCAATGATTTCTGGAGTCGATGGAACTCAGGAGTCGGCTGATGATCTGCGTGAATGGGTAAACAGTCTGGTCACCGCTCCAGAGCATCGAGACATGGGTATGGTTTGGGTCTCGCTAAGAGAAGTTTTCAGGAAGAGTGATGCAGAACGTGAACTTTGTCTCGAATTGTTAGAGACGCTGGCACGTTTCGCCCAAAAGCGTTCGACTGAGAACCCAGGCTACGTTGGGTTCTAATTCGCGAATGCGAAAGAGAGATTTGTAGAGATGTCGGAGTCTGAAACTGCCGTAAATGCTGGTACTGGACTCCCAGACCTGTGGACTGCTATTCGAGAAGACACGAGTTGGGAGCGATGCACTGGGCGCGGTGTTCGCGTTGCCATTGTCGACAGCGGGATAGACACCGAGCACCCTGACTTGCAGGGAAAGGTCCGGGAGTCAGTCGAAGCAGTCATGGAGGATGGCAAAATCGTTTTCAAACCGTCAACGACTGGCGATCAGGCAGGGCATGGAACAGCTTGTGCCGGAATCATCAGCAGCGTTGCCCTCGATGCTGAGCTTTACAGCATCAAAGTGTTGGGACCGAACGCTTCAGGTTCTGGTGAAATGTTTCTGGCTGGCCTCGACTATGCCATCAAACAGAAGTTTCAGGTTATTAATCTCTCCTTGGGCACCACGAAGCGAGACTACTTTGGACCACTTCATGATTTGCTGGATCGCGCGTATCACGGAGGCTGCATTGTAGTGGCTGCGGCTAACAATCTACCGTACCCAAGTTATCCTTCCATCTTTTCTTCATCCGTGGTTTCGGTAATCAAAAGGGCCGGTAACGATCCGTTCAATTTTGGATACCGGTATGGAAAAGTCATCGAACTCGTCGCGCCGGGAGTCGAGATAAAAACGACGTGGCCAGGCGGTGGTTATCGCCACCTAACCGGAAATAGTTTTGCTTGCCCTTATGTAGTTGGGATCATTGCGTTGCTGATGGAAGCCTATCCGAACCTGACGCCGTTCCAGGTAAAGACGATTTTGTATGCGATCGCGAGGCAGAATCAGCAAAGAAATGCAGCAGCAGCGGCTGCGAGGGAGAGTGAAGGTAAGGCGAGTGAGGATCAACGATGAGGGATGAAGAAGTGCGTTGAGTCGCGAGATTCATCCTTCCGCCTTCATCCACTCTCGCTTTGACCCTATAACCTGATCCTGGAACCCCGCCCAGATGGATAGCCCACATTTAACAAAGAAGCAGATGGCTGAGCGACCCAGATCAAATTCACCGGTATGAACTCCTGGCACAGCGCGTATCGAAGCGATGTGAGCGGCAACGTTACTGTTTAGATGCCGACTTTAGTCAGGCCTCTGCGCTGAGCCAAAACCCAGGCCAAAAAATCGATGATTGAAGACTTATCCAGACATCACCAGTTAATTTGTGACCCCTTCAAGAAGCCTCAAACTCCTGACGAGTGGGCTGAGTATCGCCTGAGCGAGGAGCAGGTGGAGTTTTACGGAGGTCATCGCGACTTGATAGGAATGCGACTGGCCGCCGGCCATCTCTCGCTCGATGGGCTTGTCCAATTCGAGCAAACGTCCATCGGCGCCCGCCTGTGCCTGGCTCGCGCTTCTGTCAACAGCCTGAAAGCGGACGTGAGCGTTTGCTCGCGCCAGGTCTCCGCGCAAAAAGAACGGGCAGAAAACCAAGGCGACGACGCACGCCCCAGAAAACCGCGCTCGATGAACTGACCTCAAAATTGATGAGTTTGGCTCTGTCATTTCAACCCCAGCTCGTAGGAAGCCAGCAGAAACGATGCTCCACCGGAAAGGATTTTTACTCCCAAGTAGCACAATTAGCGAATTCGACACGAACGCTATCCATCGCAACCATACGCAAAATCAACAGGGCGTAAAGGCGGTCTTAACCGCCAGATGCGCCCAAGACGTGCGCTTCGTTAGAGGCGTGAGGCTTCAGCTTGGAGTCTAAAAAACTTCCCGGTGAGAGTCGGTAATATACCTGAAGTTGACGCCGGTGAGCTTGATGAAAACGGCTTTTTGATCTCCCTGCTTCTAACTTACGGTCAAATCACTTCCAAGATTGACGAGAGG
The DNA here is from genome assembly GCA_031396065.1 of Pyrinomonadaceae bacterium. Classification (GTDB taxonomy): domain Bacteria; phylum Acidobacteriota; class Blastocatellia; order Pyrinomonadales; family Pyrinomonadaceae; genus PSRF01. The sequence continues at coordinate 13,581 of JANNJZ010000477.1, read as the reverse complement.
AAGATGAGGGGGATACTGTTGATACCAAGCGAGCCGTTTGCTATGAATGAATCAGGTCTGCCGAAATTTGGGCCACATCCAATAATTGTTGAGGAGTGGTTAGGAATCTTGAAATCCCATCGCTTACTGCTTCTTCTGCTATCTCTCTCGAGGCGTTCATTGAATAAGCGACTACCGGCAGGCTGGGACATCGCTCGCGGACCTGTTTACAAAACGGGCGTACCGATTCTGCGCAAAGCGCCCGATTGATCAGTACCAGATCGATGTGGTTAACCTCACTTAAGAGCAGGGCTTGATCCTGATTCTCCGCGTTCAAGATCTTGCTTCCACCGTGGGCCAGAAGGTGTGAAAGCATTTCCCGAGATTCGGGATTATTCTCGACGACAAGAATCTTTCCACTCTGCCGAACTGGCTTAGTCGGGGTAACTAACTTTGTCTCGTCTTGATGCGGGTTGTCTCCATCACTCGAAACAGGCTCAGGTTCGTCGACGTGAGTTACGGATTCACTATTCCGCGCCAGGGCGTTATGAACCGCTTCGATCATCTGTTTGGGGCTGGTATTGGATTTTGACAGCACCATGTTGGCGCCTGCCGCCCAGACCTCCTCTACCACACCCGGCTGCGATGAATTCGAGAAGACCAGGATAGGCGTGGTCTTAAAGGCATCATTCGCCCGCAGCTGTTTCAAAACGTCGAGACCGCTCACCTTTGGTAGCATGAGGTCCAGCAATACCAGATCGGGTTTCTTCCGCTTGATTAGCTCAAGCGCCTGCTCACCGTCCTGCGCCACTTCGACCTGAAAGCCTTCGGCGAGAAACTTTGCGCGGTAAATGCTTGCCATGATCGGCTGATCTTCAACTACGACAATGTTCGTCATGATGCGCTCCCCAACTGGATGTCAAATGTTTTCAAATGCGCTGCGAGAAAGGTCTTGATATGGGCAAACTGATGTTTCGCTTCGGCCAGCGCATGCGGAGCCTGGGCCAACTGACCTTCACGGCCCGCCCTTTCGAGTTCACGTAGCGAATCTACGACCGCGGTCATCCCGCAGTTAGCGCTGGTGCCTGCGCCGTTGTGCGCGGCCAGTTCAACGTCTTTTTGACTGCCAACTTTCAAGGCCTCACCCAGGCGGTTCAGATTCTCCGACATAGTCTCCAGGTAGAGATCTAGAATTTCTGAAAACTCTTCCGGCTCATCACCCATCACACTATGCATGCGAACGAGATCCACCGGAGCCTCAATTACAACCGCCCCGGTTTCGATATCGGCGGGTTTAGGATCGGCCATATAAGTCTCGAGCACTCGCTGCAATTCTGCCACCTCAATCGGCTTGGTGATGTAGTCGTCCATACCCGCCGCCAGACACTTCTCACGATCTCCGGCGAGCGCATGCGCCGTCATGGCCACGATTGGTGTTAGTTTCATGCGGCCTTGCTGACGGCGTATAGCAGCGGTGGCTTCATAACCATCCATTTCCGGCATCTGACAATCCATGAGGACCAGGTCGTAGGGAATGCGACCCAGGGCTTCGATGGCCTCGCGGCCGTTGGCCACGGCGTCACAGCGATAACCCAGCTTTTGCAACCGGCGAATCGCAACCTTCTGATTCACGATGTTATCTTCCGCCAGCAGAATGAGTTTGTCGGACATTTTTTTTGCCTCCAGCAGAGTGTGCTTAGTGACCAGGGTTGACGAGATGAGCGCCGCGGATTCGTCTCCAGCGTGCGACTTGCTCATCACCGAAATCAGACAATCGAACAACTGCGACTGACGAACCGGCTTGCTGAGATATGCCGAGATACCGGCCGCTCGCGACCGGGCGCCGTCTCCGCGCTCACCCGCTGACGTCAACAAGACCAGCCGCGCTCGGGAAATGTTCGAGTCGGCCTTGATAGCCTTAGCCAGCGTGAAACCGTCCATGCCCGGCATCAGAAAATCCAAAACGACAAGGTCGTAAGCTTCGCCATGGGCTGCGGCCGCCCTCAATAACTCCAGCGCCCGTGCTCCTGACTCAGCTTCGGAATAGAGCATTCCCCAAGAATTCAGTTGGTGCGAAAGGATCTTGCGATTGGTTGCGTTGTCGTCAACCACCAGGACACGCAGATTTGCGAGGCTCTCGATATGCGGCAATGTTTGCGTCGCCTCCACAGGCTGTTTTTCGAAACTGGCGGTAAACCAGAAAGTCGAACCTGTTCCGGGCGTGCTGACTTCGCCAATCTGTCCCTCCATCAACTCAACGAGTTGTTTTGAGATTGATAGACCAAGGCCGGTGCCGCCGTACTTGCGGGTCGTAGAACCATCGGCCTGGGTAAAAGCCTGAAACAACTTTTTCTGCGCTTCTTCGCTAATTCCGATACCGCTGTCTTTCACCGAAAATCGAATCGTGACTAAGCCCTCGGTTTCGAATTCCTTTTCAGCCGACACCACAACTTCACCGGTTTCGGTAAACTTCACGGCGTTGCCGGTGAGATTCGTAAGCACTTGACGGAGCCGTCCGGGGTCGCCGCGCAATGCTGTCGGAACATCGCAGTGGACCAGCGAAGCAAACTCGATCTTCTTCTCCCGGGCCTTTTCGGCCAGCAGTTCAACGGTTCCCTCGACCGCGTTGCGCAGATCGAAATCGACGATATCGAATTGCAGCATGCCGGCCTCAATTTTCGAGAAATCGAGAATGTCGTTGATGATCGTCAGCAACGCCTCGCCACTGGAACGAATCGTCTCGGCGCAATCGCGTTGGTCAGCATTGAGTTCGGAGTCGAGCAGCAAGCCCGTCATGCCGATCACTCCGTTCATCGGCGTGCGAATCTCATGGCTCATGTTGGCCAGGAACTCCGACTTCAGACGGGCCGATTCAATCGCCGCGTCGCGCGCCTGGGCCAAATCCAATTCCATCTGTTTGCGATCGGTAATGTCCTGCTTGATTGCGACAAACGACTTGATCTGCCCCTCGACATCCCGGACCGGCGTGATGGTCATCTCCTCCGGGTAAACGCTCCCGTCTTTCCGACGGTTGTACAGTTCGCCATGCCACACCTTTCCCTGGGTGATGGTCGCCCACAACTCGCCGTAAAACTCTGGTTTATGGCGGCCGGAATTTAATATTCGTGGGTTTTGCCCAATTGCTTCAGTTGCTTCATAACCCGTGAGACGCGTGAACGCCGCATTGACCCACTGAATGTTTCCATCTTGTCCGGTGATAGCAACGCCGTTTGCGGCAGACTCAAGGGCTGCACTCTGAAGCTCGAGACGTTCGGTCAACTGCCTGCGTTCCGTAACATCCCGGAAAAATCCACGCGTCGCCACCGGCTCTCCGCCTTTGAACTGGCAATCCGCGCTGCCCTCGACATAGACCGAGCGGCCATCGCTGGTCAGAAAAGTGAGTTGAATGTTGTCAAACTTTTCGCCGGCAAACATCCGTGCTCGAATCCTGGCGTATTCTTCATGATGATCAGGATGAATCACATCAAAGACATTCATCTTGACCAGACTCGCCACGCTATATCCCAACACCCGATGCCAGGACGGATTAACAAAGAGATAACGTCCGTCGTTGGTGACGCTGTGAATCAGATCACTGGAGTTCTCGAAGAGGTCGGAATATTGGCTTTCGCTCTGACGTACCTGTTCGAGGAGTGCACGCGCCTGCGACTCTGCCTCCGTCAATTGGTCGATGAACTGTTCTTTCTCTCGTTCTTTCGCCTTCATCCTGGCGTGCAAGCGGTAACCGTAAACAGTCGCGGCCACGACCATCACGAAGATGAAGATGGCCAGCACGTATTCAAACCGGCGCAGTGAGATTGCTGACTCTAATTGCCCGGCAAAAAGCGTTTTCTGAGTGGAGCTGATTTTATTTATGGCGTTGGTAAACTCTGAGTTGGCTTCAGCAAACTTCCTGTCCATCGCCGCCATGTGACGGGTTGCCTGGTGAATATCGCCTTTATTGAAGTTCGCAAAAATCAGGTCGGCGTCGCCGCTTAACTGCCTCGTCTTATGAGTGATGATCTTGAGCTGGTTGACCAGGACTTGTTGATCGTTGCCGCTGATGTTTTTTCGTAGGTCTTCGGCGAGCACTGCTGCCTCGTGGTCGAAAGCGGATTCGGACTGGCGCAGCTTAAACGATTCCCCCTCAACATCACGTGTTTCGAAAATATCGTTACCGGGCTCGTCCATTTGGCCAACCAGTTGCCGCAGTTTCGAGAACCCGTCGCGGCGCTCAGACCAGGTCTGGTTGATGGCGACCGAGGCCTTATAGTTCTCGGTTACGCTATGACTGACATAGAGTCCAGCCAGGACAGCCATCACATTGAAGAGGATCAGCAGCGTGTAGGGGATGTACCAGCGCGGGTTGGCGGTGCTCTTGATCATCTGCTTTGTTTTTTGCATATCTGGCGTCACTGGTAATCGCTCTCGATCAGATTTTGCTCGTGGTAGGTTGAGCCTGGTTCAAATAGGCGGATTGCGTTGGTAGACCCGAAGTGCAGGGCAATTCCTTCAGGGAAAATTGGGGCGCAGTTCGATTGAAAGCGCGGAGTGAGGCAAGTCACCGGGGCATATTGGCCATGGGCAAACCAAAAGCGCTACTTCCTGTCCATCGATTGCCCCGTCAGGGCTATGATGAAGCTGAATGGCACTGCTTATGCCAAAGACGGATTCAAGGTCTGTCTGGACACTTGCGAAGAGTCCGAATCCGGGACAGGATCATTCATAAAAGCCTCGATCGAGGTCCCAGACTCCTTTTCCAGCGCCGGGGTCAGTTCGACCAGTTCCGCTTCGTGATTCGTGAGAAACGCCTCGAGTATTCTGTTCAACTCTTCGACTTTGACCGGCTTGGTAACGTAGTCGTCCATGCCAGCGGCAATGCAGTGATCGCGATCGCCCTCGAGGGCATGTGCCGTCATGGCCACAATGGGAGTGTGTTTGTTGTTGCCTTCCTGGCGCCGAATCTCAGCCGTGGCCTCGTAGCCATCCATTTCCGGCATCTGACAGTCCATCAGGACCAGATCGTATGGAATCCGCTTTAATGCCTCGACTGCCTCGCGACCGTTGGCCACCGCATCGGCTCGGTAGCCCAACTTGTGCAACTGGCGCACGGCAACTTTCTGATTCACGATATTATCTTCTGCCAGCAGAATAAGTTTGCGAGACGTTTTCTTTGTCTCATGCAGAGTGTGTTTGGTAACCAGGACAGAAAGACTCGGCCCAGCCGGGTCTGTTGGCTCGGCTGGCTTGCTCATCACTGAAACCAGACATTCGAATAGTTGGGACTGGCGCACGGGCTTGCTTAGATAGGCGGAGATGCCTGCGCTCTTTGAACGGGCGCCATCGCCGCGCTCACCAGCCGAGGTCAAAAAGACGACACGCACTGGCGCGATGTCGGGTTGGGATTTGATTGCTTCAGCCAGAGCAAACCCATCCATATCCGGCATAAGAAAATCCAGAACAGCCAAATCATAAGAAGTGCCCTCGGCAGCGGCGGCTTTCAATAGTTCGATAGCTACCCTTCCTGAGTCTGCCTCGGTATGGACCATGCCCCATGACTGCAATTGGTGGGACAGAATCTTTCGATTAGTGGCGTTATCGTCCACGATCAGAATGCGCAGGTTTTCCAGGCTTTCGACTTGCGGTAATGTCTGCACCTCTGCGGTGAGCTGTTTGTCGAAGCTGGCCGTGAACCAGAAGGTGGAACCTTCTCCGGGCACGCTGTTAACGCCGATTTTCCCACCCATTAATTCAACGAGCTGTTTCGAGATCGACAAACCCAAACCTGTGCCGCCGTATTTGCGCGTGGTCGAACCATCGGCCTGGGTGAAGGCCTGGAACAATTTCTTCTGCGTTGTTTCGCTGATGCCAATGCCTGTGTCCCGTACCGAGAAGCGAATCGTGATCGCGGTTTTGGTTTCGAATTCCTTTTCCGCCGACACGACGACTTCACCGCTTTCCGTAAACTTCAAAGCGTTGCCGGCGAGGTTAGTCAGCACTTGACGGAGCCTGCCCGGATCACCACGCAGCGCCGTGGTCACGTCGCGGTGAACAAACGAAGCAAACTCGAGTTTCTTTTCGCGGGCGCGTTCGGCCAGAAGCTCAACCGTGCCTTCCACCGCATTGCGCAAATCGAAATCAACCACGTCGAACTGCAGCTTGCCAGCCTCGATCTTCGAGAAGTCGAGAATGTCGTTGATGATCGTCAGCAGGGCGTCGCCGCTGGAGCGAATCGTCTCGGCGCAGTCGCGCTGCTCGGCATCGAGTTCCGTGTCGAGCAGGAGGCCGGTCATACCGATAACTCCGTTCATGGGCGTGCGAATCTCGTGACTCATGTTGGCGAGAAATTCAGACTTCAAGCGCGCCGATTCAATCGCCACATCGCGCGCTTCCTTGAGCTCCTCTTCCAGTTGGATACGCTCGGTAATATCTTGCGCGGTGCCAACGAGTTTGACTGGTTGCCCATCTTCATCAAGGACCACCTTTACCTTTACCTGATGATGTCGCACTGACTTGTCCGGGCGAATGATGCGATGCTCATAAGTGCAACCCTGCCGTGCCCCGAGAATCTTGGGAATAACGGCCGAGACAGATACACGATCATCGGGATGAACCAGGGCCAAATAACCTTCAACACTGGGAACCAGGTCTTCCGGTTGAATGCCGTAAATGCTGTATAGCGCGGCCGACCAGCTCGTTTTGTTCTGGACAATGTCCCACTCCCAGCTGCCGGTCAACGCGATGTGCTGCGCTTCTGTTAGCTCTAACTCTCGCTGTTTCAGTTCCGACTCGATCTTGTTTTGATCGGTAACGTCCTGATCGGTGCCCATGACTCTCACCACTTGGCCAAGTTCGTCACATAGGTTCCTGGCGATTCCGCGGAGTACTCGCACGGTCCCATCAGGGCGAATGATGCGGTAGTCACACCCGAAGCTCTTCCGGGAATGCGCCGACCTTTCATTAATTCTTTCCATCATATGGCGGTCGTCCGGGTGCACCATCGCCAAAAATTCTTCAAAATGTGGTCCGAACTCGCGCGGGTCGAGACCAAAGATGCGCCATTCTTCGGGCGACCACTTCACTTCTCCCGAAGCGGCATCATGTTCCCAACTTCCAAGATGAGCGATTCGCTGTGCTTCAGACATCGACTGTTCATGCGCCCTAAGTTCGACTTCTATTCGTTTACGCTCGCTGATGTCCTGCTTGATCGCGACAAAAGAATTAATTTGACCGTCGGTGTCAACCACCGGGGTGATGGTCATTTCCTCGGGATAAATGCTGCCATCTTTGCGGCGATTGTAGAGTTCCCCGTGCCAAACCTTCCCAGCGGTAACGGTGCCCCACAACTCCTGGTAAAACTCCGGAGGATGTTGCCCCGATTTAAGTATTCGCGGATTTTGTCCGATTGCTTCGCTCGCCAGGTAGCCGGTGAGATTTGTGAAGGCCGGATTCACCCACTGAATCGTGCCGTCGCGCGAGATTATGGCCACCCCGTTTGCGGCCGATTCGAGCGCCGTACTTTGCAGCTTGAGACGCTCGTTCATTTGTCGCCGCTCAGTGATATCGCGGGCGATCCCTTGCACTCCAGCCGGCTTTCCGTTTTCAAAAGTCAGACGAGCATTCACTTCGAGAGGTACCCTGCGACCGTCCTTCGCAATGATCTCGAGTTCATACGCGGAGGGCAGTGTTTCGTCTGTCTTTCGCGCCACCGCCACCTTTATTCGGCTCAGATATTCCGGCGCGACGACTTGAGCGATATTCATTCCCAGGCACTCGTCGTGGGTGTAGCCGGTGATTCTCTCATTCGAGCTGTTGACTGACGTGTAGTTACCTTCAAGGTCAAGGGTGTAGACAATGTCGTTGGCGTTCTCGACCAGGTCGCGGTATTTCTCTTCGCTTTCCCGCAGTGCTTCCTCCGCGCGCTTGCGTTCGCTGATGTTCAGGCCCAGGCCAACCATGCAGGACTGATCATTTACGTCGACCCGCACGCCGGTTAAATGATAAGCAGTGCGTTCGCCGCTTGTTGAAACCAAATCCACATCGACTTCTGAGGCGCCATTCGCAAAAGCGTCCCGAATCTTTTCGCCAATTAATTCCTGCTCCTCGCCGGCAAAGAGATCGAGCGGGCTGAGCATGGCCATTTCCGCAGCGGAATAGCCTGTGATCTGCTCCAGATTCTGGTTCCAGCGCAGAAATTTTCCAGTCTGATCGAACTGGAAAAAAATGCCCGGCAGACAGTTAATGATGGAATCAGAGAGCGTCTGCGCCGCGAGAACCCTGGCCTCAGCCTGCTTGCGTTCGCTGATGTCGCTCGCAATCCCGACGTAGCCGGTGACTTGACCGTTGAGGTTGTGGAGCGCCGTGACCGATAGCAGAACCGGAAAACGGCTGCCGTCTTTTCTGATATAGGACCATTCGGTTTCGTCGCAGATACCTCTTTCAGGGTTGGCGGAAAAAACTGCAAATCCCGGTTCGATGGTGGTTCCCAGCTGTTCGGTCAGGACGCACGCTTGCTCCTCGACTTCCCGGGAATCGTGAAAAATGGCCGGAGTCTGTTTGCCGATCATTTCCTCACTGCGATATCCCAGCAATCGCTCGGCAGCTCTGTTGAACGTGCGAATCGTGCCGTCCACATCCGTGGAAATAATCGAGTAGTTAGCGCTGTCCAGAATGGTGCGATTCAGCGTGCTCAGCTCGCGGAGCGCCTCTTCCGCACGGCGGCGTTCAGCAATCTGTTCTTGTAAGCCAAGATTAACTCTTGAGAGTTCAGCGGTGCGGTCTTCGACGCGGGTCTCCAGTTGAATGCGCGCCAACTCAAGGGCCTCTTCGGCTTTTATTTGATTGTCGATATCTGTACAGGTGCCAAACCATTTGACGATCTGGCCTTCGTCGTCACGCACTGCGTCGGCCCGGCCTAGATGCCAACGATAGGCGCCATCAGAGGCGCGCTTGAATCGATACTTGATTTCATAAGGCCTTCCGGTGCGCACCGACTCGGTCCAGGTATCGATGCAAGGTTGCAAATCATCCGGATGCAGGACCGGCTCCCAGCCCCATCCCTCGGTCTGTTCCAACGTCATGCCCGTGTAGTCGAACCAGCGTTGATTGTAGTAATCGAGCCAGCCGTCGGGTCTGCTGGTCCAGACAATCTGGGGCATGGCATCAGCCATTTGGCGAAACCCCTGCTCGCTTTCCTCTAGTTTCTCTTCAGCCAATTTTCTATCGGTAATGTCTGATCGGATTGCTACGTACTGGTAAGGCTTCCCTTGGTCGTTGAGGAAAGGCACGATCGTCGTGTCCATCCAATAGATAGTCCCGTCCTTGGCTCGATTTCGGATTTCGCCGGTCCAGACTTTTCCGGCGGCGATGGTCTTCCAAAGAGTCGAAATGAATTCTCTGGAATGGTAGCCGGAATTAATCAGCCGATGATCCTGACCGATCAATTCCTCCCGCGAGTATTTGGAAATACGGCAGAAATTCTCATTGACCGAAGTAATGCGTCCGGCGTGATCAGTTATGGCAACTATAGACGACTGGTCGAGTGCAAACTTGATGTCGCCTATTTCTTTGACCGATTCTCGCAACGCCACCTCACTGCCGCGGAGTTGCCGGGTTGCGCTGAGTCGTCCAGCATCTATCCGATTCAGTGAGCGAGCGCTCAACCAAATTAAGACGCTGAAGATCGTGATGTTACTGGTTGCGAATAACGCGAGCCCAAAAGCGGTTCCATAGAATCCTGCTTGCTCGCCCGCGAGCCTGATCCAGCCGAGCAGAAAAGGGAGCACAACAGCTAACGGCAACAGGCGTCGAGCCATGAGGCCACCACTGTGGTTGCTGGTAATGACATCGAGTAAGCCTTGTTTGGGACGGGCGAAAAGGACACCCAGACTAAGAAAGAAGAACAAGAGCGCTGTGTGGACGGCCATCGAGCGAAAGGCTTGAAAATTGTACAGAGACTCAACTCCGTAGACGTAGCCAATCAACGCCACCATGCCAATGAGCAGGGTTGCAAGCGAGAGAATCTCACAGAGCGACCGCCAAAATTCGGCTTTGGCATCTCGCAAGGCCAGGGCGATGCCGAGAAAGACAAAGCTCAGCGCGGTGGCAGCAGCCATTCTGCCCCCGAGTGGATCACCTTCGGCCGCCAGGGCATTCCTGAAGAGCAGCGAATCTATTAATAGATCGACATGAAAGAAATATTCGATCAGGGTGGCGGCTCCGACGAGGGCCAGGAAGCTTGCGCAGATGAGCGAGATGCGCCGGCGGGCGAGATTGATGACTTCAGTTTGACCCGACAATTGAGCGAGAAATAGCAGAGCAATGCCGGCCCACACAAAACCGAGGGCCGTGTTTGGCTTCATCGTCGCCTTCCCCGGCAATATGCTCTTGAGCAGATTTACGTCGAGCATCCAGCCCATTAAGACAGAAGCGCCTGCGACGATGGCGACGATTGCTGTCGTCAGGGTGTACAGCCTTAGATAGCGAAGAACGATCGCGTTGGGAGCGGTATTACTTGTCATAATCTTGAGCACAAAGTGTCGCAGGGGTGGACTCAATCGACTCTGGCGGGAATGTAGTAAGCCGGTTATGGCTATTTTGAATCTGACGACAACGAGGGCCGCAGCCTTCCCCACCTGCTCTCGAAGAAGAAATGGGGCGAACTACCGCAACAGATTGGGCCACCACGGCAAAACCGTGGCATTACTCAACGCCGCGACGGTGATCGCGACGACAATCACTCGCTATGAGCAGCTTGTGTGCCATGGAGCATTCCGGTAAAAGTGGCGGATCTCTTGATGAGACTGGGGAGACGATGATTAACGGAAAGACTCTTGTTACTGCCTACGCCTAAAATAATCTGGGCGCCGGCAATTGCAGCTCTTTTAGGCAGCGTGGTATCGTCCTTGCCAGTAGGCGCGTTAATTGAGGCCGCAAGTCTGTGAGGCTCTGGATCGTTTCCGGGGCCTTTCGCCACATTAGGGAGGAGTTCAAGATGGAAAGTGGAGAGAGAACATGCCGTCTGTGCAGCGTCGAGATTCCCAGGGCGCGACTGGCGGCGATGCCAGAGACGCTTGTCTGCATCAAATGTAGTGAGAAAATGGGAGGCGAATTCGAGCTCGAGGTCACGGTAAGCGCCACGGGAAAGGCGGGAAGCCTAAAGAAGACGGGTCAGGATGTATCCGTTAAGAAGAAGCGCAGACCGCTCCGCTAAGCTCGACGCTGGAGTTCCGGTTTGGCCCCACCTGGCTTGCGGTTCAAGAAGACTGCGGAGCGGTCGTGGCGTTCTTAATTGCTGTCGTTTCGGATCTGTTCACCGTCTAGCAAAGCGAGGTAAACTGCCACCACGTATTCAACGTCATTGGTGCAAGAACCATTTGACAATCGATAATCGGCAGTTGGCAATGTCGGGACCCATCCGCAACCAAGGCTGTGTGAAAACTCCCGTTCGCGGCTGTGCCGCCCGATGTGCGGTGGTGGCTCCGCCCCACCGGAAGCTGACATCCCAACCATTTTGGGGCTACGCCCCTAACTTGGGGCGCAGCCCCAGATTCAATCAGATCTCTTCGGAAGGCACAGCCCTTCCGCACATCGGGCGGCACAGCCGCGAACGGGAGTTTCCACACAGTCTCTACCGCGGACGATACTGACTTCATGCCGCTGCGGCCCAATTAACATTCCCGCTCCGAGAACAAAGAAATGAAACTCCCAAAATCATTATCAAGACCAAACACAGCAACCAACGTCGCAAAACTCTGGTCCAACCCATCAACCCAAGTCGCAAAACTCTGGTCCATCGTCGCCCTGGCGATTCTGGTCGTCTCCTTCCCGGCTAAGTCCCAGAAAAACGCCCAGGATTCGAAACGTTCTACATCGCCGCCCGCTGCGTCGTCAGCGATCTCCGACAAGGCCGCCAATGACTGGCTGCAATTCCGCGGACCAAATGGCACTGGCGTGGCTGGCGGCGCGGACGGCCCCACTCTGCCGGCGCAATTTGGTGCTACGAAGAATCTCGCCTGGAAAGCATCGGTACCGTTCGGGCGGTCATCGCCGGTGGTCACATCTGATCGCGTTTTCCTGACGGCGAGCGAAGGTGACAAACTCGTCACGCTCGCGCTGGATCGAAAAACCGGAAAGATGTTGTGGCGGCGTGACGTTGCCCGCGCGCGCCACATGCCCCTCTACAAGGCCAACGACGCGGCTTCACCAACTCCGGTGAGCGACGGGAAGAACATCATCGTCTTTTTTGCCGAGTTAGGCCTGATCAGTTATGGACCAGATGGCAGCGAGCGTTGGCGCGTACCGTTAGGACCATTCAGTAGTTTCTACGGTATGGCTGGCTCGCCGGTGCTCGCGGGAAACACCCTCGTGCTGGTGGCCGACCAGACGGCAAACTCGTTCATCCTTGCCGTTGATGCGCGAAACGGAAAAGTTCTTTGGCAGAAAGACCGTAAGAATTACGAAGCGTGGTCCACTCCAGTTGTCTACACACCCAAAAACGCGCCGGCACAGCTCGTGGTGCTGGGTTCAAATACACTGGATGCGTATTCGCTTGATAAGGGAGAGCGATTGTGGTGGGTCACGAAGGTAGGCGTATATCCGAAGGGAGTGCCCGCCCTTAGTGGCGACATGGTTTACGTCAACGGCGAAGGCGGCGATGAACCATTTTTACCTCCTTACGAAGACACCCTGAAGAAACACGACAAGGACAACAATCAACGAATCCAGCCCGAGGAGATGAAGGGTGACCCGTTTGAGGAACACTTCGGCTGGCTCGACAGCAACAGCGATGGCTATATCGATCGAACGGAATACGACATCATTCGCACCGGTACCAGCGCTTCCGGACATGGTATTACCGCTATCCGCCTGGGTGGCAACGGTGGCAGCGGTGATCTCACCGCAACGAACGTCGCCTGGCGGCTGAAGAAATCCTATCCGAATATTCCCGCGCCCCTGGTCTATCGTGACGTGATGTACTTAATGAAAGAAGGAGGCATAGTCACGAGTTTAAATCCCGCGACTGGGGAGGTTTTGAAAATGGGCCGCACGCCTGAGGCGCTCGAAGAATACTACGCATCGCCGGTGGCGGCCGATGGGAAAATCTTCATGGTAAGTGCGAGCTGTAAGGTGACGGTGCTTAAAGCAGGCGCGCAATGGGAAATTCTGGCAACGAACGACCTTGACGAAGAGTGCTGGGCCACGCCGGCAATCGCCGGGAACAGTTTAATTATCCGCACGCGAGGCGCGTTGTATTCCTTCGCGGATGGCGCGAAGTAGCCATAGGCCCAACGGCTAATAGTCAATAGCCGCGCCGCGCGCCTCCTTGAAGGCCCAAGGACATCCGCCGATTACGCAGATTACGCAGATTCCAAGACAGCGGGGGCAGGCGTAGGAATCCTGAGGCATTGGTTTCAGCGTGCTCCTGCTCTCGTCTACTGCTCCCTACTCCTTCTAATCTGCGTAGCAAACGTCCAACTTCTTGTTTTTTCAGCAAGAAACTAAGCTGCTAAAAGAGCAAGATCCGGTTGGCGAAACTTCAAGGCGGTGGCCATTACTTGGTGCCCCTTGCGCGTGATGCGGTAGTAATTAGTCTTAAAGACC
>JANNJZ010000441.1:0-1850 GCA_031396065.1 Pyrinomonadaceae bacterium | reverse complement strand
GTCTATGACCTCCCGTTGACTCAGGAAAGATTTTGGGGCTAACGCCCCGTGAAATAGGGGCATAGCCCCAAGCGACCTTAAAACCATACGGGAGGTCAGAGACCTCCCGCACATCAGGCGGCAAAGCCGCGACCCGAGATGTCGCAACGTCTACCTGACGGAGTGGCCACGGAGTGCACCCCGACAATCAAAGGCAACGGACTGGGTGCCCGCGAAGGGTGTCCTCCGGTACAGTCATTGCTGGATCTACCCTATACTCAAGAGGAAGTTCTAAAACGGTACGCGTTAATCATTCAGAAGAGGAGAAATATTATGGGATTGTTTGACAAAATGTTTGGTGGCGGTGCTTCCGCTTCAGAGCAAGAACAAGGTGCACAGGCACGCTTCAACGAACTCAAGCAGAAGTATCAATCGGTTCTGAATATTGCTGACCAGGAGCATATTCAGTTCCACAACCTTCACGTCCAGGACAATAAGCTCTACATCAAGGGCACGGCTCCGACAGAAGAGTCGAAGAACAAGTTTTGGGATCAGATCAAGCTCGTTAATCCGAATACCGACGACGTGACGGCTGAGATTAGCGTGGACTTAAGTCGGGCTGCGGCTGCTGCTGCAGGCGGTGGTCAGAGTTCGGGCGAAACTTATGCAGTCAAATCAGGTGACACTCTGTCGCGGATTAGTAAACAGTTTTATGGGGATGCGAATGAGTACATGCGCATTTTCTACGCAAACCGAGACCAGCTGAAAGATCCCGACAAGATTCAGGTAGGTCAGCAACTGGTGATTCCACCCGACGACGACAAGTAAGAATTAGACAAAGCAACATCATGAAGGGAGGTGCTAATTGCGGCGCCTCCTTTTTTGTTTGCGCAATACCAATCGCCGGATACGGAAATGTACCAATCACTTGATGCCGAGGCAGGATGAATCTGATGAAGCACTTTAGTGGCATGAAAGCCATCCTACCTCGGGAGAGCGATTGTCATCGTCCGGCCAGGCTGCTAATCAAGACTGCTTCAGTACCAATCCCATGGGTTGAGCGGGAAGGACTGTAATGAATATGTTAGGATCCGTAACACTGATAATTCTGAAACACCGAGCCCGGTTGCAGTAGCTGTACTACAGCTCTTACGTTTAGGGTAAATTCATGCCTGACTTGCTCGTAAATCTCTTGAAGCTGCCACCGCTGGAGCCGGTGATACTCGATATGAACAATGTCGATATCATTGTTCGACGTGCACAGCCTTTCGAGATCACGCCGGCGTTAGAGTTTATCGAACGAGAGTTTTCCGTTGCCTGGGCCGATGAGATATCCGTCGGCTTTGCTAACAAGCCCGTTTCGGTCTACCTAGCAATCGCCGAAGAGGAGATTGTTGGCTTCGCGGCCTATGAATGCACGCGCAGAAGTTTTTTTGGGCCAACTGGAATTGCTGAGGGCATGCGGGGTCGTGGCATAGGCAAGACACTACTACTTGCGAGTCTCTGGGGCCTGCGAGAAATGGGCTATGTTTACGGAATTATCGGGCGCGCCGGCCCGGTGGAATTCTACGAGAAGACGGTCGGAGCGATTGTGATTCCCGATAGCGATCCTGGGATCTATGTTGATCTTCTAAAATGAATCTTTTCAGGAGCGATTACGTCCTAGTGTCCTGACTCTGAAGTTCGATTAATAATTCTGAGTGCCGAAGTGGAATGCTCCCAGGTCCGCAGGACCGACAATCAATAGCCACGTCCGTGAGGGCGTGGAGAGCAACCTCCGTAGCGCCTGAGGCCCGGAGGGCCGGCGCTGGTTGAGCTGGGAAGTAGTTTATTCCGCACCTTCGGCGCTCATCGTCTTAGAGATTCGCGAT
>JANNJZ010000439.1:0-29374 GCA_031396065.1 Pyrinomonadaceae bacterium | reverse complement strand
ACGACGCGGGCCGGCCCATCCGCTCAATTCTCGGTGCGTCGCGTTCGGACTACAACGAAGGTTTACTGCGGCCGTTCTACGTTGCCTCGATCCAGCCAACGATAACTCAGATTTTCGGTAACCACTCGTTTAGGTATGGCTACGATTTTCGCGTGCTGCGTGAGAACTTTTCCACCAACGGCTTCCGGGGTGGACGCTACTTCTTTGACGGCACGTACACCAGCATCGATCTAACCACCACCACCAACAGTACGAGTCAGACCAATACGAACCGCAATCGGAACGTTTACGGCCGGGACCTGGCGGCATTCCTGTTGGGAATATCGACCGCCTCCACTTCGCAAGGCTTGATTGATGCTTCCGGCATCAACTACTCCGCGCAGTCCCTCTATCATGGGTTCTTCTTTCATGATGACTGGCGTGTGTCATCGAAGCTAACGCTGAATCTAGGGCTGCGCTATGAATTGGAGTTAGGCCTGACGGAGCGATATGACCGCCTTATCGGTGGGTTTGATACGACGACACCGAGTTCGATTCAAGCGGCGGCCCAGGCAGCTTACACCACGTCGTATAACGCAGCTCCAGCCAACTTCCTGTTACCGCCTAGTCAATTTAAAGTCCAGGGCGGCTTGCTGTATGCGAGCGATCAAAATCGCGCTCTTTGGGGAGCCGACAAGGGCAACTGGGAGCCCCGCATTGGCGCGGCTTATTCGCTTAACGAAAAGACGGTCGTGCGTGCTGGTTTCGGCATCTTCATGTCGCCATATCGAATTCTTCCGGACGACATCAAGCAGACCGGCTTTAATGCCCAGACGCCTTTCCTGGCCACGAACAATCAGGGGCGAAGTTTTGTGGCCACGCTAAACAATCCATACCCGACTGGTCTGCAACCCGCTTTCGGTTCGAGCCGCGGTTTATTGACCAGTACTGGGCAGGACCTGGGTGCCTCTGACGCGGGGATTATCCCGGGGAATCGCAAGAACGGTAAGTTTGCGCGTCTGATCGTTGGCTTTCAACGGGAGTTACCCGGACAGTTCGTGTTTGAAGCCAACTTCGTGCATTCACAGGGTTATGACCTCGCGGTTAATAGGAATCTGAATTTTGTGCCCAGGCAGTATTTGGCAAACTTGAATCCGATTATGGATCTGGCAACTGCCACTGCTCTGGACACGGCGGCAAACTCTAACCTCTCGGCAACTTTCGCAAATCCATTTATGAACTTATTGCCGGGAACGGGAAGTCCGCTAAACACCGCTACGACCATGAGTCGCGGACAGTCTTTACTCCGATTCCCACAATTTACAAATGTTTACGTTCAAGAGTACAACGGCACAAACCGCTACAACGCGTTGCAACTCCAGGCGAGCAAGCGTTTCGCTAAAGAACTTACGCTGAACGCCACCTACACCTACTCTGCACTGAACGAACGGCTGAGTTACCTAAATCCGTCGGATACCAATCTGGAAGATCGGATTGGGACCGACGATAGACCCAACCGCTTCACGTTTGCCGCGGTCTATCAGTTGCCGATCGGCAAGGGCAAAAGGTTTGGGAAAGATATGAATGGAGTGGTCGATGCCTTTATCGGGGGATGGCAGTTCAACGGAACTTATGAATGGCAACAGGGTCAACCGATTCTCTTGTCTCAGGCGTTCTTCTACGCTGGCGATATCAACCAGTTGGAGAGCCACGCCGGACAACGCGACGGTGCGGGTAACAAATATGGTATTGCTCCCTTGCCGGCGTTTAATACAACTGGTTTTCTGCGACTGAGTTCTTCGAGCTTGCGCACCGTGCCAACTACGCTGGACAAGATGCGTCACATGCCTTTGACCAGCGTGAACCTGTCACTCACGAAGAACTTCGCATTGGGAGAGACCCGACGCCTCCAGTTTCGCGCCGAGGCGTTGAACGCTCTGAACCATCCGTACTTCATCGACCTGAGCGCTGACCCGACAAACTTGAGCTTCGGTCTATTTACTACGCAGCGAAATTTGCCGCGCGATATACAGCTGGGCTTGAAGTACACGTTCTAACACACCCGCTCAAGACGGCAAGCCGTTGGTGCGGGCAGCCCAGAGTGAGGCGCCCCCGGAATAACCCCCGGGCGGCTCACTTTACAAGTTCATAAGGTTCTAGCGATGAAACGAATCTTGACACCCGTAATAGTACTAGTCTTATTCCTGTCTATCTGTGAGCACTGCGCATTCGCGCAGGTTTCGAGCATAGTTAAGGAGACGGTCGCGGCAGTGGCCTGGAAAGATAGTCTCAAGCAGAAGCCCGAGTGGTACGCGACTGATGACGCCGTGCGCATCGCCGATAATCTTCTCTTGTATCAACACAACACCGGCGGATGGTCCAAGAACATCGATATGGCGAAAGTGTTGACTGAGCAGGAAAAGGCCGGCCTCGTAAAGCTCAAACCTGAGATCGACTCCAACATTGATAACGGCTCGACCTTTACCCAGTTAGCTTATCTTGCCCTGGTCTACCAAAGCAGGAAACTCGATCGCCACCGAACAGCTTTTCTCAAAGGCGTCGACTATCTGCTCGAGGCGCAACAGGTAAATGGTGGGTGGCCGCAGTATTATCCCTTGCGCAAGGGTTACTACACTCACATCACGTACAACGACGGCGCCATGATCGGCGTGATGAAACTCCTCAACGACATCGCGCGAAAGAAATCAAACTATACATTTGTCGATGAGGACCGACGGATCCGCTCTGAGAAAGCTGTGGCCAAAGGGATTGAATTGATCCTGAAAACGCAGGTGGTGTTGGATGGCAAGCTCACGGTCTGGGGCGCACAACATGACGAAGTTACGCTGGCCCCAGCTCCGGCAAGGGCGTTTGAGCCCGCTTCACTAACGGGAGGCGAGAGCGTCGGTATTGTGAGATTCCTAATGGGAATCAAGCAGCCTGATGAGCGGGTGACCAGGGCCATCGAATCCGCAATTGCCTGGTATGAGAGATCGAAACTCACTGGAATCAAGTGGGAAGAGAAGCCGGATGCGTCGAAATTACGTGGCTATGATCGCGTGGTCGTAAAGGATCCCAATGCGGGCCCGATCTGGGCACGCTTCTATGAGCTGAAAACGCAGAGGCCCATCTTTATCGGGCGGGACAGCCAGATTAAGTATGACGTGATGGAGATTGAAGACGAGCGGCGCAACGGATACAGCTGGTACGTTGAAGAGCCCGCTAAACTCCTCGCGATTGAATATCCTGCGTGGCAGAAGAGAGTCCGACAAACTCACTGACCGGGAAACCTTTTGTCCTCTCAGAGCTAACGAACTCCTCGTAAATGAAGGGTATGCCTCCACCAAACCCCTCGCATCTTTGAAGATGTCCTTTATTCCTCGTCATCTCCTTCATCCCTCCGAAAGGTGGTTTGCATAATTGGTCTTACCCACTCGAATTCCGGGTTGTGATTGGATAGAGAAAACCGGTTAACAAAAACCTTGACAGATTGTGCCCAACTGGCAGAGAATACGGCCAATTCATAAGAGCAGTTGTCCTGTGTTACCCATCGTGCAAAGGGAATTAGTCCTAATACTTGGTCAAGCCGGTGATTAATTAGCGCGTCCTGTTGGCTGACCAATTCAGAGTTAGCCACTAGCTGGATTGGTAAAACCACAAGGCGCAATAGCACTCCACTACGACCAGCGGAATTTGCAACAGTTCTGACGGCCCATCGCCGTTTAAGATGACTCCAAGTTGTGGATATTCCAGTGGCCCATTAGCAGGTGCGATTCAGATCCGCTCCTTGTAAGAATCCAGCATTGGAATCTTTCAAGGGGTACCACCGAAAGAGGAGACACGATGAAATCAAAATTCACCACGACTAGTTTCGTGTACGCCGCGATAGTTTTCGCAATTATGATCTTTTCACCGGTTTCGCTGCGGGCTCAGGAAGTGCGCGGAAAGATAACCGGTCGAGTACTGGATCCCACCAAGGCTGCGATCCCTGGAGCGTCTGTAAAAATCACGGATTTGGCAAGAGGTACGACGGTCTCCGTAACGACTAACGACGAAGGTCTGTTTCAGGCCAACTACCTCTTGTCGGGCACCTACCAAGTGGTTGTCGAAACCACGGGTTTCAAAAAATACATCCAGGATGGAGTGCTGCTGCAGATTAACGAGAACCGGAATCTGGACATTGCGCTCGAGGTAGGTGGCACGCAGGAGACGGTAACCGTCACCGCCGAGGCTGCGAACCTGAATTCGGCCGATGCCAGTTTGGGACAAACAATTGATCAGAAGCGAATGGAGGAACTCCCACTACTGCACGGCGATCCGTACACACTGATCGGGCTGTCGGCGGGAGTTACCTACACGGGCAGTGCTAGATTGGATCGACCCTTTGAGCCGACCCACATCATTGGTTACGCATTTGACGGCACTCGTGGCAACCGCAGCGATCTGTTGATCGATGGCGCGCCCAGTACCGCCACCGCAAATGCCAACGAGGTCATTGCTACCTACGTTCCGCCGAGCGACATCGTGCAGGAGTTTAAGGTGCAAACGGCGACGTTTGATTCTCAGTTTGGCAATACCGAGGGAGGCGTGACCAGCATCAGCATTAAGTCGGGCACGAACTCGATTCACGGTACGGCCTACAGGTGGACTGAGCCAGGGGGCTCGGCCGCCAACGACTTTTTTGGCAGAGCAAGAGGCCAGGGCCGTCCGGACACTTTCTCGAACCGTCCCGGCTTCAGCGTCAGTGGTCCAGTTTACCTCCCGAAGATCTACAACGGAAAAAACAAGACTTTCTTCCTGTTTGCGTATGAAGCGATTCGTGACGCGCGGCCACGTTTCGACGCCGGCCAGTCAGTCTACGTTCCGACACAGGCGATGAAAGACGGAAACTTCTCGGCCCTCGGAGTGACGATTTATGATCCGTTAACCGGCGTGGTGGGTACTGGAACAGGCGCTGGTCAAAACGGATGTGCGGTAGGTGATGTTTGTAGAACTGCTTTTGCCGGAAATATTATTCCGGCTGGCCGCATCAATCCGATAGCCAAATCGCTGTTAGCGCAGTTTGGCTCACCCAAGCAGCCCGGTCTACTGGGCAATATCTTCGATTCAACCTTAACCGAAAAAACTCAGCCGTACGACAATTTCACTTTTCGGATTGATCAGGTCGTGGGCGAGAGCGACAGAATGTTTGTGCGCGGCAGTTGGTACGATCGCTTTAGTGTTTACAACGACTACACCGCCACTCCTTACACCGGCGTAAACTTCATCTTCAGAGCGCGGCAAGGCGTTATCGACGAGGTCCATACCTTTAATCCGACTACCGTCTTGAATCTCAGGTACGGTTACAACTACTTCCTGCGTCATCAGGATCAGGAAGTTGATGCCAGGGGTACTGACCTGACGTCGTTCGGATTTCCCTCGGCTTTCAATAGTCTTACCCCCGAAGCGGAGAGGCGTTTTCCACGTTTTGATTTTCCCGGCAACACTGTCCTGGGGAATGGGATGTCAAACGAATTCCGGCCGGTCACCAGCCATACGGTATCGGCTGTCCTGAATAAGTCGCTGGACTCGCACTCCGTAAAATTTGGCGTTGAAAGGCGACTCTACCGCGAGGACACTCGCTTCCGCAGCAACGACCAAACGTCCCAATTCATTTTCGATAATGCCTATACGAGGCAGCGCCAGGGCTCCACGGCCGGAGAGGTTAATGGACTGCAATCCTTTGCTTCCTTCCTGCTCGGATACCCAACGACTCTGCAAATCGTTCGTCGCGCAGACTTCTCGGAAGTTTCCGCAACTTACGGCTTCTTCGTACAGGACGATTGGCGCTTCAACAAGAAATTGACCTTGAATCTCGGTCTTCGTTATGAAGTTGAGACGCCTATGTATGAACGAAACGACAAGACTATTACCGGTTTTGACACTACGTACGTGCAGCCACTCCAACCAGCCGCACAGGCAAGATACGCAGCGTTAAATGACACGTTTCTGAAGAGCCGAGTTTCGCAGATAACCGCTACCGGCGGTCTGCTGTTTGCCGGAAAAGATGGCGGTCGCGGCGTCTATAACACCCCAAAGAATACTTTCTTGCCGCGCTTTGGTTTCGCTTACCAATTGAATGACAAGACGGTTATTCGCGGCGGCTTTGGCTTGTTCGCGGGATTCCTCGGCGAGCGACGCGGCGATGTTATCCAACCGGGTTTCACGCGAACTACCGTCGCATTGCTGACGACTAATCCTAACGGTGCCCCTATCCCGTTCACGTTCTCGAATCCTTTCGGGCTCGGTACAGCGAATCCCACACCAATTCCGGATCCAGTAGGCAATGCTGATGGCAAACAGACTGCTCTGGGCCAGGGGATCTCGTTCTTTGATCAAAACCCGAAGGTCTCGAAACAAGCACGCTATCAAATTGGTTTCCAGCGAGAACTGGGCGACGGCTGGGTGGCGGAAGGTGAATTCGTTGGTAACCGTGGTTACAACATCGAGATCGCCCGTAACATAAATGCGCTGCCGCTGCAGTATCTGAATGCCGACAATTTCCTCAGCCCGGCGATGATTAGCAATGACTCTTCCCTAAGAGGCACGGTAGCGAATCCTTTCCAGAACTTACCGGCTTCCGGGTTCAACAATGCCACCATTGCCCGTTCACAACTGTTGCTCCCGTTCCCTGAATTCGGATCAATCACCACGAGCAACAATGATGGTGAGTCTTGGTATTACTCAGGTCAGTTCAGCTTGCAAAGGCGTTTCTCCAAAGGCTACACAATTCAGGCCAGCTATACCTGGTCGAAATGGATCCAGGCTACGGAATATCTAAACGCTGCCGACCCCCTGCCGGTGAAAGTGATTTCGGATCAGGATTCACCGCATCGGCTCGCTTTCAGCGGTATGTATGCTCTTCCGTTTGGAAAGGGCGAGCGGTTCCTGTCAAGCTCGAACTGGTTCTCTAATAACATTTTTGGCGGATGGCAAATCGGCGGGACTGTTTCGTTACAGAGTGGGTTCCCGATACCTTTCGGCGATCTCTTCTATAACGGCGGCCGGATCGATATTCCTTCTGCCGAACGAGGAACCGGGCGTTGGTTCAACACACAGGCGTTCCGCTCTAATCTGGATTGGCCGAACTTCCTGCCGGCAGGTGTAACTTCTGCAACCGCCACGACGGCCCAAATCGCGACTGCTCGAACCGCCGCGAATACAGCCGCAACTCCGGTCAACCACCTGCGGACCTTGCCGCCACGCTTTAGCAGCGTGCGCCGCGACTACATCAAGAACGTCGACCTAACCATGAAGAAGGATATCCTTCTGAACGAGACGATGAAGATTCAACTTCGGTTCGAAGCCCTTAATGCTTTCAACGAGCCCTATTTCCCGAATCCGATTACCGCCGCAAACAGCGTGGACTTCGGGAAGATTACCGCCTCTAATCAGGACAACTACGCGCGACGCATTCAGCTCGGTCTGAAGTTTATCTTCTAGTCTGAGTTGAAGCGCTTCGCTCTTTCACCAGGGATTGGATAGCCTAATGGGTTATCCAATCCCTGTTTACTATCCGCGACAAATGCCGCGTAGGGTAGCTAGCGTGCTTTGCGTCCTTGAAAGCTCTGGCGTTTTTCTCAATCGTCTCCGTTGCGCCGGTGGACTAGTCCACCTCGCGGCGGGGACGAGTGCCCTCTCTAAACGGGCGACTTTGAGAGCGGCGTCAAGAAGCGCGCTTCGACTAGGTTAAGAAGAGGTCATTTAACTCCATGGTTTCGCGCCGAAGGTTTCTGGAAAAGTTAATCGGTTCTGCCTGCGTCTATGGTTCTTTGCCCGGACCAGGATCGCCGGCGAGCCCGTTATCTTTAGCCGCGCTTCTTGAGGGTTCGTCTCGGGCGCACGCGAACAAAAAAGTTAGTGACGCAATCAACCGGTCCGCGCTGGTCCGCCGGCACAATCCAGGATTACGGGAGCTTGACCCGTTGTCTCCGCTGTCGGTCGGCAATGGAGAGTTTGCCTTCACGGCCGACATCACGGGCTTGCAGACATTCTCGGCAGCATATGAAAGCGCCATGCCGCTGTGCACGATGTCTCAATGGGGTTGGCATACGCAGCCGGCGCCGCCTGGACTCGATAAACAAAAGCTACGGCTAACGCAATACGACACGCACGGCCGTCAGGTTGGCTACCAGACGAGTTCCCAGGGACAGACTGAGCTTTTCAACTGGCTCCGCGAAAACCCGCACCGGCTTCATCTCGGTCAGATTAGTCTGTGCCTTGCTGGTTCGGATCAGAAGCCAATTCAAGTTTCCGACGTCTCGGAAATACGTCAGGAGTTGGATCTTTGGCGGGGTGTCCTTACGAGTAGGTTCAAGCTCGAAGGAGAGTCAGTCACTGTGCAGACTGCCGCTCATCCACGTCACGATCTTCTGGCTGTTGCCATAGATTCGAGCTTGATTACAAAAGGCAGGCTCGGAGTGCGTTTTGCTTTCCCTTATGGTTCGTCCTCAATGCAGGCTGCAGATTGGAAACAGCCTGCGAGGCATCAGACGAGAGTCGTCAACAGTGTTCCGAATGGGAGCAGACTCCATCGCACTCTCGACGCAGATGAATATTTCGTTGAGTTGAGATGGGACCGCTGGGCAAAGCTGGTTGTCGAGGGCGAACATGCTTTTCAGCTGACCATTCCAACGTCGTCCACTCGGTCCGGCCGGATGGAATTTGTGGCGGCGTTTTCACCTCGCCCTTTCGGCGTGCGGTTACCAAACGTGCCTTCGACGTTTGCGGCGAGCACTGCCCATTGGCAACGCTATTGGACCGCCGGCGGCGCGGTAGAACTAGCTGATAGTAAAGATCCACGCGCGCTGGAATTAGAACGACGGGTTGTGTTGTCACAATACCTCACCGCGATTCAGTGTTCGGGGAGCATGCCACCGCAGGAAACTGGACTGACAGTCAACAGTTGGTACGGGAAGTTTCACCTGGAGATGCACTGGTGGCACGCATCCCACTTTGCGTTATGGAACCGCCTGCCGCTGCTTGAAAAGAGTCTTCACTGGTATGAATCGATCCTACCGGTGGCCAGACGACTGGCAGCGTCGCAAGGTTACTCAGGAGCGCGTTGGCCCAAGATGGTTGGTCCAGATGGGCATGACAGTCCGTCGCCAATCGGGCCGCTGCTCATCTGGCAGCAGCCCCATCCAATCTTCTATGCGGAGCTTTGCTATCAAACGCACCCAAACCGGAAAACGTTGGAACGGTATCGGCAAATCGTGTTCGATTCGGCGGCGTTCATGACCTCGTATGCGTTCTTCGACCAAAAAGCAGGTCGTTACATACTTGGCCCCCCGGTGATACCGGCCCAGGAGAACCACCCGGCGCGGGAGACGTGGAATCCAACTTTTGAACTGGCCTATTGGTCCCATGGGTTAAAAATCGGCCAACGCTGGCGCGAGCGGCTGGGCCTCAAGCGCAACCCGGAATGGGACCACGTGATCAATCGGCTGGCACCGTTGCCGCAGCGGGAGGGCGTCTATCTGGCCCACGAGAACTGCCCGCAAACCTACACCGAACGCAACCACGATCATCCGTCAATGTTTGGGGCTCTGGGCTTCTTACCCGGCGATGGAGTAGATCGCGAGGTCATGCGCCGCACGCTGGATAAAACGATGAAGGAGTGGCAATGGGATAAGACCTGGGGGTGGGACTATCCGCTAACGGCGATGACCGCGGCGCGCCTCGGTGAAGGCAGGATTGCTGTCGATGCTTTGCTAATGGCTACGGAAAAGAATCGCTACCTCCCCAACGGTCACAACTGGCAGCGACCAAACCTGCCGTGTTACTTACCGGGCAATGGAGGCTTGCTTTACGCCATAGCGATGATGGCGGCAGGTTGGCGAGATGGTCCACGCGGCAACGCTCCTGGATTCCCGCAGGATGGCTCATGGGTCGTCCGCTGGGAAAACCTGCATTCCACTCTGGCACGAAAGGTCTGACAGCGGATTGGCTTTTAAGGCCAACCGCAAACCTTACGGGAGGACGAAGCACGCGCTATTTCGAGAAAGCGGGGTTCATAGTTTTTCGCATACAGATCCACGCTCTGTCTGATCCGGCTGAACAGCGGACAACGCGTGCCCTCATCAGTGAACCGATCGCGAAGATAGACCATCGCATTGGCTTCACCCCAGTATTCGCGGTCTTCCCATATTTCTACGGGCGTGCCGCCAAGCTGGCGTACGAGCTCAATCAATTTCGCGTCGTTAGGATTACGACCGTTGCTCAAGAAGATTTTGTTGTACTGAGGAATCAGTTGGGCCTGTAGTTGATAGAGCACAGGATCAACTCTGGCGGTGCGGTTCACATGGCCAAACTCGTGGGCCATCTTGGTGGCAGCGAGTGTATCGCCGGCTATTCTGTTTGACGTGCCGGTGGGGACAAGGGAATTCATCACCGGGAAGTAGATCGGATTTGGGTAGCCTTCGTTGAGACGAAATCCTAAGGCGATAGTAGCGGCGGCGAGCTGGCCGGCTTCGTTCCATTTGTATTTGCCGGTAGTGGCGCCTTCGGCGTTTTCGCGAGAAACGGTTATCGTGAGCGTCAAATTCGGGTTTTGCTCATAGAGGCCCCATTGTTGCCGGCCGGAGTCGGTTGCGAGGAATTCCTTCTTCCAGTTGAGGTACCTGGCGGTGTACTTGGCGGGAATTTCCTCCTTGATGCCTCCAACCTTATCGTCCGCGGATAATGCTTTAAAAGTCGGTTCAGCGCTCTCGATCGAATGGTAGTCGGCAACCAGCGAAGGAGCCAAAAGCTCCGCTGCAGTCAAGCTGTCGGGTTGGTACGCGGTCCGGCCAGGCGAAGTCCATAATAACGACAGCGATGCCAAACCAGCGATAACAACAGCGCGGCGGGGAGCTCTCATTTTGGGATTCCTCTCAGTAAGGTGACCAGTTCAGTAGTTCAACTGCACAACAAGGGGGGGTGCCAATAAAGATGATCGTTTTCTAAACCACCTGTGCATATAAGTCAATGATTTTCGCGTCATTTTCTTAGTTGTGACCATTCAGTGACAAGGTTTTCTGGTTTTGGTTCCCGTGACCGCCGGCCCGGGCGAATCATTTCCAATCTGGGTGTAGAACTCAGACCTTGGCTCTCGTGACGGACGGGAAATTCGTTGGAGCGGTGATGAACTTTGAGAGGCCTGGCCGCCAGGTCCGCCGAGTAATATGAAACATTTACTACTTGTATTGACCCTGATGCTTCCAATTATTCCTGGTGCGTTTGAAGCTACGTCGGCCCTTAGCAAAGGCGGGCGCGCAATCGTTTATGTTGGTACTTTTAAGACAGGAACCAGCAAGGGAATTTACGCCTGGAGGGTTGATTCCGACTCGGGCAGGATGGAGCCGCTCGGTCTGGTGGCGGAGGCATCCCGACCGCTCTTTCTGGCGCTTCATCCCAATCGCCGATTTCTCTACGCCGTGAGTCGTCCGAGTGCCGTCGATCGAAAGAGCATAGGTGTCGTGCTTTCTTATTCTATTGATGCACAGACGGGACGGCTGATGCTGCTCACTTCTTTGCCTTCTCGCGGAATAGATCCGGTGTACCTCAGTGTAGATCAATCCGGCAAGAACCTGCTGGTAGCAAACTATGGGTCAAACAGCGGCGAAGGCAACGTATCAGTCTTTCCGATCAGAAAGGATGGTAGTTTGGTTGACGCATCAGACTTCATCCAGTACACCGGCTCCGGGGTTCACCCACAGCGCCAACAAGGTCCACACTCACACGCGATCAATGCTGCACCAGACAACCGGTTCGTGATCGTGACTGACTTGGGTTTGGACAAGCTGTTCGTCTATCACTTCGATCCCGGCAAAGGAAAGTTAAGAGCCAACACGCCCTCGTTCCTGGCGCTCAAGCCTGGGACTGGGCCGCGGCATTTGGCTTTTCACCCTGGCGGCCAGTTCGTCTATGTCGTCAATGAAATTCAATCGACGATCACGACGTTGGCTTATGACGCGGCTGCGGGCGCGCTGAGCGAATTGCAAACAGTCGCGACGCTGCCGAAGGAGTTTTCGGGCGCCAGTTCGGCTGCTGAGATCAGGGTTCATCCCAACGGAAAGTTTCTGTACAGCCTGAATCGAGGCCACGACAGCGTCGCCTCGTTTTCAATTGATCGGCAGACAGGGATGCTCACACTGATTGAATTGGTTTCGACTCAGGGGAAGACTGCCAGCAACTTTGATATCGACCCTGGCGGCTATTGGCTCATCGCCGCTAATCAGGGTTCCGACTCTCTCGTAATGTTCCGGCTTGACATAAATACAGGTAAACTCCAGGCAACCGGACAAATGTTTGAAGTAGGTGCACCCTCGTGTGTGAGCTTTCTCCCGCTGAAGTGATCAAAGCGGAGGATGGTTTCCATCAGACTCCTGTCCGTCGCTGGGGTAACGACAAGCTAAGCGATGCAATAGTGCATCGAACATCGGAAGAACAGATGAACTACACACGCATGAGATTAATCCTAAGGCTCACCCGGAATCTGCTCGTCGGGTCATTGATTTCGCTCGGTGTCTGCGCAGTTGAGGCTAGAGCATTTCAAACCGACGCCACCGTTGCGCCCAACGGTGATGGCCAGTTCAAGTCGATCCAGGATGCGATCAACGCTGCGCCGCAAACAACCAGCAGCACCAGGCGTTGGACCATTCGGATCAAGCCCGGTGTCTATAAAGAAAACATTTACGTGCAACGTGAGAAACGCTTTGTCAGATTGGTAGGTGACGATGCGGAAAAGACCATTATTACGTACAACCTTCACGCAAATATGATGGGCCAGGATGGTAAGCCTATCGGCACTTTCCGTACCCCATCCACCGTGATTGACGCTGACGACTTCACGGCGGAGAACCTGACTTTCGAGAATTCGGCCGGACCAGTCGGGCAGGCTTTGGCGATCCGAATCGATGGCGACCGGGCGACCTTCCGCAAATGCCGGTTCCTTGGTTGGCAGGATACGATCCTGGCAAATCGTGGTCGCCACTATTTCGAAGACTGCTATATCGCTGGTCACGTTGATTTTATTTTTGGCGGCGCCACCGTATTCTTCGAGCGGTGCCACATTCACTGCTTGCGCAACGGCTACATCACTGCCGCCTCAACGCCCACCGAGCAGCCGTTTGGTTTCGTTTTTTCCCACTGCAAGATTACCGGTGAAACTCCCGAGGCGAAGACATATCTCGGCAGGCCTTGGCGTCCCTTCGCCAGCACGGTTTTCATCAACACCGAGATGTCTGATGTGGTGAGGCCGGTAGGATGGCACAACTGGGACAAGCCGGATCGCGAAAAGACATCGCGTTATGCGGAGTTTGGGAGTACTGGTCCAGGTGCGCAGAAAGATGAGCGGGTGTCCTGGTCAAGGCAACTGTCGGCGGCGGAAGCGCGCGCTATTACTGTCGAGAAAGTTCTGGGAGGCATTGATAAATGGAACCCCATCGCGCGAGAAATAAAACCACAGCCAGGCGCGACTGCGTCCAACGGCAAGCCCGAGAAGGCAGTCAGCTCTTCAAGGAGTGACTGCGCCTCAAGAGCCGGCATCAGGAAAGATTTGGAATACAGTCGAGCCGCCGGCGAGAGTTTGCGACTTGATGCATGTGTGCCGAATGGCAAGGGGCCATTTCCGGCGGCGATTCTGGTGCATGGTGGCGGGTGGACCGGAGGCGATAAGTCGAAGGGCGTCGACCCGTTGTTCGCACCGCTCTCGGGTGCCGGGATTGCCTGGTTTTCTATCAACTATCGCCACGCGCCCAAGTATCATTTTCCCGCGTCGGTCGAAGACGTTGAAGCGGCCATTCGCTGGGTGAAGGAACATGCCGCCAAGCTTAACGTTGATCCACGCCGGCTGGCTTTGGTAGGCGAGTCGGCGGGTGGCCATCTCGTCGTGATGGCGGTGGTCAGGGCCAAAGAAGACACGCGGGTTGCGGCGGTGGTTCCATTCTATGCACCCGTGGATCTGGTGGCTGATAGTGAGCGAAGAGGCGGCTTGAGTCTTTCACTAAGGGAACTCTTCGGACGCCCTTCCGAGATTGACGAGCAGGCAACTCAACTTTTGCGAGAGGCTTCGCCCATCAACTACGTCCGTCCTGGCCTGCCTCCATTCCTACTGCTGCATGGAACGGCAGACATGAGTGTGCCTTACAATCAGTCGGTGCAACTGCAAGCCAAGCTCAAAGCCGCCGGCGTGTCCTCGGAAATAATAACTATCGATGACGGCGTGCATGGAATGGCGCGATGGGAAGCCACCGCTCCAACCTACAAGAATAATGTAGCCAAGTGGATCGGTGAGAAATTGGGAGCCTCGAGGAGTGGACCATGAAGGTAACGACCATCCGCAGCCGAGGAACCGCCCTGGGCCATCGGCCCGGTTAGTATTTACGTTCGTTTAGAGGTGGGCGGTGCCCACCTCTAAACGAACGTACTCCTCACCTGCGCCGATGGCCCAGGCTATTACATTTCTCCCCTTTGGCGCTACGACCCGAATTGAGACGCTGTAATTGGCGGTCGCGTTAGGGCAATATTCGAGTTTTGGGCGGATCGAGAAAATCATTTAACGGAGACAGGAGTTCTTAATAGATATGACTAACCGTCGTGAGTTCATCAAAGGCCTCTTAATCGTTGGCGGCGCTACTGCCGTGACACCCGGTTTACTTGGCGGCCTGACAGAAAACGAAGTTCTGGGGCATGCCCTGTGGTCCCGCCCAACGTCGGATCCGGCCTGGGCGCAACTACCAAAGATTCTAAGTCGCATCAAAGCCCCAGTCTTTCCCAGACGCGATTTTGCGATCACCCGATACGGCGCTATCGGCGACGGCACGAAGGACTGCACATCGGCTTTCGCGAATGCGATTGCCGCATGCAACCGGGCCGGGGGCGGCAGAGTAGTGGTGCCTGCAGGAAAGTTTTTGACCGGACCCATCCATCTTAAAAGTAATGTCAACCTGCACGTAACCGCCGCCGCCACGATTCAGTTTAGTCAGGATCCTCGTAAGTATCTGCCTGTGGTTTTCAGCCGCTGGGAAGGTGTGGAGCTGATGAACTATTCGCCATTCATCTACGCATTTGAGCAGCAGAACATTGCCATCACCGGAACCGGAGTTCTGGATGGCCAATCTAACAATCAGGCCTGGTGGCCATGGAACGGCCGGGACCGGTACGGTTGGAAGGAAGGAGATCCGAATCAGCGTAAAGACAGGGCAGCGCTCCTGGAAATGGGCGAGCGAGGCGTGCCAGTGCGCGAGAGAATCTTCGGAGAGGGTCACTACCTCAGACCTCAGTTTATCCAGCCTTACCGTTGCAAGAATGTGCTGATCGAAGGGGTAACGATTAAGAATTCTCCGATGTGGGAGATTCACCCCGTTCTCTCAACCAACGTGACGGTGCGTTCCGTAAGGATAACTACCCATGGTCCAAACAACGATGGGTGTGATCCTGAATCCTGCACCGACGTGCTGATCAAAGACTGCTACTTTGATACTGGAGACGACTGTATCGCGATCAAGTCAGGCAGAAACGGCGACGGCCGGCGCGTGAACACGCCTTCCCAGAACATTGTTATTCAGGGCTGTGAGATGAAGGACGGACACGGGGGCGTCACCATCGGCAGTGAAATCTCCGGCGGGGTTCGCAACGTCTTTGCGGAAAACTGCCGGCTCGATAGTCCAAACCTCGACCACGCTTTGCGGGTGAAGAACAATGCAATGCGCGGCGGGCTGCTCGAAA
Source organism: Pyrinomonadaceae bacterium (assembly GCA_031396065.1). Taxonomy (GTDB): domain Bacteria; phylum Acidobacteriota; class Blastocatellia; order Pyrinomonadales; family Pyrinomonadaceae; genus PSRF01. The sequence goes on along the minus strand of JANNJZ010000439.1, from coordinate 13,645 downwards.
ATCTCTACTTCAGAAATATGCAGGTGGGCCAGGTCGCCCATGCTGCAATCACCATAGACTTCAATTATGAAGAAGGCGAGAAGGGCAAATTTACCCCGGTCGTTCGTAACTTTGTGGTCAGCGATCTGATGAGCGGGAAGAGCAAATACGCCCTGGACGTGCAGGGATTCAAGAACGCACCCATCTACAATTTGCGACTGGAAAACTGCACCTTCGATAAGGTGGAGAGTCCTAGTATTGTGAAGAACGTCGAGAATCTGGTTTTGGAAAAAGTTCGCGTCAACGGCAAGATCGTTGACTCATTTAGCTGAAAACATGACAAAGATCCTATCTGCCGCGTGCTCAATTCTCCTGCTCGGTGCGTCGGCATTCGGCCAACAACCGATTACTATTTTCCTGGCAGGGGATTCGACAATGGCGGCAAAGCTTCCCATCAAACGTCCCGAGACGGGATGGGGCGAACTGCTGCAACCCTTCTTCGAAGAAGGGAAGGTGAGGGTTGAGAACGACGCTCAGAACGGACGAAGCACCAGGTCGTTCATTGCGGAGAATCGATGGCAAGTGATCGTCGATAAGTTAAAGAAGGGCGATTACGTTTTTATCCAGTTTGGCCACAATGATTCCAAAGAAAATACTGACCGCTACGCTTCACCAGCGGACTACCGGAAAAATTTAGTACGCTTCATCGCTGACGTTCGTCAGAAGAAAGGGATTCCCGTGTTATTGACTCCCGTGATGCGCCGGCGGTTTGACGAGGAAGGGAAGTTTTACGATACGCACGGTGAATATCCTGGCGTCGTGCGAGCGGTGGCAACGGAGTACAAAGTGGCGATGATTGATATGCATCGGAAGAGTGAAGGAGTGCTCAAACGGTTCGGGCCGGAGGAATCCAAAAGACTATTTCTGCAGCTCAAGCCGAACGAGAACGGCAACTATCCGGAGGGGATTGAAGACAACACGCACTTTTCTCCGGTGGGCGCCAAAATTATGGCCGGTCTGGCCGTCGAAGGAATCCGCGAACAGAAACTAGGCCTCGCCAAATATCTCAAGCAGGTCCGATAATCGAATAGGTCAATAGAACGGATGGGTTCTATGTTTTTTTCGGCATCGGTTTCGGCGCCGGTAATGGCAAGGCGTAGATCTTGATCAGGATCATGGAAAAATCTTTGCCGACCGTGCTGCGCTCGTGCGGCGTACCACGCGGCACTATGACCAGATCGCCCTTGGTGATTTCGACATTCTTGCCGCCACTGATCTTACCGCGCCATTCTCCAGGTTCCACTTCCCGAGCAGCTTCCAACTTGCCTCCGAGCGTAAGCGTTGCCGCCCCTTCCAGCACGTAGTAAACATCATCGGAAGCGTCATGTAGCTCGCCGCTCGGCGCTGCCTGATCCTTCTCATGCTGGATTGCCACGCGCAGTTGCATTCCTTCTCCACCGATCAATTCCTCAGCTTTATTCGCGGGTCTCAGCTTTCGCTCGAGGTCGCCGAGCGATTGAGCCGGTAGCACGACGTACGGGCGAGTCGGTTGTGAAGGGCCGCGCTGCGGAGCGTCGGCCGAGGAGGCCTGGGCCAATGCAGTGACAGCAAGGGCGTTCACGAGCACAAGGAGCAATGAAAGTCTTTTCATAACACGAATCATGGCTGAAGTTTCCCTTCTTAGCTTAAACATTTATGCACTCCGGCAATCGTCACCATTAGCATCTGAACTATTCAACATCACCATGAGACGATGTGCGGCGCCCATCTCTGAACCATCTGAACATGATGAACATCGACACGACTTAAAATTTACAAGAAACGGATAGTTCAACCGTTTCAGTTTTAGCTATCTCGAGGCATTAATCCCGTATCCTGTGAAATTCTTTCCACAGGAGTTCATTTCGCTTTCGCTCTGGCCTGCCGCAGCAACCACAGGGTCAGATCGGTCGCACCTTTTGCATTATCAAACTCAGGAGGCAACCTTCGACCGTCGACATATTCGTTGTAAATCCACGGGTCGCCGAGAGCGAACACAGTGCCTCTGCCGACTTTTGCCACCGACATTATGACCTTCCCCTGGTGCTCAAGCACCGGTCTCGCCGGAGCTGTAAGGGTCGAAGTTGAGAGCTCTTTTAGAAACAGGTTCCTGGCCGTCTTGAAAATAGGATTCCCCTCGGGAACTACAATCCTGCCGGTCGCATATTCATTGTTCTGCACTCGGTTCAGGCTGTCCTTATTAAACTGAATACCAAACTTCCCGGCGAGTTGGTTGAAATGATCAAATTCGACGTTGCCAAAGTCGTTGCCCATCAGCACGAGCACGCCACCAGATTTTACCCAATCGGCAATTGCTTTGACGTGCTCGGGTTGAATGAAGTTTGGCCGCTCGGTCTCCTTCTCGGTGTCCGGGTCAACGATGATATAGACGTCAACCTTCTTCAGGTTGGCGGCCGTGGGGGCCTCCCTTAGGGTGACGGTTCTCGCTCCAAACGTTCTAAAAATATTCCCCCAGAAGGAGTAGCCACCATCTGGCAATTCGTCCCACTTGTAATGCCAGGAAACTACCTGGCCCGTCGCATCCTTTTTGGTTTCGTTATTGAAGTACGAATCCAGAGCGACCGTCTTGCCTTTGCCAACGGATGGTTTATCGGCCCGCTCCATCTCGACACTGGCCGATAAGAATGCCCCGACGCCTTTGGGGTCGTTAGTTATTACTTTCTCGCTTAGGTAATACTCATAGCTTCCGTCGCGATAAGGATTACCACCAAGTCCGGCCACACTGACAGTCCCTTTCAGATCAACCCCGGCACCGTCGCTGGCAATGAACTCGGTGGAGATTCCCTGATAACCTTTTCTGGCGACGGCAAGATAAGAGGCGGGGAGGTAACCCATGCGGACAGCTTTGCCCAGCGAATAAACGAACATACAGGCAGCCGATGCTTCCAGATAATTTCCCTTGGCTCCGGCCTTATCAACCACCTGATACCACAGGCCTGATTTCTGGTCCTGATACTTCTCTATTGCGACAGCCAGACGTTTCAATATCTGAATCAACGCCCCTCTTTGCGGATGCTGTTCGGGAAAGTGGTCCAGGGTATCAACCAGCGCCATCGCAAACCAACCCATCGCTCGTCCCCAGAAATTCGGCGAGCGCCCGGTTGTCGGATTGGCCCAGCGTTGCTGTTTCGATTCATCCCAACCGTGATACAGGAGACCGGTTTTGTTGTCCCGTGAATGAAGCTCCATCAGGATGAACTGTTTGGCGATATCATCGAAGGCTGCATCCTCGTGGAAGGTGGCGGCATACTCAGCGTAGAAAGGCTCGCCCATATAGAGGCCGTCGAGCCACATCTGCGAAGGATATATTTTCTTATGCCAAAAGCCGCCGTCCGAAGTGCGTGGATGCGTCTTTAACTGCTCGCGCAACAAGGCCGCGGCTTTCTTGTATTTTTCCTGTCCGGTGACCTTGTAGAGCAACAGCAGAATCTTGCCATTGTTGATGTGGTCGATGTTGTACTCGTCGAGCCGGTAGGTACGGATAGTCCCGTCGGCGTTGACGTAGTGATCCATGCCCTGCCTGATGTGATTGAAGTATTTTCCGTCGCCGGTGGCATACCAGACACTTTCCAGGCCCTTCAAGACGACCCCATGGTCATAAGTCCAGCGCGCGGGGATACCGGATTCATTTCTCGCTGAGTCTCTCCAGAGTTTGTTCATGGCGGTGGCGGCCATTCGCTCTGACAACGGTGGCGTTTGTCCGCGGGCCGTAGAAACCCAGGCAGTGAATAGAAGAGAGAAGAGAATCATCACCGCGGAGGTTATTTTCGCATCTCTCCGTGATCCCAAAGACATTCGATTGTACATATCCTCGCTACGCTCCGTTTATTCGTTTATTTTCACTGAATTTACCTAACAGAATTCGTCCGTTCAGTCATTGTTTCGAGAGGAGACTTGTCCGCCTGCCGCGCATTGGGGGCACCAGTGCCGTTAGTAACAGATAGCAGATAAAAGTCTGAGCAATTCATAACTCGCGCGGCATCTCCGATTGACTGGTTTGACCTTTCATGGAACTTTTTTCTTGGAGATCTTGGAATAGTGCTACAATCGCTACCGAAAAGAGACCTGCATGGAAAATCGGGGAACAGAACATCTCGTTTCCACAGCTGATTGGTAAAGATAAATTGAGGGTCCCTCTAAAGGTATGACCGATTCCAACGGCGATTTATTCAAAACGATTGATCCTGAACGTAATGGCACCACCACCGAAGAGGTTATTTTCCAGCTTCGGGAAATGATTCATCGTGGCGAGTTGCGACCAGGAGATCGCCTGCCTCCGGAGCGCGATCTTGCAAAACTGCTTGGCGTTAGCCGCCCAACCCTGCGTGACGGCATCCGCTCGCTTGCGGCGGTCGGCGTGCTGCAGCCCCGACGTGGAGCGGGAACGTTTGTCGTCAAGGCCGAGGGCTCGCCAGTGCTCGACAGCAATCCTCTCCGCCTGATGGCTTCCTTGCACGGGTTCACTCCCAACGAAATGTTTGAAGCGCGTAAATCGCTTGAGATGGCCATTGCCGGGCTGGCTGCTGAACGCGCCACGGGCGATCAAATGGCCTCCATGTCGGAAGAGATAGCCGAGATGTTTGCCTCGCTTGATGATCCTGAGCAGTTTCTGGTTCACGATATGCGGTTTCATCAAACAGTTGCCGCTGCCTCGGGGAATCGCATCCTGACTTCGCTTATGAACATGGTAGCCACAATTCTTTTCGACGTGCGCCGCAAAACTGTTAAGCGTGCCAAAGACCTTAAAGAGTCCGCCGAAATGCACCGCACCATCTATCGCGCAATCCGCAAGCGCAATGCGGAAGCGGCCAGCGAAGCCATGCGTGATCACCTCATGCTCGCCCAGAAGGCGCAGGCGTCAGAAGAAACGGAACATTCGGTGACTTCAGGCAGAAAACGTGTTGGTGACACCGTTCAAAGCGATGGTCACGCGTCCTGGTCGAATGTCAAAGAAAACGGGGATGCTCCTACCCCGGACAAAGCTGACGGTCCCACGAATTAGTTTCCGCCAGAAACTCCCACGTTCCAGATAACTTGTCGTTTGCTCTCGGCCCAGTCCAGGCTTAGTGTTTTCACCAACGTCGAACCGGTGGGCCTGGCCACGACTAAACGAAGCATGATTCTCAATTTGCCGGAGCTTCAACGTTGGCCGGAGCCAGCCGTGGCGCCAACGAGTGAATGACTGCGAAAGCGACGAGATAAGCCAATGCTGCGATGATAAAGATCGGAAAATAGGAACCTGTGTATTGCAGGATCAATCCGACCGTCGTAGAAATCAGCATCCCACCAACTGCGCCCGCAAAGCCACCAATGCCCACCACTGATCCGACAGCACGCCTCGGAAACATATCCGAAACCATGGTAAAAAGGTTGGCGCTCCAACCTTGATGAGCCGAGGCCGCCAACGAAACCAAACCCACAGCCACCCAGAGGTTGGAAGCTTTAGCCGCAAAGACGATAGGAACAACGGCCAGGGCGCAGATCAGCATCGCGGTTTTGCGCGCGCGGTTAACTGTCAATCCGCGCTTAATCAGAGACGATGACAACCATCCGCCTCCGATCGAGCCGAAATCTGCAGCTACATAGATAATCACCAAGGGCCACCCGATTTGGGTGATATCCAGACCGTAGTTTGTATTCAGGAATTTCGGGAGCCAGAACAAGTAGACCCACCAAATTGGATCAGTGAGAAACTTACCGAGGGCAAATGCCCATGTTTGACGATGAGGGATCAGACGCGCCCAGGGTATCTTGGTAGTAGGTTCCGCAGGGTCTGACAGGATGTAGGCCAGTTCGGAGCGGGAGAGCCTCGGGTGTTCCTCAGGACGGCGGTAGATTAGCAGCCAGAAAATGAGCCAAATAAAGCCGATTAGTCCGGTAGCAATAAACGCCCACTGCCAGCCGTAATAAACCACTATCAAAGGAACGACCAAGGGTGCCACAATGGCCCCAACATTTGACCCGCTGTTGAAAATACCCGTGGCCAGGGCTCGCTCTTTCTTGGGAAACCATTCGGCAACTGTCTTGATCGCCGCCGGAAAGTTACCAGCTTCGCCTAATCCAAGAGCAAAACGAGCTGCACCGAATGTGAATGCAGAGTAGGCAAGCGCATGGGCCATAGCAGCTACCGACCAGAAGGTAATGGCAAACGAGAAGCCCTTTCGCGTCCCGAACCGGTCCATAAGATATCCAACCAGCAAGAGCCCGGTGGCATAAGCTGCCTGAAACGACGTCGTAATGAATCCATACTCGGCATCGTTCCAGCCGATAGTGGCCACAAAAGCTTTGTCGGTGGCCAGGATTCCGAGGACCGCGCGATCTATATAATTGATCGTAGTCGCGAAGAATAGCATCGCGCAGATCACCCACCGGTAATGTCCAACGCGACCAATAACTCCATCGCTGGCGGCCATCGCGGCTCCAGCCACACTCGCTCCTGCCGACTGCGGTGGATCAACCTCAGATTCGGATTCGGCCAAGGCTGCAGGTATTTCTTCGTTTTGATCAATCATGTATTTGCTCCCGGCGCGCAGGTAGTGCTGGCCTCAACCAGACGTAACGCAAACGGTTTAGTTTGCGGCTGTTCGTACGACTAACTTGAATAGGCTCGGGAAACGCCAAACCAAACAGAAGCTTGCGTTTCGTTCGACTGCGAAGTTTTTATTGATTAACGCCGCTGGCAAGAAAGCCGCCGTCCACCGTCAGTATCTCGCCATTCACGAAACTGGCAGCGTCGGAGGCAAGAAATATGGCGGCCCCGGCTAATTCCTCGACCTTGCCAAAACGCTTCATTGGGGTTCGCATTAAGAATTCGCGTCCGCGTTCAGACTCGTCCAGGAGTTTCTGGTTCAGCGAGGTGCGGAAGACGCCGGGGGCAATCGCATTAACGCAAACGCCCCGCGGAGACCACTCCACCGCGAGCGACTTCGTAAGCGAGGCAACAGCTGCCTTGCTGGCCGAATATGCAGCAACTTCATGGAGGGCGACAAAAGTGGACAGTGAAGCAATATTGATTATCCGCCCATACTCGCGTGCCAGCATATGTCGGCCAAAAACCTGACACGCGCGCAACGTTCCGGTCAGATTCGTCTCTATGATGTCGTTCCAGTCTTCCTCAGAGAAGTCGAGCGTTGGTGAGCGTTTGGTTCGCCCGGCGGAGTTGACCAATATATCCACCTTGCCGAAGGCCTTGATCGACTCTTCCAATACTCGTTGCAGAGAGTTGCGGTTGGAGACGTCCGACGCCACCCGAATGGAGCGGCGCCCGCGACTCTCGATTTCCGTGGCCGCTATCTCCACCTGTTCTGCACGACGCGAGGTAGGAATAACATCGGCACCCGCATCGGCCAAACCATGAGCGATAGCTCGCCCAATGCCGGAAGTGCCACCTATGACCACGGCAACTTTGCCGTGCAATTCCAGAGCGGAGTAACTCATCGGATCCTCAAGGGTAACTGATCTAGTCTTTTCTGGGTTCAGTCAGCTCAAGAGACTACACGCTGTGCGGCCAGAATTGCACAGTAGATTGCAAAACTGCAAATCGAAATCTCCGTCAAAGCGGAAGTAGAGATCACGCCGGCTGCCGCAAACTAGGAGTTTGTGCTACACAACCGCGTTGCTGGACGCCTCGATTTCGGAAATCCGGGAGAGGTACCATCCTCCCACCGGTTAAAGGCTGTCCAGCGTTTTGGCATTCTACGTAATCTGCATACTCTTAGAAGCCAAAGGTCATACCAATCAGAAGAATGGGTCGGTATCGTGTATCACCATCAGATAGCTCCTGTCAACAATTACTTCCCAAAGCCCCCATCAAAGTTGCCATATCCAGCTTTTTCTGTTGCTAAGAACGCGAATGCGGGTGCATACTGTTTGGTCAGTTAACCTTTGTAGCGTACCGAAAAGTGGTTGGACCATTTTTCTTGTTCTCCCCAGGCTGGATTTTCACGATCGAGGTAGGGTGCCCCGTACGGCCTCGTGTTTTGTAGTTAGGATAAACAAATTGTCGACGAGTCGAAACCAAAGAACTTTTTTGCGCAAGGAAACCCGCGGCAACGTGTGGCTCAGCCGGAGTGAACCAATCGAACGGATTGATTTGAGCACCTTAAGCCCAAGAGCGGTTAATTACGAGGTCCTGGAATCTGAAGATTCGGTGGGCCTGGCGCAGTTGGCTGAGTTGCAAAACGCCGCCAGGGAAAAGGACGGTGATCTGGTGATCCTCTTGCTGGGGGGCCGAGGCGCTCAGGCCTTGCATCGGAATTTAGGACGGATGGCAAATAACGGCGAGGCTGACGAACTACTGGGTCGACTTCACGTGTTTACTCAGGACGCCCTTGGGCCAATGCGGACGGACAACGGTCTTAGCTTCGTCCGAGATTTTGAGCGATTGCTGGGAGAATCTTTCTTCAAGAAGGTGAAGAGCTTCACGCCGATGCAAACCGATACCTCCGATTTGGAGGGCGCCCTGGAGAAGTATCTCGAAAAGCTCGACGCTCTGGGAGGCATCGACATTTTCTTTCTTGGCCTTGGGCCAGAGGCCGACGCAGCCTCCCACCTCGCTTACATCAAGCCGGGTTCGGGCGCCACGGCCAATGATTGGGCTGGAGTGATTCCTATTTCGTCCAGTATCCTCGAGCACCACATCAGTAAATTCAAAGTGGGAGGTAGCACGATTAGCGATGCCGACGAAGCCGAGTGTCGAGCGGCGACGCATATTCTAAGTCTTGGACCGGCCGCAATCCTCAACTCGCGAAGAGTTGTGCAATCAGTCGTGGATGCGAGCACCGCACCCGCCAAGCGCGAAAGCTATCGGCGAGTGTTGGAGGAGGAGATTCAAGCAGACCCGACAGCACGCTCAGAGCAGCTTGATGCTAACCCCGGTCTTTGGATTAGGCTTCACGAAAATGCACGGTCCTTGATACTTTCCGACGTGTTGGAAACGTCTCCCCCAGTAAACTGAAAGTAAAACGCCTATGTCTACAACGTATATCACAGAGGTTGCTCCCATCAGCGAATACGCCATCGTGGTCGATCCCAGAGATAACCTGGCAGTCGTCAAGGTAGCTACGCAGCCTGGCCTCGAAGTCGCACTGTCCGATGATCGGGTTATCCGTCTGACTGCGGTCGTGCCACCCGGGCATCGGTTCGCGACCCGAGAGATTCCAGCCGGCGAGTTTGTTCGACAGTATGGCCAGCCAATTGGGACCTCGCTCGGAATCAGCGAGGGCGACTATATAACGCATGACAACATGTCCGACGAAGTACCGGTGGTGCGCGATCTTCCCGCCGACCTATCAACGCCGCCGCCGGATTATTTTCCGGAAGCTGAACGCGCGACTTTCATGGGATTTCGCCGTCCTGATGGTCGCGTAGGAACGCGCAATCTGATCCTGATTATTCCAACCTCGATGTGCGCCAGTCATGAGGCGCAACAAATCTCGATGATGGCAGAGTTCACGTTGTTTAAGCGTGAGAAGTACCCGAACGTCGATGGGGTGGTGGCGATTCCACACAACAAGGGATGCGGATGTCAGGACGGTTCCAACCTTGATGTAATGTTGAGGACCTTATCCAACTATGCCGATCACCCGAACGTTGGTGGCGTGATATTGATGGATCTCGGTTGCGAAAAGACGAATCTTGCTTTCGTTGAGAAGTATCTGCTCAAACGAGACAAGGGATTCAATAAGCCGGTTGCCAAGATTGGCATCCAGGAGATCGGCGGCACGGAAGCGGCCATCAAACTTGGCTTAGCCGAGGTCGAACGCATGTTGCCGGAAGTTAATCGGGCCACGCGTGAAGAGGTGCCGGTAGGGGAATTGGTGCTGGGAGTGAAGTGCGGCGGCTCCGATGGGTTTTCGGGTATTTCGGCTAATCCGTCATTGGGGCGCGCCTCTGACCTGCTGGTCCGTTCAGGCGGCACCGTATTGATAACTGAAGTTCCGGAGTTTTGCGGCGCCGAGCACATTCTTGCGAACCGGGCGAAAGATGCCGACACCGGCCGAGCCGTGTATCGTCTGATCGATTGGTATAAGGAGTATGCTTCGAAGTTTGGCGCGGTGCTGAACCAGAACCCCAGTCCAGGCAATATCGCCGGCGGGTTACTCAACATCACTATCAAGAGCTTGGGGGCGATGTCGAAGGCCGGGACTACCCGAGTTGAAGGTGTAGTTGAATACGCGGAGACTCCCAAACAGCGTGGTCTGCATTTGATGCAGGGGCCCGGCTACGATCAGGAATCTACTCCTGGCCTGGTGGCCTCGGGAGCTACCGTAATAGTGTTCACGACCGGCCGCGGTACGACCATCGGGAACGCGATCGTGCCGGTGATCAAGCTGGCTTCAAACACGCCCGTCTTCGAACGCATGTCTCGGGATCTCGATCTTTCTGCCGGCGGCGTTATTGATGCCACCGAGACAATTGATGAAGTCGGAGCGCGCGTCTTCGAGCACGTTCGACGGGTAGCGAGTGGTGAGATTATGGCGAAGGCTGAAGTGTTGAAGCACCGAGAGTTTCAGTTCTGGGCTGAACAGACGGTTTCACTCTGAAGCCGATGAACCATCGTCCCGAAGAGACTGATGATAGTGGGGCCGCCATAGTTTGCGAACACCTTGCGGAGCAAGGTCTTCCGATCGCATCGAGCATAGCCCGCGAAAGCCGAGGTTCCACAGCTTCCCTCAACGTCGTTCTTCAAAATTCCTTACTGTCCCCCAGCCTGAGCTTTTGAATTCTGATGAGTCAGGTAAATCCCACCAAGATGTTTGGCCCAGCGGCCTAGCTTTTCTTTAAGGGCGTCGGTCCGTGAGAACTCGAACCGCGATTGGTCGATGTTTTCAAAGTAATCAATCGCAGCCACCCTCCATCCAATGTCGCGGCCCAATTGCTCGCTGACATACCACTTGTGATCTTGGATGTACGGCAGCGCCCGGCGCGCTTCGCCCACCGACAGCTGAACACCTGCCAGAGCGTTCAGCGTTCGCTGGAGGCCGGTTAGTTGCGGTTGAATCGTCTTGTCGATTACGTAATCTAAAGTAAATGGAATGGTCATAATTAATCTCCCCCTTAGTGTTGAAACCCAATACCTACCAGCCAACAGTCATTCCTTTCGATCCATTGTTCGACCTGAGATGGGGATTATAGGCGGAGGGCTGTCCCACGGGCTAACTCATTGTTATAATCCTCTCCATTAAAATCATTCATGTCTTAACTAGAGGTGAGGTTGTGGAGCTTTCTCAATTGCGGACATTTCAGGTGGTGGCGGAAACCTTAAACTTCACCAGGGCGGGGGAAAAGCTGCACTTAACGCAATCCGCGGTTAGTCATCAGATCAAGGCCCTGGAAAAGGAGCTAGGCGAGCCCCTGTTCATCCGAACCAAGCGCGGGGTGAAGGTTTCTCAATTTGGTAAGGTCGCGCTGGAACACGCCGACCGCATTCTCGACGAGACCGAAGCGATGAAGGAACGCGTCGCAGGTCGTGAGCGTTCGCCGATCGGGCGCGTACGCGCTGCGGCGGCCACCCAGGCTTTTGTACATTTATTCGCTCCCTTGTTTGAGTCCTTCATGCGCAAGCATCCACGCATCGAGCTCTCATTTCGCACCACTGTAAGCACTGACCAGACTGTCACTGATATCTTAGACGGCGCCGCCGATATAGGATTCGCTTCCGTTCCCGTCTACTCGCCGGCCCTCCATGTCACCGAACTGTTTGAGGACGAGTTGGTCCTGGTCGTCGGCAAAAGACATGCGCTCGGGAATCAGCATGAACTGACGGTCCAGCAACTTGAAGGCGAACGACTGATTCTTTTCGAGCGGGGCGCTTCCATCCGCCGTACCACTGACGCCTTTCTGAAGGAGGCAAACTTCCGGCTCAAGCCTGCACTGGAATCAAACGACACCTATTTCATAAAGCTAATGGTCGAGCATGGCTTGGGTGTCTCGCTGCTTCCAGCCTGGGCCGTGCGTGATGAGGTCCAGGCTGGAAAGCTCGCCAGATTACAGATTTCCGGCCACCATCTGCGGCGCAAAGTGGCTGTTGTTTCGCTCGGCCGTTTCTTGCCGTCACCCACCCGGCTCTTTCTTGAGTACATTCTGGAAAACAAAAGCAAACTGCAAAATATGGCTAACGGAAATATTGACGAAGATCTAAATGCACAGCTGACGGCCCAGGCGCACAGTTAACTTCTGGCGCTCAATTTTCCCATCGCAAACCTCTCGTCTTACTCGAACAATCATGCGTTCGTTTAGAGATGGGCGCCGCCCACCGGTGCGGCATCGACAAAACGAACCTGGTAAATAATTAACGTGTGATTATTCGCCTGAATGGTGTTCACCCGCGCGGCACCGGTGGGCGGTGCCCACCTCTAAGCGAACGTATTTATCTCTTGTGGTCCTGTTTGACCAACGGACGATCCACCAACTCACCCTAGACCGCACGAACTAAAACTCACAGCCATTCCAATGAATCGGGAACCCGATGGCTAATCGGCGTTTCCTCAGTCTTCAAAGATTAGAAATCAGCAGAAACGCGCAGGCCTTCGTCGTGCTGCGCCGTGGAGTACGTGTGTCTCACCGCCCCCGGAAAATTTGGAGTCTCTGGCAATCAAGCCTGACGGTAGTTGTCTTCCTTGTTGCTTCATCGGCGCTTGTTGCCGGCCAATCAAGAATTCAGAAAAACTCGAACGAAACGATAGCCATGCTCAAACGAGCAGTGGTGATAGTTAGGACTGTCGATAGGGAAGGGAAACCTCTGCTTCAGGGAAGTGGTTTCTTCATATCGGCAGATCTTATCGTGACCAATATGCATGTCATTAAAGACGCCGACCTGATCCAAATCGAAATGTTCGCAGGCTCTGTCCAAGAGGTTCAAAGCGTCGTAGCGCTTAATGAAAAGGAGGATCTGGCTTTGCTGAGACTCAAGGAGCCAGAGATAAACGTCGCGGTCCTCCAGCTAGCTGATTCAGCCCCGGTAGAAGGTGAGCCAATCCTCGTGATGAGTAACCCGCGGGACCATCAGTGGAAACTTACGCAGGGCCGCATCGGTCCAACCTGGCAATTTAAGGACACTGGAAAGCGCATCCAAATTACGGCGTTGATATTACCCGGCAGCAGCGGTGGGCCGGTGGTCAATCAAGATGGGCGCCTGGTAGGCATCGCTGCAATGCATATGGACGGCAGCGATGACTTAAACTTCGCCGTGCCCGCTGCAAGTCTTAGAGCCCTTCAAGCCACAACCAACCTCGCTTTTCTCCGTCATTCAGTCTCCGGTCAGTGAGCGCGCGGGCCTACCTCCGCCCTTCGCTCCATTTCGTCGCTTTATATAGGAACGATTAACCAAAGTGCATCGAACCGTGCATTAAGATTCATTCTCTTCCGGGTTGTCTACATCTGCCGATTCAAGAACCGCACGCGTTCGAGAGCGTATGAAGACTAGTTTGTAGGGGTGGCACTCCGTGGCCACCCCTCGTTGAGGTTGCGAAATCCTCGAAATTTGAGGTGCCTCAAGAGGGGGGTGGCCACGGAGTGCCACCCCTACAAACTAGTCTTCATACGCTCTCGAACGCGTGCGGTTCTTGAATCGGCAGATGTAGACAACCCGGAAGAGAATGAATCT
>JANNJZ010000415.1:0-7108 GCA_031396065.1 Pyrinomonadaceae bacterium | reverse complement strand
GATTTGATAATTCTGCGCGCCGGGTAAACGCTCGGCGAGTTCGGTCAGTTCGTGATAATGGGTTGCAAATAAAGTCTTGGCTGCATGCTCCGGCGAATCGTGAAGATACTCAGCCACGGCCCAGGCGATGGAGAGTCCATCAAACGTTGCAGTCCCGCGTCCAATCTCATCAAGTAATACCAGCGAACGCGGTGTTGCGCTGTGGAGGATCGCAGCCGTCTCCGTCATCTCGACCATGAAGGTGGACCGGCCACGCGTCAGATCATCTGACGCGCCCACGCGTGTCCAAACGCGATCGAGCAAAGGCAAGCGCGCCCGCTCCGCCGGAACGAAGCTGCCCATCTGGGCCAGAATGCAAACCAGGGCTGTTTGCCGTAACACAGTGCTCTTGCCGCCCATGTTTGGACCAGTGATTACCAGTAATCGATCCGTTGAGTTATTCAGATAGATGCTGTTGGGAACAAACGGCTCATCACTAAACGCTTCTATTACCGGGTGCCGGCTTTGCACGATTTCCACTTCGTCGCCGTCATGCATCAAGGGCCGCACGTATCGCCGGCGGGCTGCCGTTTCGCCCAGCGACGCCAGAGCATCGAGCGACGCCAGGGCGCGGGCCGTCGCCTGAATTCGTTTGGTTTCAGCCGCCACCTGACGGCAGACATCATTGAAGATCTCAGCTTCCAACTGAATGATGCGGTCTTCGGCGCCAAGGACCTTCTTTTCCCACTCGCGCAGTTCCGGGGTGGTGAATCTTTCCGAGTTGGTCAGCGTCTGCCGGCGTTCGTATTCGGCGGGCACGCGCCCCGCATTTCCTTTGGAGACTTCAATGAAGTAGCCAAAGACGCCGTTGAACTTGATTCTCAGGTTGCCGATGCCGCTGCGAGTGCGCTCGGTAGCTTCGAGGGTGGCGATAATCTGTTTGGCGTTGCGGCTAATCGAGCGCAGTTCGTCGAGTTCCGCTGAATAGCCATCGCGAATCGCATCGCCTTCGCTGATTTTCGCCGGCGGCTCGTCGCTGATTGCTTTGATCAGCAAGGCGCAGATCTCAGGCACGTCGTCAGCAGCTTCGGATAACACCTGCAGGAGCGACGATGACAGCGGTGCCAGGTTTTCACGAATTGCGGGAACCTGATAGAGCGAACGCAGAATCGCATTCAGGTCCCTGGGACTGGCGGAGCCAAAGCTGATGCGGCCAATCAGGCGTTCAAGATCCGAAACTTCTTTGAGCAGCGAACGAAGCTTGTCTCGGGTTATCTGTGAGGCGACCATGTCCTCAACCGCGCCCAACCGCGCCTCAACTTCGCCGCGCCTGACACAGGGTCTCAGCATCCAGGAACGCAGCAGTCGTGCTCCCATGCCGGTAACCGTCTCATCGATAACGCTCAGCAGGGTCCGGCCGCTCGCGCCCCCGAGGGATTCGACCAGCTCGAGGTTACGAACGGTTACGTTGTCCAGCACCAGATGGTCCTGCGGTTCAAAGTAGACCAGGTCGGTGATGTGGCCGGCGGCGGCCCGCTGCGTTTCCTGCGCATAACGTAAACACGCACTGGCAGCGCGCACCGCCTCGTCCTTCCGCTCAATCCCATAGCCGGCCAGCGACCGAGTCCCGAAATGGTTCAGCAACAACTCCGCACAGTCTTTCTTTTGCCAGAGCCAATCATCAATTGGCGTCAGAGTGGCCTCGATAAATTGATCCACTCCCGAGCCAGACTGCCACGAAGGTGCAGGACCGTCTGGTGAACTGGGAAGCGGCTTTGACTGGTCTATGGGTGAACCACTTGGGTCGACTACATCCGGTTCGGTTCTCAGCGGCAATCCGGCAGTCTGTGGCTTCGCCGATAGGCCTGCCTTGATTAATGGAGCGAGGGAAGCAGGGAAGAGCAATTCACGGGGCGCATACGATTCGAGATCAGCTCGAATTTTTTCCCACGAGCCGGGACCGCTCTCCTGCGTCGCCCGAAACTCTCCGGTTGAAATATCTAAAAACGCCGCCCCGATAGTTTCACCGGCACTACACACTGCCGCCAGAAATACAGCCTCGCGAGCGTCCAGGAGTTGCGGATCGATTGGGGTGCCTGGAGTTACTACTCTGACCACTTCTCGCCGGACCAGCTTTTTAGTTTTTGATGCATCTTCAGTTTGTTCGCAGATGGCGACGCGATAACCCTTGCGCACCAGGCGGGCAATGTAGTTTGCCGCCGAGTGATGAGGAACCCCGCACATCGGGACCGGATTGCCGCTTTCCTTGTGCCGGGCGGTCAGGGTTATCTGCAGCTCACGCGCGCCAATCACGGCATCGTCGAAGAAGAGCTCATAGAAGTCGCCGAGGCGAAAAAACAAGAGCGTCCCCGGATGTTGCTGCTTCAGCTCCTGATACTGCCGCAGCATCGGAGTTGGGGTTGGGATGGTAGTCATGTTGAATGGTGCATGGTAAAGGCGCAGGAGTGAATAGTAAATCAGGCAGCTGGAGCCGAGGGGTTTTATGTACTGCGCGAACGCTTGCATCGAGCCGGTGCGGCCGCTCTGTAATCCATCACTCGTTCGTCTCAGTCGTTCGTTTAAATAATCATACGTTCGTTTAGAGGTGGGCACCGCCCACCGGTGCGGCGTAGATGAAACCAGTCCCGCAAATAATCACGTCTAATCATTTACGCGGTTCGTTTCATCTTCGCCGTCCCGGTGGGCGGTGCCCAAGTCTAAACGAATCGGGATTCAATTACGGTTTTCCGTCAACCTATGCTAATTTCCCCCACCATCGTGAACAACAACGCCATCGTGAACAATAACGCCAAAAATTCGGCCCGCGACCTGTTGACACGGTCTCTCCGCGAGCATCTGGAAACCATTCAATCCCTGCTCGACTCGCGACTCGCCGAGATTGAACAGGCGGGTCTCTTGATATGGCAAACACTTGCGACCGGTAATAAGGTCTTGCTTTGCGGCAATGGCGGCAGCGCGGCCGATGCCCAACACATTGCCGCGGAATTGGTTGGGCGTTACGAACAGGAGCGGCGTTCCTTTCCGGCAATAGCCCTCACCACCGACACCTCAGCCCTGACTGCCCTCAGCAACGATTATGGTTACGAGGAAGTTTTCGCGCGCCAGGTGCGGGGCCTCGCCGTCGCCGGCGACTGCTTGATTGCGATAAGCACCAGCGGGAAGTCCGCTAACGTAACTAAGGCTGCTCAAACAGCAGCGACCATCGGCTGCGCCGTTATCGGCTTAGCTGGTTGCTCAGGCGAACCGCTGGCCTCTCATTGTGACATTGCGATCGTTGTCCCCTCAGATCGCACATCCCGCGTTCAGGAAGCCCACATCACAATCGGCCACCTCTGGTGCGAAATGGTTGACTTGTTAGAGTCAGGACACTGACCTCGAGAAGCGGTTGGGTGTAACGTTTCGCGGCATAACCTCATAGCTAGTGCAAGCAGAATCCAGCTAACACACAGTGGTGAATAAGTTTGGCGCATGAAAACTACTTGACAGAACCTTTCTATGCCTTTAGGCTTCGGCTCTTCATTAGATATTCGGTTCGACACGCTTGCCGACGTCCCCAACAAGTCGTCAAACTTCAGGTTTAGTTTCGAATGGGGGGCTTGGTGGTTCATCCTGCCTTCGCACCCGTTATGGATTTAGGTCTTCGAAATTTGCAGCCTCCCACTAATCTCAACATTTGAGAGCAGTCCGCTGCAAATCTTTCTCAGCATAATCCAGGGTTCTTGCTAATGAGCGTTATTGGGTCGATGCTCGGTTCAAAAACCTACCCTTTAGACGAGGAGAGTGAATTCGTCTGGAGTGGCCCTGCCATGGCTTTGGTTGCACTGAGCCACACTCCGGTTGAGCGGAGGGTCTATATGGCCATGCTCAACGCCGCTAAATTCAGCGAAACTTTCACCCAGCCATCTGCCACTTTATCAATGAGGCCAATCGAAAAGCCGCGGGCGATCTTCACCGCGCGGCGGCTGAAGGATCTCGTAGATATTGGCAGCCTGAGTACGATCCGGCGTGGGCTCGAGGGGTTGGTGGCGAAGCTAAGTGTGGAACGTGAATCCCGCGGTAAAGGCAACCGGGCCGACGGAGAGCGCCTTCGCGGTGTTACGTACAGGGTTTTCACACCCGAGGAAGTGATCGCGCGACGCGACGAGCGGGGTTTCAAGGCCTTTGGGAAGGGAAGTGAAAGCAATCACCGACATCCTGCGTTTGAGCGTGTAATTCATCGAGTGTTACAAAATCGAAATTTAAGTCACAGGGAAGTACAAGTGGCGTTGTGCTGCGTTGAAGGACTGACCAACGCGGAAATTGGATCGCGATTGCAGGTAACCCAACCGACAGTGAAGTTCCATCTGCGGAATATCTTCGTCAAGTTTGGCGTGAAGCGCCGGGCGGAACTGATTTCGCGCCTGCTGATGTGAAGGAATTGCGGATTTCGGATTGCGGGTTGCGGATTTAGTTCTGCCGGAGAGCGAGATAGTTTGCAGACGAATCTAGGCGATTCAGACTAAAGTCGAAATTCGCAATCCGAAATTCGTTAATCGTTGATTGAAAATTTGACGCCGCCTCGCGTATGAGGCTTCCTCTCGGGGTACCGTGTGTTTGCCATTTCGCTCGCAATCGGCGAAATGAATAGAACATACCGGGGCAGAAGTGTGTCTGGGCTCATTGGTGAGTCAAGTGAGTTTCCCACCGGCTAACCAGACTGGCTGAAAACAGTAGGTTCTTAGCGCCAACGGCGCGAAATGTGACAGCCTGGGCCATCGGCCCAGGTAGATTCGCGTAAAGATTCCTAGCGCTGAAGGCGCGAAGTAAGCGTGGACTTGCGGAATCCCGAGGATTTTCAGTCGAGACTTGTTATTTCGCGCCTTCAGCGCTTCCGGATTGTCATGACCTTACCCAGGGCGTTGCCCTGGGCTCTCACATTTCGCGCCCTTGGCGCTGAGAAGCAGGAGTTCTCACCCACCCGCTAACGCAGGTGGTTCTGACCGGCCACCGGGCGATGGGGTTTTCGGTGTGGTTGTCTCCGGCGCGCAACTCGGGGAGAATGGCTTAAAGTTTCCGAGGACGAGCAGGTAGCCACAAGAGATGAGCGCCAATAAAGACAAGAAGAAGAAGAAAAAGAAGAAGACGGCCCTGGTAGTCTGCCGCGATCGCAAGGAGTTTTGGACAACCCAAACTCAATTTTGGCAGTGGGTGAGGGAAGGTGTCGTCACCAAGACGGACGACAGTCCCCTGACCGGCACGTTTAAACGAGAGCACGAGGAACTCATGGTTCTCTTGAGCAATACCGTATTGAACCTGGCCCATCCCAATCATATGCGGGAAGCATTGCTGTCGCGTCGAGTGGGGCTGGCGAGGAAATAGCAGTTTCCGTTCGTTTAGAGGTGGGCACCGCCCACCGCTGCGGCGTGGACGAAACGAACGGGTTAATAATTATCGTGTGATTATTTGCGTGAATGGTGTCACCGCGCCGCACCGGTGGGCGGTGCCCACCTCTTAAACGAACGTGAAAATCGAATGTGAAAAACGAACGTGAAAACGAACGTGTAAGAGCGTAATAGTCAGGACAGTCGATAATCAGCCTACGAAACCTCTCGTCAGATTTTTCCCAGTATCCAGTTAACTTAGTCACCAGCATGAAGAAAGCCCTCATCACAGGCATTACCGGTCAGGACGGTTCTTACCTCGCGGAGCTTTTGCTCGATAAAGGCTACGAGGTTCACGGCATTATTCGACGCGCCTCAAGCTTCAACACCGGGCGCATTGACCATCTCTATGCGGATCCCCACATAAATGGCGCGCACCTTTTTCTCCATTACGGCGACATCGCCGATTCGACCAATCTGATTAAACTTCTCTATCGCATCCAGCCCGATGAGGTTTACCACCTCGCCGCCCAAAGCCATGTGCGAGTGAGTTTTGATATTCCGGAATACACCGGTGACGTGACCGGCCTGAGTGCGGTCAGAATTCTGGAGGCGATTAGGGAGACAGGGGTGAAGGCCAAGTTTTATCAGGCCAGCAGTTCAGAGATGTTTGGTCAGGCGAGGGAAGTACCGCAACGCGAGACTACCCCGTTTTATCCCCGCTCGCCTTATGGCGTTGCCAAAGTTTACGCCTACTGGTCCACCGTCAATTACCGCGAAAGCTACGACATGTTTGCCTGCAACGGGATCCTCTTTAACCATGAGAGCCCAAGACGTGGCGAAACATTTGTGACGCGGAAGGTGACTCGCGCCGCCGCGCGAATCAAAGCCGGGCTGCAAGAGAAACTCTATCTCGGCAACCTCGAAGCCAAACGCGATTGGGGTTATGCGAAAGAATATGTCGAGGCGATGTGGCTGATGTTGCAACAGGACCAGCCGGACGATTACGTAATCGCCACCGGAGAGACCCACTCGGTTAGAGAGTTTGTAGAGGAAGCCTTCTCCAGGGTGGGACTCAACTGGCATGACCATGTTGAGATCGATCCGAAGTATCACCGGCCGGCTGAGGTTGATCTGCTCGTTGGAGATGCCAGCAAGGCGTATCACACTCTGGGTTGGCAGCCGGAAACCACCTTCAAGGACCTGGTGAGTCTAATGGTCGATGCTGACGTGGCGATGGTAGGCAAGGATCGCAAAGAAGTTTTTGCTACTCAAGGCGCCTAAGAGCCATTTGGAGCGCGTCATTTAGAGCGCGTCATTTGGAGTGCGGTAACCTGTTACCGCTTTCGTATTCGGCGACCTGTCGCCGCTATCCTCCGCTACATGCGTTGCACATTCCATTCAGGAGGCGGCGGTAACAGGTCGCCGAATCCCAAAGCTTTTATTATGAAAACGCGTCGCAGGTGGTTCTGACTTTCGACCAATCGAGCCACCTGCTAATGAGACTGTGTGAAAACTGTTGGGTTCGTAGCGCCAAAGGCGCGAAATGTGACAGCCTGGGCCATCGGCCCAGGTAGACTCGCATAAAGATTCCCAGCGCTGAAGGCGCGAAATGAGGGTGGACTTAGAGGAATCCCGAGGATTTTCAGTCGAGACTTGTTATTTCGCGCCTTCAGCGCTTCCGGATTGTTATGACCTTACCCAGGGCGTTGCCCTGGGCTGTCACATTCCGCGCCCTTGGCGCTAAG
>JANNJZ010000401.1:0-4755 GCA_031396065.1 Pyrinomonadaceae bacterium | reverse complement strand
GGCCGACGGCGTGGTTACAAGACGTGAGCGAGTCAGCCTTCAACGGCAAGCGAATCGCGCCAACCGCAACATCTATCGCAAGAAGCACAACCGGCGATAGAATTACCACGGTTCACCGGTAGTGGTTTAAGTCTGGAATTTGTGGAGGAGGAGAAATGAATAGATCCCCAAAAGTTACTTCACTGGCACTCGCAACTCTTGGCGTTTTGCTCTGCATAGGAATGGTCGGAGGAGTTCCCTCCCGGGGAAACTCTGTTGGCAAGGATTACACCAAAGGTGACGTGGAACGGATCATCAAGCGAGTCGAAGACCGCAGCGATGAATTCCGAAAAGTTGTTGATCGAACGCTCGACCGCAGTGTGTTGAATGGCACCAATCGGGAGGACAATATCAATCAGCAGGTAAAGGAACTGGAAGGTGCGATTGATACTCTACGCCACGATTTCGACCGCGCAAACACCTGGGCGGAGACGCGTTCACAGGTTCAGCGGGTCATGAACGAAGCGGATGAAGTCAATGCAATCGTCAGACGAGGCCGATGGCGTCGAGCCGGTGCAGTAAAAAGCGAGTGGGCGCTGGTGCGCTCAGATCTCAACAAGCTGGCGGCTGTTTACAATCTACGGTTGTTGGTGGCGTGACCTGGGACCGCAGGCGGCTCGCCTGCCCGCTCGCCGCAGACACGTGTAACACATGGCAACAGAAAATCCTGCGCGGCTGTCGCCGCTTGGTGCAGGCGAGCCGCCTGCGGTCCCAGCCCTTGGTGCATCCGCCTTCTGATTACTGCCCGTTGCTTTCTGTTCTTTGCTTCTCCAGCAACTCTTCCCACTCTGTATGCACGAAACCCAACTCCGGTTTGTCTACTCGTTCATAGGTGTGGGAGCCGAAGAAGTCTCGCTGTGCCTGAGTCAGATTAAGCGGCAGGTTGGCGTTCCGATACATATCGAAGTATCCCAGGCTTGCTGACATCGCCAGCACCGGTAATCCTTGTTGTTGCGCCGTGCTCACCACAGTGCGCCATCCAAGCTGCGCCTGCTCCATCCGGTCTTTGAACTCGGCATCGAGCAAGAGATTAGCGAGGGTGGCGTCGCGCAAATATGCCTCTTTGATTCTGCCTAAAAACTTCGCCCGGATAATGCAGCCGCCCTGCCAGATGCGCGCCACCTCGCTGAGGTTAATGTTCCAGCCAAACTCGTCGGAGCCCGCCTTGATCAAATTCATTCCCTGGGCATACGAACAGATCTTGGACGCGTAAAGCGCATCATGAACGTAACCCTTAACGGTCTCAGTAAGGTCAGCAAATTTGCCGGTCGGGCGAGCGGTGATTGCCTTGGCAGCCCCAACCCGGGCATCCTTCTGCGAAGAGAGACCTCGGGCCACGATGGCGGCGTCGATCGTTGGAATTGGCACGCCCAGGTCCAAAGCGATCTGACTGGTCCACTTTCCAGTTCCCTTTTGCCCTGCTTTGTCCAGAACCAGATCGACCAGCGGCCTCCCACTCTCCGGATCTTTCACGCGTAAGATTTTCGCCGTGATTTCAATCAGGTAAGACTCAAGATCGCCATGGTTCCACTCATCAAAAATGTCCGCCATCGCATCTGCACTTAAACCAAACCCGTCGCGGAACAATCCGTAAGCCTCGGCAATGAGTTGCATGTCGCCATATTCAATGCCGTTATGGACCATCTTCACGAAATGTCCCGCCCCGCCAGGACCGATGTAAGTGACGCAAGACCCGTCAGGTACTTTCGCAGCGATGGCCTCCCAGATCGGGCGAATCTGCTCGTACGCCTGCCGGTCGCCGCCCGGCATCAGGCTGGGACCAAGCAGGGCACCCTTCTCGCCTCCGGACGTGCCGGAGCCAATCATGAAGAACCCTTCGGTCTTCAAGTCTTTTTCGCGTCGTTCTGTTTCCGTGAAATTTGAGTTGCCGCCGTCGATGATGATGTCGCCCTGATCGAGAAATGGTTTGATCAGGTCAATCGTCCAATCCACCGGGGCTCCGGCTTTCACCAGCAGAATTATCTTGCGCGGAGTTTCCAGCGATTTCACAAACTCTTCGGGCGTGTGGGCACCCAGAATTTTCTTGCCGGGATGACGCGCGATAAATGCATCAAGCACCGCCGGTTCTCGATCGTAGACGGCCACGGGAAAACCGTTGCGTTCGATGTTGAGCGACAGGTTCTGGCCCATGACACCCAGGCCAATCAATCCAATGGCAGCTTTAGTCATAACAATTCGATCCTGAGTTTTTCTCCGTGCGTCCTTTGTGTTCTCTGTGTCTTCTTAGGTGGAAAACGACGGGAAAAAACTCACCACAGAGACACAGAGAACACAAAGGACGCACAGAGATTCGGAAATTAGAACACCACTATTGAAACTCTTAACTGCTGGCCTTCTCAGCCGCAATGCTGCTAATCAGTTCTTGTAATCTTGCCAAGCCAGCCAGCACATCAGCACCGAGGTCAACCCGCATAGCCCGACGACCATGGGATAACAATGATTGGAAATCGCCCTGCGCCTGTGCATCTTTCAAAATGCTGAATGTGTAAGGTGCTTCGGGAACCTTCAGATCGGAATGATCTGGTGCGGTTATTTGCAGGAAGACTCCGGAATCTGGACCACCCTTATGCAATTGTCCAGTCGAATGCAGGAAGCGTGGTCCATAACCGGTCGTGGTGGCGCAACCAGTCGCATCACGCAAGGTTGTCCGAATTGCCTGGATAGCCGCATCTGTCTCAGGCGTCTCTTCCAGATATGCCAGCAGGGCCACGTAATCCTGCGGCTTTATCCCTGCGATGTGTTCGGCCAGTAAATCCGCAACTGAACTCGAGGTGCCGCTTGAGTCTTCTGCGCCTCGGTAGACTGTAAGTGTTTCGGCGCTCGCAGCCGGTTTCGACTCCGGCAGCTTTCCGTCCTGAATGTATTTTTCCAGCAGTGACCTGGTGGCATCCTTCGACTCCTGAACGTTTGGTTGGTCAAAGGGGTTGATCTCGAGTCGCCATCCCGCAAACGCTGCCGCCATCTCCCAGAGGAAAAACTCTGCGCCCAGGTCATAGACATCAGCCAAACTTCGATAGACGACAGGATGTCCCGCCTCACTTAAGGCGTCCAGCTTCGACTTCGTTTCACCATCGATCGCACCCACCGAGATCGAAACAAAGAGTCGATCGTCCCCATAGGTGGAAGGGGCGCCCAGAGGTTCGCCAACCACGGGGATAATTCCCTTCCCCTCCTTGCCCGTACTTTCTGCGATCAGCTGCTCAATCCACAATCCCAGGGCGGAGAGTTTTTGATCAGTAACAATCGTTAACTTATCGCGGCCGGCGAGCGCACACACAGACATTACTGAACCGAGGAACGCGCCTGGATTTTCCTCAACCTGCTTAGCTGGGCCAGGGCCACAAGCTGCAGCCATTGTTTCAGCTCCGCGGAGCAGCCTCTCAAAATCCAATCCCACCAGCCCCGCCGGTACCATTCCGAAATATGACAGGGCCGAGTAGCGCCCGCCGATGTCCGGCTGGTTGAGAAAGATGCGCTTAAAGCCTTCGCCAGCTGCAGTGTCCGCCATTTGCGAACCGGGATCGGTAATGGTGATGAATGACTTGCCCGGCTGCGCACTCTTTTTCGAGACTTCGTCGTACCAGTAACGATGAAACGCAATGGGCTCGGTAGTGGTCCCTGACTTTGACGCAATAACAAACAAACACCGGCCAATATCGAGCTGTTGCCTAAGGTTGTTGATGGCGTCGGGATCGGTAGAGTCGAGCACCAGCAACTCGGGGAATCCTTCCTGCAGGCCAAAGGTTTGCCGCAGCACTTCGGGGCATAGTGATGAACCGCCCATGCCGCAAACCATCACATAGTCGAACTCCGGTGAAGCCCAAACGTCTTCGACAAAGCTTTTCAACTGGGCCGAGACCTCAAGCATTTGACTTGCTACCGTCAGCCATCCGAGCGAGTTCACGATGATTTTTTGATGCGGCTCTTCCTGTTTCCAGAGCGTTGCGTCCTTATTCCAAATGCGCTCAATCACATTAGTGCGGGCTGCTTCCGCTAAGGCCGCACGAACCGGTCCTTCGTAGTTTCCGAGCGAAGCGGCCAGGTAGTTAGCCGTCATGAATTTTGGCCCCTGCGGTTCGACATCTCGCTTGGCTTCAATTCCAGCATCCTTCATAATCAGGCCTCGCATTGATTCAGGATCGATCGTGGTGCAATTTGGGAAGATACAGTCTAACACGGCCACCAATAGGTTCTTGTCAGAACCGCCCGCGTTAGCGGGTGGCACGTTCTGTCGTGGGTTCTATTTCGTTACGTCTAAAGAGCGGCCACTATTTCGTTTTGTTTCGTTTCTTATGTTTCATTCGTTCCGTTTAGAAAGCGGACTTGTCCGCCCGGTAGGAGTAACAACCACCCCAGCCGAGCGGCCCGGCCCGGGACGCCGGCAAGTGATCTTTCTAGACGGGTAGGGTTTATTTTTGATCGCTAGGCTTGAGTTGCTTAGACAGGATTAGCAGAATTCACAAGATTGCTGAATCACCCCATAACCCAACTCAACCCTGACCATCAAACTATCCTGTGAATCTGGACATCCTGTCCAAAACTGGTGACTGCAGCCGGGGCTTCTTAGACAGGAGTTAACAGACTTCACAAGATGACGATCGAAGAAGTGGGATTCAGAATGGCCAGCGAGAGCAAAAGAGCCTTAATAGTTGTCGACGTCCAAAACGATTTCTGTCCGGGCGGTGCCCTGGCTGT
>JANNJZ010000382.1:0-1915 GCA_031396065.1 Pyrinomonadaceae bacterium | reverse complement strand
GCTGGTGTGGGTACTGCGGCAACTGCTGGTGGATCTGTTTTAGTCGTTGATTGAGAAGATGTATCTGGTTCGCTCACCGGCTTGTCCCCCTTTGACATTGATAGTTTCGGCGCATGCCCAGTTATGGCGAGTGCACCAGATGCGGCTTGCAGAATTCTTGGAAACAGCCCACGGCCTTTACGGATCTGCATGCCAGCCTCAAGGCGTCCCCAGGTCCAGTATATTGAAGGAAGGGGGCTGTCGAATCGATTTGACAACCCCAGCTGAACGTTCAGACTGTTCACGGTGTCCGGCATAAAGGGGTAGAGGCTCAGGCCTAAGATGCGAAGTGTTTCGGCCATGTGATAGAGCACGGTGTGCAATCGTGGGGCGTCCTCCGGTTTCTTTGCCAAGTTCCATGGTGCAGTTTGGTCGACATACTGATTGGCGAGTTGCACCAAGTGCCAGACTGCTTCCAGGGCACGATTGAATTCCAGTTTGGGCAAAGTCTCGCCAAGAGTTGTGTCCAACAGCTCTTGGCAGGCCTGCCGGAGCTCAGGTTCGAGGCTTGTTTCAGTCGATGTGACAGGACTAGGTATGAGGCCACCTGTATTCTGTTCGATCAAGGTCAATGTCCTGCTTACGAGATTGCCGAGGCCATTGGCTAAGTCGCTGTTGACACGACCAATCAGAGCATCACGGGAAAAATCGCCGTCGTGCCCGAAAGGGACTTCACGAAGCAAAAAATATCGGAATGCATCAACTGCGGCTGCTCCGCCCGCTCCAGCTTCCTGAAGGTCTGTAATAACCTTGTTTGGATCGACGACGTTTCCTCGGCTCTTCGACATCTTTTCTCCATCAACGGTCCACCATCCGTGGGCGAAGATCGTTTCAGGGAGCTTCATGTCCAAGGCCATGAGCATCGTGGACCAGTAGACGGCATGTGTCGTAAGGATATCCTTGCCAACTAGATGTACATTTGCGGGCCAGAAAGGATCGACCAATGATTCTGTCCGCTTGTATTCCAATGCGGAGACATAATTTACGAGTGCATCGAACCAGACGTACGTGACGTAGTCTTTATCGAACGGCAACTCGATGCCCCAGGAGAGTCTTGATTTGGGTCGGGAGATCGAGAGGTCGCCGAGCTTCTGCGTAGTCAAGAATCCCAGGACTTCATTCCGCCGCGACTCAGGGCGGATGAAGTTCGAATTTTGTTTAATGTGTTCGATCAGGCGATCCTGATACTGCCCCATCTTGAAAAAATAGTTGTGCTCGCTGAGTTGTTCCACAGGACGTTTGCAGTCGGGGCAGAGGCCACCGGTAACATCTTTCTCCGTCCAAAATCGTTCATCAAATGTGCAGTACCACCCAGTATAGTCAGCCTTGTAAATCAGTTGGTTATCATAAAGTTGTCGAAGATATTGTTGAACTACTAATTTGTGCTGTTGGTCGGTCGTCCTGATGAAAGCGTCGTTCGAAATATTGAGCCGCTTCCAGAGCTCCTGAAACTGGGGAGCCAGCTTGTCGCAATGCGCTTGCGGATCGATGCCCGCTTTCGCAGCGGCTTGCTGGACCTTCTGCCCATGTTCATCGAGACCGGTGAGAAAGAAGACGTCGCGTCCTCGCAGGCGCCAGTAGCGAGCGAGGACGTCGGCAGCCACGGTGGTATAGGCGTGGCCGATATGCGGCACGTCGTTCACATAATAGATCGGCGTTGTGATGTAGAAGCTGTTGGAGTGACTCATGTGGCGAGACAAAAGATACCAGGTAATAAATGGTGAAAGCTAGGCTGGCTGCGGGACCGATGACGCGGTCACTGCGTCGCGCAGGCGGAGCAAGATCATTTCCAACGCCATGTGGAGATTGAGGTGCCGGGTGGCCCGCTGCTCGGTCATCTCAATCTCACGGAGCAGGTCCAACAGAGAGTCGGTAT
>JANNJZ010000329.1:0-4508 GCA_031396065.1 Pyrinomonadaceae bacterium | reverse complement strand
GGTGGGGACCGGCCACCGGTACGTCGTGGATAATACCATTCTCCTATGTAATCACACCGTGATTATGTAGCCGCATCGTTTAAGCCACGGCGCACCGGTGGGCGGTGCCCACCTCTAAACGAACGGAAGTTGCGGGGCCGCAGCCCCCGGGGTTCCATCAGCACTAGCCGGAAGGGCAACAGCCTTCCGCACATCGGGCGGCAATAGCCGCGAACGTGTTCTCAAACAGTCTCAACGTGGCGGTCTACTTCCCACGCTTCTTTAAAGCCATATCTATCAGGACGGCGAGGATAATAACCGAGCCAATCACGACTTGCTGAAAAAAAGACGAGACTGACAAAAGGTTCAGTCCATTTCTCAGCACTGCCATGATGAGTGCACCGATCAAAGTCCCAGTGACAGTGCCTTCACCGCCAAGCAAACTGGTGCCGCCGATTACGGTGGCTGCGATCGCGTCCAACTCGTAGTTCATCCCGGCGATCGGCTGCGCCGAGTTCAGCCGCGCGGTCAGCAGTATGGCCGCGAGACCAGCCAACATGCCGGCAATCCCGTAAACCAACGTCTTGTAAACACGGACGTTGATTCCCGACAGCAAGGTAGCCTCTTCATTGCCGCCAATCGCATAGGTGTAGCGACCCAACTTTGTTCGCTTCAACACGAAATGAGCAATGATATAGACAACGATCATGATTGCCACCGGCGTTGGAATGCGCCACACCTCACCGGTCGCAAGGGAACGAAACCCTTCGCCGAAACCTGATATCGGCCGTCCCTCCGTATACATCAGGGCGGCCCCGCGAGCCACGCTCATCATGCCGAGCGTGGCGATGAAGGGTGGCAGCCGGCCAACTGTGATCAGCAGTCCGTTCACCAATCCGCAAAGCAGTCCCACTCCCAGGCCAATCATCAATGCGAGTGGCAGCGAGACACCACCCTGCAGCGCGCTGGCCATGACCACACCGGCAAACGCGAGCACGGACCCAACTGATAAATCAATACCTCCAGTAATGATGACGAACGTCATCCCAACCGCGATGATGGCAATAATCGTCGCCTGCTCGGCAACATTCAGCAGGTTAGAGACGGTGAAAAAATGCGGAGTCAGCGCCCACAGCACTACGATTAGACCCAACAGTCCCGACAAGGTGCCGAGCTGCCGTCCGTAATGTGCGAAGAAATTTTGACGCAGGGCTATTGCCATATCCGCTTCTCGGAAAAGGGTAAGAGGGTAAAAGGGGAAGGGGGAAGGGCAAAGGGTTTACAGGGGCTGACGATTAGTTGACCTCTTCCCCTTACCCCTGTCCCCTTACCCTAGTTCCCTTTTACGATTATGACCCATTCCCCTATTTCCCTTTTCCCCTATTTCCTTATCGCCTATTCCCCTAATGCACGTTGTAAGATCTTCTCAGAAGTCGCCTCCTCGGCGGAGAACTCTCCCGTAACTCTACCCTCTCGCATCACCAGGATGCGGTCGCTCATTCCCAACACTTCAAGCAGCTCAGACGAGATCATAATGATCGCAACGCCTGACGCCGTCAGCCGGTTCATCAGCTGATAGATCTCTGTTTTCGCGCCAACGTCAACGCCACGGGTAGGTTCATCAAAGATAAAAACTTCGGCCTCGGAGCAAAGCCATTTACTCAGCACTACTTTCTGTTGATTGCCACCACTCAGGAACACCACCTTCTGGTCCGAGCTTGGGGTCCTGATACGCAACTCTTTTACATACTTGTCGGTTGCTGCCTGTTCCTCGCTGGGCTTCATAACACCAAGACTCGAAAACTTGTCGATACTCGAAAGACAAAGGTTCTCTTTAACAGACAACGGTAAAACCAAACCCTGGGACTTTCTATCTTCGGTCAGGAACCCAATCCGAGAATTGATCGCTGCCCGTGGCGAACCGATGCGTTGCGGAACTCCGTTGAGGTAGATAGTCCCCGAGGTTAGTTTGTCGACACCGAAGATTGCTCGCGCCAGTTCCGTTCGTCCCGCCCCCAGCAATCCCGCGATACCCAGAACCTCTCCCTTGTGAAGGGTGAAACTGATGTCTTTCAAACCGGTCCTGGTGCTTAACCCTTCGACGCGTAGTGCCTCCGGACCTCGCGGCGCCTGCTCTTTCGGAAACAGGTCCGTCAGTTCCCTATTGACCATCAGGCGAATTAGTTCAGTCTTGTTGATTCCCTTCACGTCGTAAGTGCCAACCGAGCGTCCATCTCGCAAGACGGTCACGCGGTCACCGATTTCAAACAGCTCTTCCATCCGGTGAGATATGTAAACAATCCCGACACCTTTCGCCTTGAGCGTGCGAATAGTGGCGAAGAGTTCCTGGATTTCGTGTTCGGCAAGAGCGGCAGTTGGCTCATCCATGATCAGGATTCGCGCGTCCAATGAAAGCGCCTTGGCAACTTCCACCATCTGCTGTTCAGCCACTCTTAGCTCTTTGACCAATCTGCGAGGATTGAGTGTCAACCCCAGCCCGCCTAAAGCGCTCGCCGCCTCTTTGAAGATTGTGCGCTGATCAATGAAACCCGGCACCCGGGCAGGCTCGCGCCCGAGAAAGATATTCTCCCCCACCGACAAGTGGGGAATCAGATTGAATTCCTGGTAGATAGTGCTGATGCCAAGTGTCTGTGCGTGCTTGGGATTCTTAATCTCTACTTCAGCACCATCCAGAACGATCTGGCCCGCGCTCTTTTGATAGGCTCCGCTCAGGATCTTCATGAGCGTGGATTTGCCCGCGCCGTTCTCGCCAAGCAGTATGTGCACTTCGCCGGGCCGCAATTCGAAGTCAACATCATCTAACGCCACCACGCCGGGAAACGTCTTCCTGATGTGACGCATTTCCAGAACGGGAGTATCTGCCATTTGGGGTGACCCTATGAAGATAGAATTTGGCGAACTAATAGACCGTACCTCGCCCAACAGCCGCGGTAGTGTGCTCATCATCACTTCTCTGTGCAACCTCAGTGTTCTCTGTGTCTCTGTGGTGGTGCTTCCTGGACTATTCACCACAAAGACACAGAGGACGCTGAGGTTGCACAGAGAGATATTTCAAGCCAGGACACCACCCTGGAGCCACGGTATCAATGGGAAGTCAAAAGCTGGATGACGAAACTAAAACTTACGCGACCACTGCTTCGGCCATCGTTCGATCACAACTTTCTTCTCGGTATAGAACTCGACAGCGTCCCGCCCCTGACTGTGCATCACTCCCAGGAAACTATCCTTCCAACCGCTGAACGGAAAGTAGGCCATGGGGGCGGCGACTCCGATGTTGATGCCGACATTGCCGGCCTCCACTTCGTAGCGGAACTTGCGCGCGGACGCACCGCTGCTCGTGAAGATTGAGGCAGCGTTGCCATAGAGACTCTTTGACAAAATCTCAAGCGCTTCGTCTACGGTCTCAGCGTGGACCAGGCTCAGCACCGGTCCAAAGATTTCCGTCTTCGACAACTCACCGCCGGCAGGAACATTCTCGAGCACTGTCGGATTAATGAAGTTGCCGTGCTCAAAGCTCGGGATCCTGGCCTCTCTACCATCAATCAGTACGGATGCACCTTCGCTCTTTCCTCTGGCAATCAGGTCTTCAATGCGCGTTTTACTCGCGCCGGTGATGACCGGTCCCATCTGAGTGGATTCATCGAGGCCTGAACCCACTTTTATCGACTCAGCACTTGCGGCAATGGCATCTCTGAATGTGTTCCTTGCCTCACCCACAGTGATTGCGACCGACACCGCCAAACAACGCTGGCCGGCGCAGCCAAAGGCGCTGTCGCTGACGATCTGAGTCGTCGTTTCCATATCAGCATCGGCCAGCACCACCACATGATTCTTGGCTCCGCCCTGACATTGAACCCGCTTGCCGCTGGCTGAACCGCGCGTGTAGATATACTTCGCTACCGGCGTGGACCCAACGAAACTTATCGCTCGAACCTTGGGGTGATCGAGCAGTACGTCAACAACTGCCTTCCCACCGTTTACCAAACTCATCACTCCAGGCGGCAATCCCAGTTCATGAATAAGCTCGAACAGGCGGCGCATCGTAAGCGGGACTTTCTCAGAGGGCTTCACTATGAAAGTATTGCCACAGGCGATGCCATAAGGAATGAACCAGAACGGCACCATGATCGGAAAGTTGAAAGGGGTGATGGCGGCGACGACGCCCAGCGGCTGACGAATCATCATCTCGTCAATGCCTCTGGCGACGTCTTCGAGGTTGTAGCCTTGCATTAGCGTTGGAATGCCGCAGGCCACCTCGACGTTCTCAATTGCCCGCCGCAACTCCGCCCGCGATTCCGTCAAGGTCTTGCCATTCTCAATCGTAATCAGTCTGGCTAACTCTTCGACGTGATCTTCCAGAAGCTGCTTGAGCTTGAAGAGAAACTGAATGCGCTCCTCTGGTGGTGTGCGACGCCAGGCGGGAAAAGCGGCGGCCGCGGATTCTATAGCTGCCGTTACGTCGGCCTCACCATCGACCGGCACCTGTGCCAGCGTTTCGCCAGTCGCCG
>JANNJZ010000327.1:0-1887 GCA_031396065.1 Pyrinomonadaceae bacterium | reverse complement strand
ATTAG
This sequence comes from Pyrinomonadaceae bacterium, assembly GCA_031396065.1. Taxonomy (GTDB): domain Bacteria; phylum Acidobacteriota; class Blastocatellia; order Pyrinomonadales; family Pyrinomonadaceae; genus PSRF01. The sequence goes on along the minus strand of JANNJZ010000327.1, from coordinate 1,882 downwards.
GCGCTTCCCAGCGTTACGGCGATCGAGAGACAATGGACACTGATCTGCGATAGCGTTTGAAGGTTGACTTTGGAGGTGTGAAATGACAAACGGCGAACAAAAGATGCTTTGGCGTGGAGTAGCTGCTGGCACGATTATGGGTTTGGCCCTCGGCGGCATGATCGCACTGTGGATTACGATGAAGCCGGAATTCTTTGCAGGGCTGATCCAGTAAATAGCTGCCCTGCTGGCGCCTAGCAATTCGTTCAAGCCGACGCTTCGCGGCGCGGCTTAACTCAGGCGTTGAGATTCTATGGTTTTCGTCAAGCGCTAGAAGCGAGTCGCAGCGGGTCGAACGGGAGTTGATACTTGTGTAGTGACCATGCGGTGCGAAGTATCTTTCTCGCGATAACACACAACGAAGCGGTAGTACTGAGGCCTTTCTGACGGTAGTGGTCGTAGATTGGCCGCCAGAGTTTGGTTTTGGCGGCCGCCATGGCAGCGATAAAGAGTAGGCGACGAAGCTCTGCAGGTCCGCGTTTACTGAGCCGCCTTCGTCCAGTCTTTTGTCCAGAATCGAATACACGAGTGTCATAGCCAACAAAGGCCACGACCGCGTCGGAGGTTTTGAACGGCAAACGCTGAAGTAAGTTGGCAAGGCTCATACTAACAACTGGGCCGACGCCATCAATGGTTTGCAATAGCTGCTGTGTTTTTGCTTGGGCAGGACTTTGCCGGCAGCACTCATCTAAAGCGCCGTCGACCTGCTTGATGAGCCTGTCGAGCTTAGTCAACACGGCATTGAGTTCAACACCGAACCCCTCAACACCACTGAAAGTCTGTCGAAGACTTGCTCGGACGGAGCTCAATTTGGCACGGCGTCTCAATAACTGATCGATACGTCGCTGCTCTTTAGTAGCCGGTTGATACCTAAGCAATTGAGCATGTTCATGAGCAACGTAGCGAGCAATAAGTTGCGCGTCGGTACGATCCGTCTTGGCCCGTTGACCAAGGGCTTTCGCATAATGTCGCGTGTCCCTCGGGTTGAGTACAAAGACCGTGAGCCCCTTTGCATGCGCCAAGTCGGCAAGCAGTTCATGATACCTACCGGTTGATTCCAACCCGAGGCGACTGCCTTTCGGTAGGCTTTTAAGCCATGCGACAATTGCTCGGCGTTGATTCAAGACGGTACGTGGAGGAAAGGAATTTTCGGAACAGGCTACGACGATTTCATCCTTAGCCACATCGGCACCTATGTTTAGAGACGTTTGCATAACACGCTCCTTTTCACTGAGAGAAAAAGTAGCTGGGATGGAGTACACCGCGGTAAACTTGCGATCACATCGGCAGTCAAGGATTTATAGTTACCCTGCTGCTAGATTCCTCATCGACCATTGCGGTGTGGGGTGGGAGATTTCTCAACGAGTCTGTACGCCGCAGCGCCAGAATGCTGTAGTGATGTCCCTCCACCCCAGCTCTCTCAACTATGAGACAGCGTGGACAACCATACAAGGCTGTAGAAAAAGTCCCCGCGAGCAATCGCTTCCAATAGGCAGCTATATGGGGCACGATAATTTTGAAGGTAACTGCGCACTTCGATCATAAGAGAAACTTCCCCACGATCGACGAGCGAAGCGAAGATGAAACGTTAAATATGGATCGAGGAATTTTCAAAAGAATGGCTGGGCTTCAAAAGACGACCTATTTCCGACTTTTTCTACAGTCTCGTTATGCTCTTTGAGTATGAATTACGCTGGCTCGTGCAAATGTAAGAAATGGAAGATGAGCGTCTCAATTGCTGAGCCGCTTGGCAGTTTTAATCCAAGAGTATGCGACTGTGATTACTGCAAATCACATCCGTCGGCAGTCATAAGCGACCCGCGTATGGTGATCGAATTAATCG
>JANNJZ010000302.1:0-3235 GCA_031396065.1 Pyrinomonadaceae bacterium | reverse complement strand
CCGGCATCGTCAACGTCAACGGCGGCGCCTGCGCGCTGGGTCATCCGATCGGTGCATCGGGGGCCCGCATCGTGGTCACGCTTCTGCACGCCATGATCGCCCGCGGCGCCCGCAAGGGCATCGCCTCGCTGTGCATCGGCGGCGGCGAAGCCACCGCCGTCGCCCTGGAAAGGCGGCCTTGAGTGCCCGGCGTGGGCGAGCGGTGGTAGCGGGGGAGGGAGTTGAACCCCCGACCCCAGGATTATGATTTCTATATTTTTCCAACAAATTCAATTGATTGAAGGCCCTAGTTCTGTCTAGACGCCAACGAAATCAAAGGAGGATCTGGCATTTTGTCTAGACGAGATGGGCCTCACGAAAGCCAACCACCCTTTGCGAAAGCGGCACAAGGCGGATTGAAATAATCACTGGACGCGCCAGTGCCCATCCCCATGGCGATCACTCGTCCCCTCTAGGACTTCGTCTCCCCTACCACGCATACCACCGGTCCCTGGAAACGCAGCCGTGCCCATTTGCGGCATGAGAGAGGTCAATGCTCTCCCCCGGCATGCAATCGCCCGCCATTGTGGCACCCATTACGGCTACTCTGATCAGGCTTTCTATGGGCCGTCAATTGATCGACTTCGTCACCGGTGGCGATACAGTCGATAAAAAAGCAGACCGCATCTTCTTGCTGCATTCCCAACGTTATGACATCACCCGCGAGTTGACAGAAATCCACGGGGCGCTGATGACACACCATTCGTAATCGCTGAGTTCATACCGCATGATTCGATGCTCCGTTGTGGAGAGTTGGAATCACAGCTATGCGAGAGTTCTCAAGGTGCCATCGGCACTTCCGGATTCAGCCGTAAAGCGGACACGGCCAAATCGCAACACTACTTCGGAGAATGACCCATCTCGGAAGTGCCGAACGCCAGGCTTGATGGCCGCTTAGGGTTCAACACCGGAACTACGGGAAGCTGCCGCCTTGGCGCGCGCCTATGATTTCGCGTCCTTGGCAAAGAGCTGAAAAGCACTACGCAGCCAGCCGTAGGTCCCGAATATCCTCAAGGATGCGCCGGAAATCCTGGCCCGGGGCTAGGCATTTGGTTCGCTAAGTGTTTAGGAACGGAATGCCAGACTGATCTTTCGATCTATGAGACACGTGCCAAGAAGCTCCGGAGGCGTTCGTTCGACTTATTGTGGAACACGGCATCGGGCTTCCCTTCGGCGGCGATGCGGCCGGCGTCAATGAACACCACGCGGCTACTGACTTCGCGGGCGAAGGCCATCTCATGGGTTACGACCATCATCGTCATGCCGTCTTCGGCGAGCTTGCGCACCACTGTCAGCACTTCGCCGACCAGTTCCGGGTCGAGCGCCGAGGTGATTTCGTCAAGAAGCAGCACCTTCGGCTCCATCGCCACGGCGCGGGCAATCCCGACCCGCTGCTGCTGACCGCCCGAGAGCTGCGAAGGCAAGCTATCAGCCTTGGCGGCAAGTCCGACCCGGTCAAGCCAGCGTTCCGCGATGGCTCTGGCCTCGGCCTTACTGAATCTGCGAACCTTTCGAAGTCCAAGCATTATGTTCTCGGCGGCTGTCAAGTGCGGGAACAGATAGAACAGCTGGAACACCATTCCCGTCTCGGCCCGGTGATGGGCGAGATCGCGCTCCGTCCGTTGTCGTCGTGCGCCGGAACTGTCCCTGAAACCGACCTCTGTACCGTCAATCTGGACCGAACCTTCATCATAAATTTCAAGCACGTTGATGCAACGCAGCAATGTGGTCTTCCCACCGCCGGACGGACCAATAATCGAGACCACTTCGCCTCGATGTACATCGAGATCAATGCCGTCGAGAACCACCACCTTTCCAAAGCTCTTCTTCAGGCCGCGAATGCGGACCACTGGCTGCCCGGAAGCGCCAGTTGTGGTCGTGGTCGCGTTACTCGCGGATATAAGCATAGCGTGCTTCCAACATGCGGCTGAGACTCGAAAGCGTATAATTGATCGCGAAATAGATGAGCGCGCCAAGTACATAGAGAGGCATCGGCACGTAGGTGCGGCCTATGACCTGCTGGATGGCTAGCATCAAATCTACTACGCCCACCAACGACACCAATGCGCTCCCCTTGACCACATCGGTGACGCTATTGATCCACGGCGGCAGGAAACGGCGCAAAGCCTGGGGAAAAATCACGTAAATGAGCCGCTGAGCGAAAGTGAGTCCGATTGCCTTGGCGGCTTCGGTCTGGCCGTGATGAATGGACTGCAAAGCACCCCGGGCAATTTCAATGATCTGGGCTGTCGAAAACAGCGCCAATGCAATGACGGCGGAGACAAAATTATTGAGATTGAGGCCGGTCACCGGTAGGCCGTAATAAACCGTGAAGATGAGAACAAGAATGGGGATGCCACGGATAACATCCGAAAAGAGGCGAATGACGAGGCGGGCCGGCAGCGGACCGTATGTCACCACGACACCAAGTAGGAGGCCGGCGACGAGCGATAGAGAAATGACCAGTACCGAAACTTCGATGGTTACGAAGAGGCCGCGCCACAGGAATGGCATTGATGAGAATATGCCCGTCATCGTCGCGCTCACCGCACCTTGAATTGCCGTTCGAGCAGCCGAAGGGCGCCCAGGATTACATAGCCGGTTACCAGGTACATCGGTGTGACAATGGCATAGACTTCAACGATGCGGAACGTGTTGAAGTTGATCCACTGCGCTCCGTATGTAAGCTCAGGCACGGCCAGAACCGAGGCAACCGAGGTATCCTTGAAAAGAGATACGAATGTATTGCTAAGTGCGGGCAGCACGATCCGGAACATGGTCGGCAACCGTACATAAAGGAACCGTTGCCGGGGCGTAAGTCCAATTGCTTTGGCTGCATCGATCAGGCCGCGTGGCACCGCCGCAAGACCAGTGCGGAAGATCTCGACAAGATAGGCACCAGAGTAGACTGAAAGCGTTACTACGAAAGAAGTTGTCGCGTCGTAGCGCAGGTCGATCAGCGTGGGAACGCCGTAGAAGACCAGATATACGAGCAGGATCAGCGGGACATTGCGGATGAATTCCACGTATAGCGTAATGACGGTGCGAATGACGTGCCCGCGCGATTCGTAGAGAAGTGCGAGCGCCAGCCCGATGACGACGCCGATCACGATCGACACGAGAGCAAGTTCCAGGCTGAGGACAAGGCCCCAGGAAAGCTTCGGGAAATTTTTCCAAATTAGCCCGAAGTTGAGAT
>JANNJZ010000293.1:0-2164 GCA_031396065.1 Pyrinomonadaceae bacterium | reverse complement strand
TTTTGAGGCTATGCCTCCGTGCGACATCAGAGGCACAGCCTCGAAGAATGAAACCGCTATCGGAAAGGCCGAGCCTTTCCGCACGGAAGGCGGCAGAGCCGCAAAGGCTATCACCACAGCGCACCTCGGCTAACTCTCGGTTTTACTGCCGACCCAAAAACTTGACTCATTCACATCAAGTTTTACCCGACAAGTAATCTAGCGAGGCTCTGCCTCAGACCGACGAGACGTGCGGTTGTATTTGGCCGCGGATTCACGCGGATAAACACGGATCGGAAATACAACCCACAAATCTTCTGATCTGATCTGCGTTCATCCGCGTCCATCTGCGGCTAATTCTCTGATGCTGACCTAAAAAACTTGACTCATTCACATCAGGTTTTACCCGACAAGTAATCTAGGTCCTACCTGATGCAATCCTCGTAGATCAGTAGTTAGACGCTTTGGACGTCAAACTTGTTCCCTTCCGCCGGAAACCTACTTACCAATCGCGAAAAGATGCTTCTCGCCACGAATGAAAATGTTTCCATTGGCGATAGCGGGAGAGGCGTAGACAGGTTCGCCCACCGAATTGCTACGGAGCACTTCATGCTTGGGACCGGCTTTGAGAACGAAGGTTTCGCCTTCCTCGCTGGTCAACAGAATCTTACCTTCGTACGCCACCGGCGACGCCAGGAACATGGTTGGTTTCGGCACCCGCGCACCCTCATACTCCATCTTTCCGGTCTTCGCATCCAGGCAGGTCATTAGACCACGATCCGTCACCAGGTAAACGTAATCGCCGTAGAGAATCGGTGACGGCACATACGCTGTCCCCTTTTTGTATGACCAGACGAGGTTGGACGTACCGGTCACGTCGCCGCTGCCGCCGGCCTTGAGCGCCAGGGCGATTTTGTTGGGATAGCCAGATGTCAGCACCACGAGATCGTTCAAGACGACTGGCGTCGGAACCGCGTTGCTCTCCAAACCCTTATGTCGCCAGAGTTCTTTGCCGGTTGCCGGATCGTAGGCAATGATCGCTTCCGCAGCGGCAGCAACGAGTTCGGTGCCCTTTGTGGTTTGTACCAGTACCGGGGTGCTCCAGGTGACGTCCACTTTGCGAGCTACCCGCCAAACTTCCTTGCCTGTCTTCTTGTCGAAAGCAGCGATGAACGACTGCATACCACTATCGTCACACTGCATTATCACCAGGTTGCCGAAGAGAATCGGTGACACGCCGTAGCCCACGCTGGCGGTGCCCAGTGTACCCATGTTCTGTTTCCAAATTTGTTTGCCCTTAAAGTCGTAGGCGTAGAGACCTTCACTGCCAAAGAAGGCGAAGACATATTTGCCATCAGTCGCCGGAGTGGAAGAGGCGAAACTGGCTTTCTTGTGGCGGCTGTCCTGCACCGGGCCTTCGTAGGCCACCTGCTCCCAGAGGACCTTTCCGGTGTCGCGGTCGAGACAGATAACTTTGAACGTGTGCTTCAGGTCCGCACCAACCGCGTCTGGGTGAACGAAGGTCGATCCGTCAGACATCTTGTGGGTAACACCCTTGGTCCGGCCGGGAATGGCTTCGCCGTCAAGCGCGGTGGTGAGGAAAATCTTTTTCCCCCAAACGATGGGCGAAGAATGGCCGAGTCCGGCAATCGCCGTTTTCCACTTCACATTTTTGGCGTCAGTCCATTCCGTAGGGAGACCGGTCTCGGCGGAGACGCCCTGGCCGTCGGGGCCACGCCACTGCGGCCAATTCGATGGGCCAGACGCGCCGGCGGTTGAGTTGAGAAGTGTTATGGTCAAGAGAATGCTAATGACCAGGGCGGTGCTGAGGCGGCTGGAAAATTTCATATTGGGTTTCCCTTTTAATTCGTTGTGGTAAAGCAAACTGTTAGTTTGCGGTTGGGTTCTCGTAAAGCTTAATTGATCATACGTTCGTTTAGGGGTGGGCACCGCCCACCGGTGCGGCGTGGAAGAAACGATTCAGATAAATAATCAGCGTCTGTGTGGGTGGTTGAATGGTTTCATCGACGCCGCACCGGTGGGCGGTGCCCACCTCTAAACGAACGTATGATCTATTTGCGTTCGTCGTTAGCCACCATCGCAAACTAACAGTTTGCTTTACGAGACCCCAACCGCAAACTAACAGTTTGCTTTACCACAACGAATTAAAAGGGAAACCCAATAT
>JANNJZ010000275.1:0-5578 GCA_031396065.1 Pyrinomonadaceae bacterium | reverse complement strand
GCCCGCCATTGGTAATGATGATCGTGATTGCGCCGCCCTGACCCTGCGCCGACTGGGCCAGAATCTGGCTGTTTTGGAGAATGACGTACTGGGGATCTATCGAAATATTCCCGCCCCCTCCAGGCCCGTCGGCCACCGACGCGCTGATCATACTGTTCGTGAGTTGGACCGTGCCGCTGGGCGTGGTTGTGATCTTGATGCTGCCACCGCCCGCCTGGTCGGCTTCTGTCGTCACCGTGCTATTCGTCATCGCGAACTGGTTGCCGGCATCGATCTGAATGTTGCCCGCGTTGCCGGGACCGGTGCTGCTGGCGGAGACGCTGGCACCGTTGGTCATCGCGACCGAGTTGGCATTCATGAATATATTTCCGCCCGCGCCGGTACCTTCGGCGGTTGAGAAGATACCGCTGCCGATTCCATCAATGAGGATCGACTGGGCTGGATTGTTACTGTTGCCTTGCACCGTGATATTGCCGGCATTCCCGGTGGAATTTACAAGGGTCCTGGCGCCGATCTGGCCTCCGCTAAGGACTGCCAAATTCTGGGTTTCGAACAAAATGTCACCTGCCGTGCCTTGTGGAATCAGTGGAGCGAACACCACGTCTGCTAAGACCTGTGATCCGGACTCTATGGTGACATTCTCAGCTCCCCCAATCGTGATGGTTCCGCCCGAGCCGGGTCCGAGTGAGCTAGTAGTGACAATTGTACCGTCGCTGAGTGTCAAACCTTTCGTCTGGAACTCTATCGGTCCTCCTCCACCACCGGTCACCGCGCCTGCGTCTACTCTAGAGGCGGTCAGCTTGATGGTGTTGGCTTGGATACTGTCGACACCTCGAACAAGAATGCTTCCTCCGGCTCCGGTGCTCTGTGTAGAGCCGGAGGCATTGCTGAATAGCTGGAATTGATTCAGATTCACGTGGTTGCCTTGAATCTCGATCGCCCCACCGTTGCCGGGACTGATGATGTTCTGAGTCTCTGTAGCTGCATCGACCTTGCCGACTGACAGATTCACTGTCTTGCCGGTGATTGTAACTCGGCCTGCATCGACTAGAGTTCCTGAGGCACTTGCGCTGATTACCGCAATGCCGGGATCATCGCCAAATGAACCAGAGAACGTAACTGTATTCGCAGCTGTGACGGTCACCGCACCTGGATGGACCTGGCCCAGAGGCGGATCACCGGTGACATCGAAACCGGAGGCATCCACGTCTGTGATGATACCAGCTCTATTGAAAGTGACATCCTTTCCCTTGATCGTCACCGTGCCGCCATTTCCGGCATTAGTGGCATTGGTCAAGATGAGCGAGTCGGCCATGGACAGGATTCCCTCTTCAGTTGTCAAGGTCACAGCGCCTCCGTTGCCCAAGGCTCCAACTGTTCCCGACTCATTGATGCTCGTCGAGTCAATGATGGAATTTGTGAGTGTTAGGTCGGTCTTAGCAGCAAGAGATACGGCGCCTGCGTGACCAGCGACCAAGGAGTTCGTTTGAATGAAACTGTCGGCAATCGTGGCTGCGCCTGTGACGTTCACGGCGATGTCGCCTCCCGATCCTGTGCTGGAAAAACTGACGAAGTCAGTGTCCGGACTGGTGATGATTGTAGCTCCGGTCGCCACGAACTGACCTGCACGGATGGATATTGCACCACCACTCCCATCGCCGACCAAGGAGGCGCCACTATTGTACGAAGTGTCGAGAGTGGTGCCTTGACCGAGCATGACAGTTCCCAATGCCATTCCCACGGCTGGGATTCCCGTATCTACCGCCACTGTGCCCATTCCTGCTACGCTTGTGAGGAGGATTGGTCTGCCTGGTGCTGTGATGCTGCTTGGTGTGCCAGAAAAATCGGGCACCAGGTTGATGTTCCCGCCAACGAGCGTGATGCCAGTCCCCTGTGCGACGGTGAGTTGGCCGCCTCTGAAATCGATGGCGGCAGGATTGGATCCTATGAACCCAAACGCCGCCACTGGCGCAGCGGTAAGAAGGTCAGCCGGCAAGGCATTGGGGTTGGCGTTGAAACGCCCGCCATCTGTCAGCTGCATGGAATTTGCCGTCGTGAAGGTCATCATCCCGCCGACATTGACCGTTGCATTAGAGCCGAACAAAAATCCTGCGGGGTTCATCAGGAACAGATTGGCGGAAGGGTAGTAGGTTGCACTGTCCAAGTTTCCGAATAGATTTGATTGCCCTCCCGTGACCCGGGCAAGAATATTCGATACGCTCGCATCAGGGATGGGGTTAACGAGTCCCGTTTGAAATCGGGCGCTGTCCAATGTCCCGATATTGAAATCACCGAAACTGTGGAAGAGATTGTGCCCCACGCTAGTTCCACCTGTGATCACACAGTTTGTGGTGCACAGATTGGTTGGAACAGTAGAGGTTCCTGAAGTGATGATTGTACCGAAACTGGCAGGGCTTCCAGTTCCATCAGTTGGAGAAATCGCCGTTGGTGGGCTGGCTTCGGCTTTTCTGAAACTTGAGGATAAGAACGGAGCGAGACTAAAGAAGAGTAGAGCGACAACGAGGGAGGAGATGCAAGGTGCGCCGACGGTCACCGGCCTTTCTCTCATGATGAATTCCCCCAGCCGCAATTCAAGGTGTTCGAACCGCGTGTTCTCGCAATTAAATCCTAATCGATGGAGAGCTGTTTTCCGTCAAGTTCGTCTTTCATCGAGTGTTTTGATTCCCACGTGGTTCGAACAAGGTAAAGTCCTATGGCTAACCGACCTTCTCGTTTGGCGCCTTGTCTGGTGCCGAGGAGGGCCCTGTTGTCGAACCACTCGTTCTCAAATTATTGAAGACCTAGACTTCCCATTCATTTTTTCTCAATCAGGAAATACAAACGCGCTACTCCATCAGTTGCCTCATCGTCCCCCGGTGGTGTATTTGTGTCTCCACCGAAACGAAAGTCAAGCATTCCAATCAGTGGGGTAGCAAGGTATTGATCGACATTAATGTCGCACGGGAATTCCGTCGCATCCATATTCTCGGTGCTAACAGGCTTCCAATCGGTGTAACACAGAGCCTTTTCCACCCCCTCCGCAACCAGGCCAAATCGCCACCAAGTTACGGAGACCCAAAAGGGATACCAGGTGGCTTCTCCCTTCTTTGTCCAAAATATTGGGAACGTTTTCGCACCCGACGGCACACTCACAACGATGGGGTAGTCCACTTCTGCAGCCAGTATGGATCGGATGGGGTGGTTAACGTCAAATACCCCATACTTACCTTCGGGTATCAGGTTTAGCTTGTTTGCACAACCAAACGTAAAAAGAATCGGGACTAACAAAGTGCATCTCAATAAGGACCACACTATTTCGCGTGTGGATAATGGTCTAGTTCGCATCGGCGCTCTCCTTATTCCGATATCTATCGTTCTTCATCGCGGAATGATCTGTCATGACGCGTGAGATGCGTTTATGATTGAACCCAGATCAGGGTTTAAAAAACCTCTTGTCTATTGCAGAAACGTACATTGTAGTCCCTACCCAGTACGTAATTGTTCCTCTATAATAGATACCTGACTGAGGGAGGGTACACGACCATGTTAAGTGGAATGGTGGAATTTCTGGTACATAACTTCTTGTCACACTGCAACCCGTAACGAGTAGGTAGGGGGAAGAATTCCTTCTGATCTCAACAGCCCATTCAGTTGCGCTTGAATTAGCTTTACATATTTTAAACGTTGCCGGATTGGTGGGTGATACGGTTGTCGGATCAGTCATGTGCGAGACACACCCGCTTGATGGTGTCCCACTTCCATTGCCATGGTGTACCATCGTGTCACTAAACCCAGCTGATGCAGGGTCATATTGTAGCAACAGGCCGCCGAGCGTCAGGCTTATAGCTAAGAAATACGTCTCGAACCTTCTCATCTCGCACCTCCTGTGTGAAATGCAACTCCTCTTAACAACTACCACTATAAACGCCCGGATGCGTTGTGCAGGGGACGCAGAAATAGTGGCAGGAATCTTTTCCTGCTTTTCGGCGATGTCGGCATAAAGGTCGATTCGTGCGGAAAATGTTGTCAGTAACGTTTTCCTACTTCTGCTGATGCCTGTGGAGAGAGCGCTGAGAACATGAGTACAGAGAAGGTGCCAGGCACTTGTCCCGAATTGATGCCGTTGCTCGTGCAGGAACCGATTTGTTGATGATCGGGGAGTAGAAGACTGCACTTCTTGGAAGCCTGAGCTGCCATTCATGGCTGGCTCTCCTTCTGAAGGTCTTGTAAGATAAACGAGTCAAACCGCGCACATAAACGATTACGTAAAATAAACTGGTAGCCTCTAGTAAACCTGTACGGCATTTTTAGCAATAGCCCATTTGGGGGTAGTCGGACTGGCCTGTCTCGTTTATTTGGTTTGTTTGGTTTTTTCGGTTGAACGAATCTAATCAAATGAACCAAATAAATCAGAGCACTCTCCTCGTCTTCCAACTCAGCACTCAGCACTAATTTCAGGTAGATACGCTTCACGCCGATAGTCGCCTGACGAGGCATAGCGCAATCGATGTGCCAGCGGATTCTGTAGCCGGCTTTGAGAAACTCTTCGTGATTACTTTCAAAATTGGTTGGTTTTTGTGATGTCGGAGGGCAATACGCAGGCAGAGAACATAACAGGCACTCTCTCAACTGAATCCATTTTGATTCCCGTAGAATCCAATTGGATTCAGACGAAGACCGTTATTTGGTTGATCTGGTTTGTTTTGTTTATCTGGTTGATTTGCTTCATCTGATTAGATTCGTTCAACCAAATAAACAAGACGAACCAAACAAACGAGACAGACTAGACCAACCAGATAGACCAGCTCCCTGCCGAACGCCTTGGGAAAGTGGGCAACGTCTGGGACAATGCGGTGATGGAGAGCTTCTTCTCTTCGCTGAAGGCCGAACGCACGGCCGCGAAGATGTACCGCACGCGCGCTCAGGCCAAAGCCGATGTGTTCGATTATATCGAGTGCTTCTACAATCCTCGGCGGCGGCACTCCACGCTGGGGTATCTCAGTCCCATGGTGTTCGAAAAGCAGGCCGGATTAGCGTACGGGGGTGTCTGCCAAACCGGCAGCAGCCCACAAATATATCTACCTCGCCTGGGGCCTGCCTGGTTTCTTGCAAACCACTATGAACACTATAGGCTAGACTGCCAAGATCTCACTAATAGCCGAGCGTTCAACACGCCCGATATTACTCCATTGCTCCGTCATCGGAATCAATGCATGAATCCTCGCCTCAACGCTTTCCAATCGTTGCGCGATGGTCGAATTTTTTCGGTAGGCCGCTACCACAAGAAAGGATCGAAGCCCATGTAAAAACATCATGATCATCGTCGCCTGCACTTGGCTGGCCAAATCGTAGAGGGCCTCAATCTGTTTGAGAATAGGATCAAGCTGAGACGCCAATACAACATGAGTCGGCTCGCTTACTCGTACCTGTATGAGCGTGAAACTGATGATTGGAACTCGTCGCCGGATTTCCTGAAGAAACGCGTCGTCGAGCCGGTCAAGCTCTACTAAAATGCGCCCGACACCGGCGACATCAAGAAGATCTGCTTCCCGCTCGGCTCGCTGAATCACAGCTTCCA
>JANNJZ010000268.1:0-2502 GCA_031396065.1 Pyrinomonadaceae bacterium | reverse complement strand
GCAAATATTGCATCGGCCCCAACAACTCCTTCCTCCGCCAAACGCGGCATCCATTCATGGATTCTGCGTGGAAGCTCTTGCAGGATATCTCTCCAATCACCTACCTTTTCTTCAACTACTTTGCCATCGGGATTTTCTCGGGGTCGACAAACCAGATGGACCGATGAAGCTAAGGCAGCAGATCCCTGTGCTCGAAGGCGATTTTCACTCTCGGTATCAATTGGCCATGAAGCCGTAACGATCCATCCCGAATCAATCAGTGCGGCAAGCATCGCTTCCCAAGCAGCGGTCTCTTTGTTTGCAAAGACGAACACACCAATTCCATGAGGCTTGCAGACGCGACGCGCTTCAGCGCATGCGAGCCCCATTTGACTCTCGAACCAAGCATTGTCCTTGTTGCGATACATGGCTGCGCGATGGGCGAGAGAAACAATTTCTTGGTCTTTCTCTGTAAGGTCTGGGCCAAGAAGATCTTGGTGGAAGCCTTCGAGGCTCCGTTTCAACCAGGAAAAAAAGAAATCCGACAAATCAGAATATGGGATTGCCGCGTAGTAAGGCGGATCTGTGACGATTGCCTCTGCACTGTCGCTCGGCAAAGGATGCGCGGTTGCTGAAGCACGTTCCGTATGACCTGCGTGGGGAATGCTATTGCAGTGATCGATTACCTTCAGCGCGTACTCGACGCTAGTTGCCCAGCCACTTCCGGAATCGATTAGCGGGCTCATTTCGGCGAATTCCCATCGGGCAGGGAGCGATTGACCTTGATTGAAAACTTGCATGATGCAGTTCGTTGTTGCGTCCCATATGCAATTCGCTGTGCAACGAACTGCCACTCGATCAACGAGCAACGCAAGGCACGTCTTTACTGCTTCCTCTAGACCGGGTTCAAACGACTTTGTGATGTCTTTGGGAAGCTCTCTCACCAACTTTGACAGTGTCGCCAGCGTGAGCGCTTGGCGTGGAGCGAAAATGTCCTTCCACGTAGTGATTCCGTAGAGAACAACGTTAAAGAAGCCTCGCAGATGATTAATCTTCCCTTCGGGCAGAAGCGACTGAGATCCTTTTACGTGAGCCGCGCGGGACTCGAGCTCAATTTGGGCATTCTTCACGACTGCCAAATCACGCGTCGTGGGAAGCCGAAAAGTCTGGCCGGATCGGTCAGCCTTGCTCGTCACCACGGCCACTAGCCGCGCGTCACTGGCACCACCTCTCCTTTCTCCAAGCTGTGTGCGCACGGACTCCACAGGGGTCGTGTAGCCGCATACTGGGCAAGTTGCCTTACCACCGGCACACGTTCCTTTGCCCACCTCACTCGGTTTTGCATTCGGCAAAATCTCAAACCCTATCGACCGTTGATTTCGTTCAGTCGTTAGTTTGAACGCCAGTGATCGCTTTCCTTTCCTAGCAAGCCAGAGCGAGCGAAGTAGTGGAAGCTCAGCGCCGCAGCCAGGGCCCTCACACTTAATCGTTCTCGCCCACAAGTAAGCTACCGGAGTGGAGCCGTCGGGATCCGCCGGGTAGAAGGTCTGGAGTTCCTTTAAAGCTTCCTCCCTGATCCACTCCGCGCACTTCCGGAGTTCCTCAGAGAGCCGATTTCGATGCTTCGGGATGTATTCGAGCACCAGCTTATTCAAGAGAATGGGAATAGGATTTATATCGCTAGCAAATGCATCAGCGCCGACCCTAAGTGCCTCAAGTGGAATTGACCCGCCCCCTGCAAATGGGTCAACAACAAGTGCGCGCGTACCTGAGCTTCCGCCCAGCGCTTCATGCGCGGCTTGAGTGAGTGCGTTACTCGTTTCGACATACTCACGCTTCGCGCTGTTGTCCCAATCCGCGAAGTCAGAAATGAAATCCAGCAAAGAAGCTCGCAATTGCAGTCTGTCGTCCAAAACAGCCGGATTCTTAGAGATTTCATTGAAACGCGAAAAGCTCTCCGGGCTGCACAGATTCAGGTGCTTCCCTGCCCAAGCTGCCATCTCTCGCTTTGCAGCGGCAACGAAGTCTGGAGGACACGAGTTCGGCTCTAGTGCTTTTCCATCTGCCCGGGCTTTGGCGATGTCTGCATCAGTCACATCGACTGGATCTGGCCAAAGGGATGCGCAAATCACAGCACGACAGGCTGCAAGGGGCCGTCGCGCCCACCAGATGTGGAGCGTCGATATGTGTCCATGTCGGATCGATTTCTCGCGGCGCGCGTGTGTCGAGATCCGCTTGATGGGCAGATCAACTTCAATGAGTCGCTTCGGGTATTTCATTCTTTGATTTAGTTCGTCTTGTCTTCAGCGGCGTATGGTGGCGATTCCTCGCGCAGATTGACTGGCTTGGTTTCCGAGTCAGTTTTAAGTTTGTAGTGCTCAACCTTGATAATAGGCTGCCATTCGAGCGATGCCGGGTCTCTCAAGATGTTTATGCTCGGAGTGGTACCGCAATGGTATACCAGCTCTACGGGATCCGGAAAAGATGAAAGCAATGTTTAGTAATCCAGCATATACTACTAAT
>JANNJZ010000231.1:0-1771 GCA_031396065.1 Pyrinomonadaceae bacterium | reverse complement strand
GCCATGCCTGATCCTTCTTTAGCAGCGCGACTCAGAAAAAATTCACGCGTGGCCTTCATCGGCGCCTGGCCCATGCCTTCAATAACAGCGACGTTCTTGCCTTTCAGCTTGATCAGGATCGGAACTTCGCCCCCGAAAGAGAAGTGAGAAAACTCAATCACCGAAGCCGCGAGAATTGTCGCAACTCCTGCGTCGACCGCATTGCCGCCTTTTTGCAAGATGCGTAGGCCGGCTTCAACCGAGAGTGGATGCCCACCCGCGACAACTCCACGTTTGCCACGGACGACAGGCCGAAACGTTTGGGCAGCGGTGGATTGAGCACTGGCCGTTTGCAACGGAATAACCCACGAAGCTATTGAAAGAACCAGGACCACAGCGATGCGCTTCTTGCGTAACATGTCGCAGTTTTTGAGGAACATGGCGCGGTGGTTGGGGAACAGAATGCGAGTTTTGGAGATCATGGCAGGTCCACCTCTCTTGGATTCGGCGAATTGTGATCCCGTTTTGGTTGAGAGTCAACGGGAATCGCCGACCCTGAAACAATTGGCGACTCGTTGGCAACTAATCCCGAGATTTCAGAGAGCCTGATGATTCGCTGCCCCGCACTCCAGGTTTTTGAGCCGTTTACTTCAGCCTGGCTGCCGAAACTCTCGCGCCGTCAGTGCGCGCATGATAATGCGTAGGCGACTGAAAACCAGAGCTTTCATGACCCGTTGTCAGAATGGTGGCGCGCATCTCCATGCCCATTTCTGGAACGACAAAGGTGCTAAAGATGACCGGAGTATCGTCCGCAACCCAATTCTGGATGCGGATCACGGCTTGGTTTACTTCATATATCATCAGACTGTCGCTACCCTCAATTACCATGGGCGCACTTATCAATGGGGATTTGAGTCCCTAATTTCACTCCTCGCGCGCGCGAGAATAATGTGTTGCGTAGCAAGTATTAGTACTGAGACGCTTACTGCCGATGGTGTTATGGGCCGCCAGGGATGAAAACGAGATGGCTGGTCTTTAATCGTGGCGTACACCGACCCTGCGTACAGGGTACAGAACCTTGTCCGCCAAAGGCACGATCGAAATGCCGCCTTTCTCACCGTGGCAGCGTTTGAATCAGCTCAGTTGATGGGTCACCCAGATTGTGACCAGCTGGACCGTGGCTACGGCAACGCTCGAATTCGATCAAGATTCTTTGTTGCCGGTCGCATTTTATTGGTGTAGTCTACCGCCGCAATTCACCGGCCAATCTGGTTGTTCGCATACTCCCTGGTAGAGACCGCAGGCCAGAGCTGCCTCGTCGCAACGAGGGAACGAACCCAGCAATTTGTTTGTCCGCAAGTACTCTAACTAAGTTCATCGATTTCGAAGACGCGCGAAGCTGGACTTCTAAGTGAGTCAGAACCACTTTTGCGCTCGCTCAAGGTGATGGCATGAAGTTCTTCATCAGCGCTGCTACTAAGGGCCTTGAGTCCTATCGTCCGGAGATCTCGGCCCACTTAAAGGCCATCAGGCATGACGGTACTCATCAGGGCGAGTTCCCGGCTGACAGCGACGCGGTGCGCACCAAGCTTCAGGAGCTGATGAGAGACTGTGATGCTGTCATCTGTCTCATAGGGCCGGCGTTTGGCTTTTTCTGCCCTTCCACTGACCCAGCCGAATCCCGCCGTTCCTACACTCAGATCGAATACGAGATAGCCACCCAGTTTTTGCACAAGCCAACGTTTGTCTTCATTGCAAACAGTACGGCGAAGTTGGATCCATTTGATCAAAG